>CAZFBN010000004.1:0-85369 GCA_964517145.1 uncultured Saprospiraceae bacterium
ACTCTGGGCTTTTCAATACAATCTAAGCCTTATCAGTTAATTTTTAACACTACCACCTATCCAGCTACTTATCCAATTTTAGTTTACACTTACCGCTTCCTTTTGCTTTGCAACAAAGTCAAACGCCCACTCACTCGTCACCGATTTTGGACGCTCCAGCGGCATGCCCAGCGCGCGCGACCAGCACAAAGCTGCCAGCACGCCCAGCGCTCTTGAAACGCCAAACAATACCGTATAAAAATTCGCTTCCGTCAATCCATAGTGAATCAACAAGGCACCAGAGTGCGCATCCACATTGGGCCAAGGGTTTTTCACTTTACCCAGACTTTGCAAAATCGGCGGCACCACCTCAAATACATCCCACACCATCTGCACCATATCACTATCCTTAATATATTGCTCGGCAAAGGTTTTTTGTGCGGTGAAACGCGGATCGGGCTGACGCAGCACCGCGTGCCCGTAGCCTGGCACCACCTGACCGGCTGCCAAGGTTTCTTTTACATAATTGGCAATTTGATCTTTGGTCGGCTTCGTTGTACCCAATTTTTCGGTCATTTCATTGAGCCACAATACAACTTCCTGATTTGCCAAACCATGCAGTGGACCCGCCAACGCATTGACACCCGCCGCAAAAGACAAATAAGGATCGCTCAACGTAGAACCCACCAGGTGCACCGTGTGCGCCGAAGCATTGCCGCCCTCGTGGTCGGCATGAATGGTAAGGTACAAGCGCATCAAATTCTTGAAATCAACATCGTCAAAACCAAGCATGTGTGAAAAATTGCCCGCCCAATCTTCGTTTGGATCGGCAGCAATGTGCTGGTCATTGTGGAAGGTGCGCTGATAGATGTACGCCGCCACTTTTGGCAAACGAGCGATCAAATTCATAGCGTCTTCGTAAGTCGGATCCCAATGTTCTGTTTTAGAAATGCCTTCATTGTAGCGCTTGGCAAAGATACTTTCGTTTTGCATTGCATTCACCGCAATGGTAAACTGCGTCATCGGGTGCGTGTCAGCAGGCAGGGTATCCAATACATTGAAGACGTGCGACGGCACCTCGCTGCGGCGTTTCCATTCTTCTGTTACCCAATTTACTTCTTCATCCGTTGGAATATCGCCTACCAACATTATCCAAAACAAGCCTTCCGGGCGGGGTTCTTGATCGCCTTTGGGCAATAAATTTCTCAGCTCAGGAATGGAATAGCCGCGAAAGCGAATGCCTTCCTGCGCATCGAGTTCTGAAGGTTCCCACACCATCGTTTTAATGTCGCGGGCACCGCCATAAATCTGGGACATGGTTACATCATCCACTACCATTTCGCCATGCTCCTTCAGCATAACTTTCACTTTATCGCGCAAAGCCGTCGCTTTTTCGATAAACTTTTGTTTCAAGGGATCCATGAATTATATCGTTTATAGGAGTAGGTTTAAAAATAATTGCCAAGCGTGTATTTTTATAATGCAAACAACCGTTCGCCAAATCTTGTTTGGAAAATTACTCTATTTCCAACAGCCCCAATTCGATTTCTTCCTTATTGACACCTTGGCGTTTCAAGTCTTTCATTTTTGCCGACTCCCGCTGACGACGCTCTGCCACTTGAGCCTGATAAATTGCCATTTGTGGTTCGGTGAATAGTTTTTTCAGGGCATTTTCAGTTGCAATGCGTACCGCGCGGCATTTGCGCAAGTACAAAGCGTAATCCGACGTTTTTACTTTTTCAATCTCTTGCAAGTTAATCAAGCGTCGCTCCTGAATTTCATAGACTTGTGCTGCCTGTGTGTTATCGAGTCGATACAAGGCAACCAACTCATCGGTCGCTTTTTGAACCTCTTTTTTGCTGACTGATGATTGTGCCATCGCAAATGTCATCAAGCCTAGCCCCAGCATTGTGAGCAATAATTTTCTCATCGTTTTGGGAATTTTTATAATTATCAGAAATGTTGCATTGTTGAAGCAAACAGCGTAAACGCTATTCTACAACATCGCCAAAAATACAACTTTTGGTGGTTTCCACTTTTTATTAACGCAGCATTTGCATTTTTTTGCAAAAAAAATAATAAAATGCTGTTTGATCCACTGCCGACAGCAATTGGAATGCTATCAACAGTTGATCCTAAATCATAAAAAATATGCTAATCATTGAGGATGTTCTGGTCAGTGATGAGGTCGTCTCAGAGGCATTTATTTGCAATTTGAACGCCTGCAAAGGTGCCTGCTGTTGGGAAGGGGACTATGGCGCGCCGCTGGACAATACAGAGTTGGACATTTTGGATGCCATTTATGACGACATCAAGGATTTTTTGACACCCGAAGGTCGTGCCGTGATTGAAAAACAAGGTACTTATACTTATTACGAAGATGCAGAAGACTTTGGCACACCCCTCATCAACGGCGGCGCTTGCGTGTACATGACGCGCGACGAAAACGGGGTGGCGCAATGTGGAATTGAAGTAGCATACCATGCCGGTAAAACTGATTTTAAAAAACCAATTTCCTGCCACTTGTATCCCATTCGGATTACGCCGAGAAGCGAATACCAATTTGAAATGGTCAATTACGAACGTTGGGAAATTTGTGCTGCCGCCTGCGAATTGGGAAGACAACATCAAATGCCGGTGTACCTGTTTTTAAAGGATGCCCTCATCCGAAAATACGGCGAAAACTTCTTTGAAGCGCTGGATGCCGCCGCTACGGAATTAAAAACCACCGCTCCGTAAAAAATAAATATCGTTTGCGAAAAAAGAATATATATTGAAATACTTGCGCTTTTTCAGAAAACCCTTAATTTTGTACCGAGAAACTGCACGATCAAAATGGTCGTCATTTTTTTGTAAAGCGGAGGCAACTCCAGCCCTTACATACCTTACCAATAACCGATTAAAGTATCCTTAGGTCATGCACACTACTATTTCTCCGGAACTAGCAACTACACCTATGCAGCGCAGCCACCTGTACTCGCAGTAATGCAGCCTATGCAAGGTCAAATCGGTTTAAAAAAATAGCCCGTTTTATAACACCAAATGCCTTGGCTTTTGTAATTTTTTTTTAAGAAATTACAAGTGGTTTTGCACTCCTTTCGGCAGGAGTCCTAAAATGAATTACATTATCCGATTTTGATATTAATTACAATTATCTTTTACTAACATTTTTATAATTCCACGATTGAAAGAACTACGCTAGACCCTTTTTTGAAGTTGGTTTTTGTAGCAGCCTGACGCAGTGTTTAGTTAGGCTGCTTTTTTTTGCAAATAGCTGAAGGGATTTTAAGTTGAGTTGGAGATTTGCCTTTGGTAAATCTATCACATAAAAAAGGTTCAAAAGCTTGCGTGCTGCCTTTGAACCCTTTGATTTTCAAATTGTTAGACAAAATTAATTCGCCATTTCAGAGAGAAATTTAATGCGAACCAGCTGAATCTCTTCCATTGTGATGTCATCTTCCCGAAGTGTTTTGTATGCTTGTTTGACGTCATCGATGTCCGATTCCAAGAAATAGGCGTAAATATCTTCGCGCGAAGCTTCATCAATGGCATCTTCCAGGTAATAATCAATGTTCAACTTGGTACCCGAAGCCACGATGGCATCCAGTTCCTCTAACAATTCATCCATGGTAATGCTGTTCGCATCGGCAAGGTCTTCCAGTGAAATTTTGCGATCAATCCCTTGAATAATGCTGACTTTGAGCTTGGATTTATTGGCAACTTGCTTGACCACAAAATCGGTCGGGCGCTCTATTTCATTTTCTTCAACATATTGTGAAATCAATAGCAAGAAAGGCTTCGCATAACGCGCCGCTTTGCCACTACTCACCCCAGACACTTTTGTCATATCTTCCATCGTGATGGGGTACTGCGTTGCCATATCTTCGAGCGAAGGGTCTTGGAAGATGACGTAAGGCGGTACATTGAGGCGTTTGGCTTCGCGGCGGCGCAGGTCTTTCAGCATGGTGAGCAACGCCTCGTCCAGTGCAGCGGGTTTTCCGGCACCCTCATCCAAATCCGGGCTAGCTTTGTCAAAATCATGGTTGAGCGGAATCAGGAAAGAATGCGGTTTTTCAATAAACGCGTGTCCTTTGTCCGTCATTTTTAACAAGCCATAACTTTCTATATCCTTGTAAATCAAGTCGTTCAGCATGGCTTGCCGCAACACTGAACTCCAGAAATTCTCTTCTTTTTCTTTACCGGCTCCGAATAAAGGTTTTTGATCGAACCGATAATCCTTCATTTCTTTGGTATCCCGACCGATGATGAATTCCACGATGGTTTTGATGCCAAAATTTTCATCCAAATCAACAATGGAGCGCAATGTCTGCTGCATTTCCTTTTTTACCTCTATTTTTTCTTTCGGGAAGCGGCAATTGTCACACATGTCTTCGCAACGCGAATCATCGTATTCTTCCCCAAAATAATGGAGCAAAAATTTTCGGCGGCAAGCAGTCGTTTCGGCGTAAGCCATCACCTCCTGCATGAGCTGTGCGCCCATCTCCCGCTCGGCAACGGGCTTGTCGCGCAAGAATTTTTCGAGTTTTAAAATATCTTTATAAGAATAAAATGCTATGCACTTGCCTTCCAACCCATCGCGCCCGGCGCGCCCGGTTTCCTGATAATAATTTTCGATACTTTTAGGAATATCGTAATGTATAACAAAGCGAACATCAGGCTTATCAATGCCCATTCCAAAAGCAATGGTCGCTACAATCACATCCGACTCTTCCATCAAGAAATCATCCTGTGTTTGGCTGCGGGTTTTTGCATCCAATCCGGCGTGGTACGGCGCTGCTCTTATGCCATTGACAACCAATACTTTAGCAATGTCTTCGGCTGATTTTCGGCTTTGCACATAAATAATGCCCGACTGCCCCGGCACACTTTTGATGATTTGCACAATGCTCTTCATCACCTGCTCCTGCTTGCCTTTGGGGCGCACTTCGTAGTAGAGATTCTCGCGGTTGAAAGAAGAAACATACATGTTGACATCCCGCATGTTGAGGTTTTTCAGAATGTCCGATTTCACCTTCGGAGTAGCGGTTGCCGTGAGCGCCACGATGGGAATTTCTTTATTGATGGTATCCAGCATGCCGCGGATTTTGCGGTACTCCGGGCGGAAGTCATGCCCCCATTCTGAGATACAATGCGCTTCATCCACTGCGACAAAGGAGACATTCACTTGTTGGAAAAACTCAATGTTTTCATCTTTGGTCAAGGTCTCCGGCGCAATAAATAAAAGTTTGGTTTTTCCATCGCTGATGTCTTGCTTCACCAGTTTCATCTGCGCTTTGGTCAGCGAAGAGTTCAAAAAATGTGCCACATCATCATTTTGGCTATAGCCCCGAATCGAATCCACCTGATTTTTCATCAAAGCAATGAGCGGCGAAATAACAATAGCCGTGCCTTCCAGCATCAGCGCGGGCAGTTGATAACAAAGCGATTTGCCTCCGCCAGTCGGCATTATCACAAAGGTGTCATGACCATGCAAAACGCTCTTGATAATGGCTTCTTGATTGCCTTTGAATTTGTCAAATCCAAAATACTGCTGCAGTGCGTCCCGCAAAGTTTCTTTCGTTGCAGTCATGGTGTGCATTTCTAATTTTAGCGTATTTTTCGCACGTTGTTAGTAGATAGTCTTTTTTAGAAATTAGACAATAGATTATAGAAACTTAGCACCTAAAATCTAATGTTTTTTGTCTAAGGTCTCTAAAGATAACTATAAAATTCGTTTTAAAAAAAATTCTTAACGCTTTTTTTATCAGATAGTTGTGTTGATAATTGAACCACCTTTTTGAAAAAGCAGCCAAAAATAATAAAATAATTGTGATTTCCGAAGAACTTATTGTAAAAACTGCACGAAGGACGCTCGAAATTGAGACAGAAACACTTAAAGCCTTGACAATCAGTCTAGACGAGTCATTTGTTTCTTGTGTTAAAGCCATCTATTTGTCGAGCGGGCGACTGGTGGTGACGGGTGTTGGCAAAAGTGCCATCGTGGCACAAAAAATTGTGGCTACGCTGAATTCTACCGGAACCCCGGCATTGTTCATGCACGCTGCCGATGCCATTCACGGCGATTTGGGTATGATTCATCCCCATGATTTGGTGCTGTGCATTTCTAAAAGTGGCGAAACGCCCGAAATCAAAGCGCTGGCACCTCTCGTCAAAAATTTGTGCAGCTGCCTTATTGGTATGGTGAGCAATCGAAATTCTTTTTTGGGCAAGCAAGCCAACTATATTTTGTACACGCCTGTATCACAAGAGGCGGATCCTAACAATCTCGCTCCAACTGCTAGCACCACCGCTCAAATGGCTTTGGGCGATGCACTGGCTACTGCACTGCTGGCGCTGCGCGGCTTTACCCCGGAGCATTTTGCACAATTTCATCCAGGTGGCGCGCTGGGGAAACAATTGTACTTGAGAGTGAATGATTTATATATTAATAATGAAAAACCTTCGGTTCATTTGGAAGAAAATTTGCCAAACACTATTTTGGAAATGACCTCCAAGCGCTTGGGCGCAACGGCTGTATTGGATGAAAATGGCGGGCTTCAAGGTGTGATTACGGATGGCGATCTGCGGCGCATGCTGCAACGCGGCGAAGATATTTCAAAAATGCTGGCAAAAGACATTATGAATCGCACTCCGAAAACCATTCGTGCCGATGCTATGGCGGTGCACGCGCTGACCCTCCTGCGGCAGCATAGCATCACACAACTTATTGTTACGGACGAAGCTAGTAATTACTTGGGAATCATTCATTTACATGATTTGATTCGAGAGGGAATTATTTAAGTGGAAGGTTGGAATATTGGAATAATGGAAAGTTGGAATATTGGATTGCAGGAATGAACCTACGTTTCAACATTCCAATCTTTCATTTAAAAAAGCTATTTCAAAGGCTTGATGGTATAGCCCGCTTGCCGCAATAAATTAATCACCCCATTTTTTCCAGCCAAATGCCCAGCACCCACTGCAAAAAACGTCGTTTGCTCGCCCATCATTTTACCCATCACCGGAATCCAGTTTTTATTGCGATTCACCAACAGCAACTCATCGTATTTGGAGAGGTCGCTATCGGCGTTCAGCATATCGTGTAAGCCATTGATATCCTGATTTTTATACAATTCTACCAATTGTTTGAGCTGCTCATTGCCGGCATCTGCCGATTTGACACTTTCCACCAGCATTTCCGCTTGCACTTCATAAGGAATACTGTCAAACATACTCATTTGAAATTCAGCCGTTTCTAAGCCGGCAATTGTTTTTTTCTGTGCTTGCGCCAGTTTCATCAATTCCAATTCATACGACATCATGCTGCTGTTTTCGCCTTCCATACCCATCGCATCGGGGCTCATCGAAGACAGAAACATAGGCTTCATGCGCTCCAACAACATCATCGGCAAGCCCATTTTTTCAAAATGCGTCTTAACTAAAGCATAGTCTTCTTCATTCAACAAATCGCTCAGCGTTTTGCCATTCGACATAAAAGCTTTCATCATCAAAGGCATCAGCACTGATATATCAGACATTTCTTCCATGTTTATTTCAAACGTCACGCGCTTCGCTTTTTCCAGGGAGGCTTTCGTTGCTTCCGTTAGTACAAAATCTTTTTTATCAATCAAGTGAATGGTACCAAACAGATAGGAAGGCTCTTCCAAGCCGTTGCCGCTTATTTCCCACAAAAGGCTTTTTTCCTCTTTCACCGCAGCGGGCGGTTGCGCTAAAATTGGCGCTACAATATTGATTATCAGAATACTAAATAATAACAGTCGCTTCATGTTTTATAAAATTGAAAAGTTGATTTTAAATTTTCTGATCAAATTCGTTTACAAGATACAAGATCAACGTAATGTCGTTCATAAATTCGAGTATCAGATCGAAACTTAAATTCGACCGGAAGATATAAGGTTCGAGCAGGTCTTTTGGTTGCGCAATGCCAATAAAAAAATCCTGCTGGTTGAATGAAAAATATAAATGGCGCTTGATACGTGTGTGATAACGCACAATTGCCTCCTGCATTGTATCCGGCAGTAGCCCAGCAACGTGGGTATTTGCGGTGGCATACACCATGAAGAGGCGCTTGAAGTCCTCGTTCATAATTTCGTGATCTACATTTTTACCACCTTTGAATGTAAATTCTTTAATGGCTTTGGTCAGGTACTGTCGGCGTTCGCGAGGCCACACGCGCATTTGACCGCCCACCTGCGCTTTGAAATAGGCATGTAGAAAAATGCCTTTAAAAACCTCATCCAGGTCGGCACGTACCGGCGAGTTTTCGCGAGCGTCCAATTCACATAGCTCAAACTCAATTTCACCGATTTTCCCCCAAATTTTATCTTCTGCCACATAATAAGGTGCCGAAGTGATAAACAATCCGCTGGATAAAAACATTTTTTTGGTCATGCCTTCTTTGGCGCGGTAGGAAAGGGGATAGTTGGTGTCGAAATTAGGACCATTGTCAATAAAATCAAGCAGCAACTCGACTACGCTGGGTTTAAAACGCTGAACAAAACGCTGAATCTGGCGCAGCAAAAAACCAATAAAAGTGACGTGCGGAATGAGTAGAATTAAAAAAATGACCCAGATGTTGATGTAAAACTGAAAAGCGATCAAGCCGCCTAAAATCAGCACCGACAAAAACATCAAACCCAGCAGCCGCAGGCGTTGCCGCTCCATGCGCTGTAGTTCCGGGGCAATCGTTTGTACGTAATAAAGTCGAAACTCGTCGAGTCGTTCCATGTGAAATTCGGTATATCGGTGTATCGGTTTTTGGTTGTGACGGTCAACAGCATCCAAGTATCCATAGGGATCAATAGCATCCACAGCATCCAATATCCAACATCTTCTCAAAAAAAGTAAATGGGATACAACCTTTTTTTTCTGGCGGGCTTCTTTCTTATCTGAATGGGATACAACTATTTACAACATTCCATCGTTCCTATATTCCATTATTCCGATAAAAAGCGTAATTTTGCGACCTTATGAAAAATAACCAGCGATTTGTACTATTGGGCTTGGTCTTAGTGTTGTTGTTCAGCGCCTGCAAAAGTGAATTTGAGCGGATTCGCACGAGCAATGACCCACAATTGTTGTACAAAAAAGCAGATGAATATTATAACGCAAGTGAATATCAAAAAGCGCAAGCCCTGTACGAATTGGTCATTGCCAGTTTTCGCGGGCGCCCGGAGGCGGAAGATATTTCTTTTAAATACGCTTACACCTATTATAATACGGATCAGTTTATTTTAGCATCGTATTATTTTAAGAATTTTTCGCAAACGTATGCTACTAGCGCCAAGCGGGAAGAAGCGGATTTTATGAGTGCTTATTCCAATTATCAGCTTTCACCCACTTTCCGGTTGGATCAAAAATATACACAACAGGCGATTGAAGAATTGCAATTATTTGTAAATACTTATCCGCGAAGCAACCGTGTGCAGGAATGCAATGCTTTGATTGATGAATTGCGGGCAAAGTTGGAAGAAAAAGCCTTTGAAGAAGGCAAATTATATTTTGACCTTCGGTACTACCAATCAGCAACCCATGTGTTCGAAAATTTGTTAAAGGATTATCCTGAAACAAAAAATGCCGAGGAAGTGCGCTATATGATTATACAATCGGCGTATTTATTGGCAGAAAACAGTTTAGTAAGCAGGCAAGAAGAACGCTACCAGGAAGTATTGACCCGCGCTGCACCTTTTTTAAAGCGCTATCCGAATAGTCAATACAAACGGGAGGTGACTTCGATTCAAAATAATTCACAAAAAAAATTAAATCAAATTAAGGATGTCGGATATCAAAACTAAAGTACAAGGGCTGGATCCTACTGTGAAGCCGCGTGATGTGGGCGAACTGGCTCGTGCAACCGGCAATATCTATGAAACGCTGGCAGTCATTGCTCGGCGCGCTCGCCAATTGAATGTGGACATTAAGCACGAATTGCAACAAAAACTCGACGAATTTGCTGTTTCTTCTGAAACTATTGAAGAAATCAACGAAAATAAGGAACAAATCGAAATTTCTAAGTTCTACGAACGCCTGCCCAATCCGGCAATCATTGCAACGGAAGAATTTCTCAGCGGCGATGTATATTATCGTTTCAACGATCGCAAGAAGAAAAAAACACCGCAGTTGCCACAGTAATTGCTTGGCTCGAACCTATAAGGTTTTAAACAGAACCTTATAGGTTTTCTCAGTTTGCTTATCATGACCAACCTCCAAGGCAAGAAGATTTTGCTGGGCATTACCGGCAGTATTGCTGCCTACAAAGCTGCATTTCTTACGCGTTTGCTAGTCAAATCGGGTGTCGAAGTGCAGGTGCTGATGACCAAAGCAGCCACTACTTTTATTACGCCATTGACGCTTTCGACGCTTTCGAAGAGACCCGTTTACTCGGAAGTAAGCAGCGAAGAAAGCTGGAATAACCACGTGGAGCTAGGGCTGTGGGCAGATGCCATGCTGCTTGCACCGCTGACGGCTACTACGCTGGCAAAGCTGTCGCACGGCATTTGTGACAATATCATTGCGGCGGTGTATCTGTCTGCACGGTGTCCGGTATTTTTTGCGCCGGCTATGGATGTGGACATGTGGCATCACCCCACCACGCAGGAAAATGTACAACGTTTGCAACGCTTTGGCAATCAATTGATTCCGGTTGAGCATGGCGAATTGGCGAGCGGCTTGGTCGGTGAAGGACGAATGGCAGAACCGGAACATATTATAGATTTTTTAAATGATTATTTTGGTAAAAAACAAGATTTTCTAGGTAAGAAGGTATTGGTAACGGCAGGACCGACGTATGAGCCCATTGATCCGGTGCGTTTCATTGGCAATCGCTCTTCGGGCAAAATGGGCGTGGCTATTGCCGATGCAGCAGCGCTACGCGGCGCGGAAGTGACTTTGATTTTAGGACCGTCCAAAATTTTACCCGCACAAGCGCAAGTGAAAGTGATAAAAGTGGAAACGGCGCAGCAGATGTACGAAGCGGCATTGCAGCATTTTCCGGCATCGGACGTCAGCATTTTGTCGGCAGCAGTAGCCGACTATCGCCCCAAAGTGACGGCAAGCCAAAAAATCAAACGCAAGGGTGAAAATTTAGCGATTGAATTGATTGAAAATCCTGACATTGCAGCAACACTTGGCAAAAAAAAGCTTGAAAATCAGGTAATTGTAGGGTTCGCACTGGAAACGAACAATGAAGTAGCCAATGCTAAAGCGAAGATTGAAAAGAAAAATTTTGACCTGATTGTGTTAAATTCGCTGAACGACCCCGGCGCCGGTTTTGATTTGAATACCAATAAAATTACCATTTTAGGAAAAGACAATAAGATTCGCCATTTTGAGTTAAAATCAAAAAATGCGGTAGCGGAAGATATTTTGAACGAAATTGTTCCGTTGCTATCAAAATAAAAGTCAGAGGATGAAAACAATATTTGTCATGGCTAGCCTTTTGCTCATGGTGTCTGGCTTGCAGGCGCAGGAATTGGAAGCGACCGTAAAAGTAAATCCGCAAAAGGTGTTAACGGCTGACCCCAAAATTTTTGCGACTTTGGAACAGACCATCCGCGAATTTATGAACAATCAAAAATGGACGGATGATATTTTTGAGCAGGATGAGCGCATTAAGTGCAATTTGCTGCTGACCATCACTGACCAATCGCCGACGGATCCGAACTATTTTGTAGCTGAACTCGCCATTCAGGCATCGCGCCCGATTTATGGCAGCAACTATGAGACGGTAACGTTTAATCTTATTGATAGAAATATTAGTCTTTCTTACGAACAATATCAACCTGTTGCATATAGCAGAAATTCTTATAATGATAATTTATCCTCTATTTTGTCTTTCTATGCCTTTATTATAATTGGAATGGATTATGACTCTTTCTCGCCGCTCGGTGGAGAAAAGTATTTTCAGCTGGCGCAGGAAGTGGTCAGCACGGTGCCGCAAAGCATTGCGAGTCGGGATAAAGGTTGGAATTCTTTGTCGAATAATCAGAATCGCTTCTGGATAGCCGAAAACCTGCTCTCGCCGCGCGTCAAACCATTTCGACAGGCAATGTATGATTATCACCGAAATGGCTTGGACGTAATGTCAACCGATCTTGCAAAAGGACGCTTGGCGATGGCAGATGCCCTGCAAAAAGTAGCCGAGGTCAATCAGGCTTATCCCAATTCTGCAATCGTGCAGCTATTCAACAGTACAAAATCGACGGAGTTGATCGAAATATTCAAAAAAGGCACCGCGCAAGAGCAAGATAAAGTCATTCAGGTAATGTCGCGGGTGGATCCTTCGGGCGCTTCCAAATATCGTGCGATCAAGTGATAGCGTGTTTTTGCGTTACCAAGCCATTGCACCATAAAACGAAAACACATTAATGAAAAACCTCGCTATTTTTGCTTCGGGCACTGGGTCTAATGCAAAAAAAATTATTGAATATTTTAAGAATCATTCCAATATAAACGTTCGATTAATCGTATCTAATAAAAAGGATGCTCCGGTACTTGACATTGCTCGCGCGCATGGAATCGAAACACGGATTATCGGTCGCAAAGATTTTTACGAAACGGAACATTTGTTACAGCAGCTACGTGCTTACAATGTTGATTTTATTGTGCTGGCTGGTTTTTTGTGGCTATTGCCGGGCTATTTGGTGCAGGCTTATCCAAGGCGTATTGTGAACATTCACCCGGCGCTGCTGCCCAAGTACGGAGGCAAAGGTATGTACGGCATGCACGTGCACCATGCGGTGAAAGCTGCCGGAGACCTGGAAACGGGCATCACCATTCACTATGTGGATGAAAATTATGACGAGGGCGATATTATTTTTCAAAAAAAATGTGTCCTCAGCGCCAATGATACGTCAGAAGAAATAGCACACAAAGTACACGCACTGGAACACGCGTATTTTCCGAAAGTGATCGAACAATTATTGACAACATATTAGAGAAAATTTTTTTGTATTAAAACTTTCAATCCAAAAAATTATGGCAACAAGAATCCTTTTAACCTTCGTCTTGGGGCTGTGTGTTTCCACCTTGTTGACCGCTCAGGATAACCTGAACTGGAAAAAACAAGCCAAACTTGCTGACCAACTTCTCAAAGAAGGAAAGTATTATGAAGCCGCCGACAACTATGAAAAAGCTTGGCGCAAACGTACCAAAGAATCAGAACTGATCTTCAACGCGGGCGAGGCGTATTATTTGGCAAAAGATTATCGGAAAGCAGCAGAAGCGTACCGCAATGTAAAGGATGATAATAATAAATTTCCGCTGGTGGGCTTGAAATATGCGCGGAGCTTGAAACAAGATGGACAGTATGCCAAGGCAAAGCAGGAGTTTCAAACTTTTTTTAACAGCTACACGGGCGATTCTAAAAATATTCTGGATGAAATCATTAAAACCGAAATAAAAGGAGCAGACCTGGGTTTGCAATTGCCTTCTCAAATGGATCGAACCAAGGAGGTGCGCTACCTTGAAGGGGTGAATTCTACCGCCACAGATTTTGCGCCATTCCCATTTTCTGATGACGTGCTGTACTTGTCTTCCACGCAAGGCGGCAAGGCGCGCATTTACCGCACGCAGCGGGAGGGCAGACAATGGAGCAAACCTTCATTGCCAGAAAATTTTCCGGTGATTCAAAACAATCAACACTATTCCAACAGTAGCCTTTCGCAAGATGGCAATCGTTTTTACTTTACCATTTGCAGCGGTGTTCAAAGTTGGAGTGACTTGACGTCTCGTTGCGAAATTTTTGTCATTACCCGGCGCGGCAATGCCTGGAGCCAGCCAGAGCGCTTGCCCGATTTTATCAACATGGAAAAGTCCACTGCAACTCATCCATCCGTTGTTACACAGGGCAATCGGGAAATTTTGTATTTCGCTTCTAACCGGGAGGGCGGTCGCGGCGGCATGGATATTTGGTACACCAGCCGTGATATGACGACAGAAAATTCGGAATTTTCTTTTCCCGTTAACCTCGGCGGTATTGTGAATACCCTCGGCGATGAAATCACGCCTTTTTATGATAGCGTGGACGGCATGCTTTATTTTGCTTCTAATGGGCACGTTTCAATCGGCGGTTTTGATATTTTCACGAGCCAGGGCGAAGGCACTCGCTGGACCAATGTAGAAAATGCCGGCATGCCACTCAACTCTAGTGCGGACGACTACTACTTTGTACAAAATAAAGCTGGATCAGGCGGATTTTTTGCTTCCAATCGTGTTTTTGGTAGCCAAAAAACGACCACGCGCGAAGAGGATATTTTTGAATATGCTTCTGGGGAAAAACGTATTAGCTTGCGTGGTAATTTGTACGATCAGGTCTCAGGCGCTCCGCTAACGCAGGCAACCGTTGGTTTGTATGAGGTAATGGGTACAGGTGAAAATGTGATTGACACCAAAACTTTTTCGGATGGCTCCTATATTTTTGATATTCAATCTGGAAAAAGCTATAAAGTAAAAGTGGAAAGTGCAGGGTACGCGCCATATGAGTTTAAATTTACTGCCGACGATCCAGAATTGTACGTATATGGGCAGCCGGTTTATATGAACAAACCAACACAAGCAGTGACGAATACCACTCCCAACAATCCTGGAAAAACGAATACGACTACGAAAACTCCACCAAAAACGAACCCTTCTACCGCAGCAAAAGAAGGCGATTCGTATATCGTAAGGGGTAAATCGAAAGAAGATAATTTTGAAATTGTAACGTCCGCGCCTCGCCACGATGGCGTTTATTATCGGATTCAGTTGGCAGCTGTGTCAAAATTTGACGCCAATGCCAGCAATTTAACGCCGGTAAAAGAGTTGGGCAGCATTCATAGCGAATTTATTGTGGATAAAAAACTGACGCGCGTGTTGCTAGGCGATTATTTTACAAAAGAAGAAGCTACGGCAGCGCTGAATTTGGTACACCAGCAAGGCTTTCCAAAAGCATTTGTGGTACAGTACGAAAATGGCGAACGCTATGGACAAGTAAAATTATAAAAATTTCTAATATTTAAAAAGGAAAATCAGGTGATTCCTATCCAGAGGTCACCTGATTTTTTTTTCTCAAAACTTACCCTACTTTCGAGCTGTTTATGTTATTTTGAACTGAAATGACTTTTTCGACAGCAGTTTCAATACACATTGACTTACGATGCGAATCAACGGTTGGGTTTTATAAAATGCTGATAAACAGCGCTTCAAGGCGTGTCAAATTTCAAAGATTTGGTAAACCTGTCGCATACTGATAAACCTTTGATTCACAGATAATAAATTTTTTTTAACCCTTCATTTTTTTGATATAATAAATGTTAATAAAAGATGATGAATGTACCCAGTGAAAAGTTTGCTTTTCAAGCCGTACCAAGCGATCCATTTGATGTAAAAATGTACACCTTGTCCAACGGGCTGCGGCTGTATTTGAGCGTGAATAAAAATGAACCTCGCATTTATACCAATATTGTGGTGCGCTCCGGCTCTAAGCAAGATCCGGCTGATACGACTGGCTTGGCGCATTACATGGAGCATATGCTTTTCAAGGGAACCAGCCGCATTGGTGCCACAGACTGGGAACAAGAAAAGGTGTTTTTGGAAAAGGTTTCTGACCTCTACGAGCAGCACCGCCAAACGCAAGACGAGGAAGCGCGCAAGAAGATTTATGCTGAAATTGATCGCCTGTCTTTTGAAGCAGCGAAGTTGGTAGCGCCCAATGAATACGACAAACTTTCAAGCGCCATCGGTGCCAAAGATACCAATGCCTACACCTGGCTGGAGCAAACGGTGTATGTCAATGACATTCCGACGAATGAACTCGAACGCTGGATGCACCTGGAGTCGGAGCGTTTTCGCATGATGGCGCTGCGCTTGTTTCACACAGAGCTGGAAACGGTGTACGAAGAATTTAACATTGGGCAGGACAAAGACTTTCGCAAAGTGAGCAAGGCAATGCGCGAGGTGCTTTTTCCCAGCCACCCCTACGGTACCCAAACCACGATTGGCAGCGCGCAGCATTTGAAAAATCCATCGCATGTAAAAATTCAGGAATATTTTCAAACGTACTACGTCCCCAACAACATGGCACTTGTGATGGCGGGCGATTTTGACCTGGACGAAGCCGTGCAATTGGCGGAACAGTATTTTGGCAATTATGAAGCCAAACCCGTGCCACCGTTCACGTTTGAGCCGCAGCCACCGCTCGAAGGCATTGTACGCCGCGAGGTATTTGGACAAGAAGCCGCTTATGTAGAGCTTGCCTGGCGCCTGGAAGGCAGCCGCAGCTACGATCATTTGATGCTACTGTTGTTGCAAGGCATTTTGTACAATGAACAGGCGGGTTTGCTCGACATTTATTTGAACCAGGAACAAAAAGTGCTGGAAGCCGAAACGTGGGAATGGCTGCACGAAGATTATTCGGTCATGGGTTTGTACGGCAAACCTCGCGAGGGGCAGTCGCTGCAAGAAGTAGAAAAATTGTTGCTTTCGATGATTGAACGCCTGAAAAATGGCGATTTTGAAGATTGGCTGCTTGAGGCGGTTATTAAAAATTATAAACTCGAGGAATTGCGGGAAGTCGAATCGAATCGCTCGCGGGTGAATGCTTTGACGCAGGCATTTGTGCTGGGCATAGATTGGAAGACATTTGTAGATTACATCGAAAGTCTGGCGCGCATTACCAAACAAGATATAATTGCATTTTCAAATGCGAAATTTGGAGATAATTACGTAGTTGTTTACAAACATCAAGGCACTGATCCCAATGTGATCAAAGTAGAAAAACCAGCGATCACGGCGGTAGAATTGAATCGGGAGCGCGTTTCAGCATTTGCAACAGCATTTTTAAACAAAGAAGTGCCGCCACTGAAGCCGGTTTTTGTCAATTTTGAAGAGGTGATTCAATCACAAACTTTGCAAAATGGCTTGCAACTAGATTATGTTCGCAATCCTCAAAATGCCTTATTTCGCTTGGATTATATTTTTGAAATGGGCAAAAATCACGACCGTCGGCTGGCTTTGGCATTGCAATACCTGGCGTATTTGGGCACAGATCGTTACACGCCAGCGCGTTTGCAGCAGGAATTTTATCGCCTTGGCTTGAGTTTTGATGTGTATAACAGTGATGATCGGGCTTATGTGACGCTTTCTGGTTTGGAGGAATCTTTGGAGGAAGGTATTCAATTGTTTGAACATATTTTGGCAAATGTGCAGGAAGATGCGGGGGTGCTAGCCAACATGGTGTCGGATATTTTGATGAAACGCCAAAATGCCAAAAAAGACCGCGACACGATTTTGCGCGATGCCTTGTCGAGTTATGCGCGGTACGGCACGGATTCGCCGTTTACGTATCGGCTGTCGGAGCAGGAATTGAAAAGTTTGAAACCATTCGATCTAACCCAATGGATTCGGTCGTTGACGTCGCACGAACATCGCATTTACTACTATGGTCAAAAATCCATGGGCGAAGTGGCAAGCATTTTAGAAAAATACCATGAAGTGCCTACTCGGTTGCATGCCATTCCAAATATTAAAAAATTTGAGCAATTGGCAACAGAGCGCAACTGCGTGTTCTTTTTGGATTTTCCGATTGTCCAAACAGACATCATGTTTGTGTCGCGCGGTACACCGCAGTTCAATCTGGAAGAGCACCGCCTGCGTTGTTTGTACAATGAATACTTCGGCTACGGTTTGTCTTCCATTGTTTTTCAGGAAATTCGAGAGTCCAAAGCGCTGGCATATTCGACTTATGCCATGCACACCTCGCCGCGCCGCCAGCATTTTCCGCACTATTTGCAAGCTTACGTAGGTACTCAGCCTGATAAAATTTCGGACGCCGTGCCTGCCATGTTGGACATTATTGACAATATGCCGCTGGTGGATTTGCAGATTGAAACGGCGCGCTTGACCATTCTGCGCCAAATGGAAAGCGAGCGCCTGTCGCCACGCAACGTGTACTGGGAATCCGTTGCTACGCAGGATTTGGGTTTGAATCGCAATATTGCACCAGACGTGTATCAAGCCATTCAGGAATCGAACACTAATACGCTGGCAAATTTCCATCAGTCTTATATCAAAGGCAGGGCTTTCAATATCGTGGTGCTGGGCGACCGCAAACACGTGAATTTGGACTACCTCGCCAATTTTGGGGAGGTGCAGGAGCTACAAATGGAGCAGGTGTTTGGGTATTAGTCCCAACATCTCCAAGATTGAGTTTGGAAAAACATAGGCACATAATGCTCTAAAATCGTGTGCCTATGTTTTAAATTTTATTGTAATATAATTTTATCGCTATACACTTTTTCTCCTTGAATCACGCTGATAATCAAAGTGCCTTTTGGCGCTTTGCTCAAATCGAGTTGCTCATGGAACGAGCCGTCAAAATGTTGCACATTCAGCGATTGCAATTCTTTGCCTTGCAAATCAAACACTTTCACCACCGTGGGCTTGCGCTCGCCGCTGAAGCTCAGGTTCAAAATGCCGGTGGTCGGATTCGGGGAGGCTTTGAAATTTTGCAATTTTAAAGTATTGGCGGGCAATTTCACATTTGCTTGAGCCACAGCCTGTTGTTTGTCTTCTTCACTCAGTTTAAATCGAATGGGCAAATTAAATTGCACATCTACTGACTGTCCTTTTTGCTTGCCAGGAATCCACTTTGGCATCAGGTTTACCAGGCGAATCACTTCCTCATCACAACCACTACCAATGCTTCGCACCACTTTCGGCTCTAGGATGACCCCGTCTTTACCTACAATAAAACTTACTACACATATCCCCTCAATTCCTTTTTCACGTGCTGCTTGTGGGTATTTGATATTTTGAAAAATAAACTCCAGCATGCGGCGGTCGGCGCAATCTTTTTTCACTTTTTCGTCGCCAGTCAAATCCTCACAGCCTGGGAAGCGCGGCATTTCTTCGACGACTTTGAAGATTTCTTCGGTTTCGCTTGGCATCGATTTATTCTTTTGAGTAACCCCATATCCTACCACTACCACTTTTTCAGCAGGATTTTCAACAATTTTCACCTTTTCCTCATAAGTGTCTGGATTAAAAGTTACCACCGTATCACGAAATATCATTTCCTCTATTGCTGCGGATTCTCCTTCTTGTCCTTCCAGTTTGTAATGAACAGGTAGCATGTGATAAACGGAAGCAACCGATTTTCCATTTTTTATAGCTGGCTTCCATTGTGGCATAGATTTGACCACCCGTAGCACCTCTTCATCACAGCCGCCGCCGATGCCTTGTTGAACTTTTGCATCTTTTACAAATCCTTGTTCATCAATGGTGTATTTCACATAAACTGTTCCCTGAATGCCTTTCTCCCGTGCTTCTTTTGGATATTTGATCGCTTTGTAAACGTATTCCAGCATTCTGCGTTGAGAACATTCTAAGCGTTTTTGCGGATTTTGTTCTCCTTCGCAGCCTGCAAAAATGGGTGCTTCGTCTAAGTCGATTACATCGGTATTGGGTTTCTTCGAACCTTTCAGCCAGATTTTGATCAGATTTTGACCATCGTTGCGGAAAACTTCGATTGACTCAATATCGCTTGGATTGATTTTTTTCAGAATTTCATTGTCGTTGACTTTTCTTGTCAACTTTTCTACTTCCCCGTTTGCATAATAAATTTCAAAATTGACCATTTCCTCATTAGAGGATTTACTCTCTAAACTAATCGGAACAGTATCTACTCTTACTGTGACGCCGTCTTTGGCTTCAAGTCGAATTTCACCGTCTTCAATTGCTATTTTTGTAAAATTTTCACCCCATACTTTTGTAACCACATTTAGATCCGCTTTTGTGTCAAATTGCTCGGCAACCGCTTGCTGCACTTCCTCTGCCTGCTGCTGCAAACTTGCCTTCGCCTCCGCATTGGAAAAGACTAATAAAACCAACAAAGTCAAAGGTATGACCAGTAGATACTTGAGCATTGCCCGCCGTTTGGATGGATTTCGCATCATCATAAGAATTCGTTTTTTCAGTTGTGAATGAAAATGATTGGCAATGGCAATCGCAGGTCCGGACTGGGACTGCCGTATCAACAAATGACCATATTGTTTTCGTTGGGTCGTGCGCAGCACCGCCGCGTCGGCAATTTATTCGTGCACATTGCGCAGGCTGCGCCGATACAAGTAAATGAAAGGACTGCACCAAAACACGGTATTTAATATTTCTAGCATCAAAATATCATAACTATGCCCGCCGCGAATGTGCGCCAGCTCGTGCCGTAGAATCGCTTCCCGATCTTCCGCCTCCAATTCTACATTTTTTGAAATAAAAAGGCTGTTAAAAAACGAAAAAGGCGGATGCACTTTTTCGGATAGAATGAGTTGATAACCATTGCGATAGCGCTTTTCACTGCGCCGATACAGCTTATATATCTGCCGCATGCCCATTAAAAATCGAATCATACAAAACGCCATACCCGCCCAATAAATCCAGGTCAGTACATCCAAAATTTCCACGCCTGAAGTGATCGGCGTAGCCGTGACGGTTACTTCCAAAGTTTCCACACCAACGGTAATTGGTTGGAAATAGACGGTTGCAATTTCACTTTCCGCCACCCGATGCGGCAATTCCCATTCTACCGCCGGAATAACCAGACTCGCCAGCAGCGTACTCACCAGGTACCAGCGGTTGAAATGAAAAAACGTGTCGCGGCTCAGCAGCAGCCAATAGAGCAGGTAAAACGCGCCCCAGCAAATGCTCACTTCAAGGATGTAGCTTAGCATCTTGTACGATTTACAAATTACGATTTTGGATTTACGACTTTCTCTACCCAGCTTCTAAATCCCTCCACAAATCAATGACTCCTCAATCCTCTTCATCAAGCTTGTCCAACAAATTATTCAATTCTTTCATGTCTAATTCTTTCTTTTCCACCAAAAAAGACACTAATCGATTCATGGAGCCTTCAAAATAATCGTTCACCAGCTTATTTAGTGTGCGGCGGCTGTAATCCTCCTTGCTCACCGCTGGGTGGTACTCAAAAGTGCGCCCATAGGCTTTGTACGTGAGAAAACCTTTCTCTACCAAGATGCGCAGCATGGTGGAAACGGTGCTATGCGCCGGCAGATCGCCCGTATTTTTTTCCAAGTCTTCGCGGATTTGCCCAACGGTGCTCGGACCGATGCGCCAAATGACTTGCATGATTTCTTCTTCTGCTTTGGTGAGTGCTTGCATAGGTGTTGCTTTGTTGTGACAAAGATAAGATTAAAAAACACGTCACGCAACTATTTAAATAGCTTTTTAACTAAAAAATTAGTTAATAAAAATATTGTTAAAAATTGTGACTTCTTGAAAAATTCCACGTATAACAAAATAAGGGCAAAGTTTTTCCTGTTTTTGCATAACAAAAATGATTAATTTGCGTAAACGTTTGCAGATGATGGAATTGTGAACGCAATCCCAGTGTTATAAACTAACTCAAAAAACAGCAGGGCGGAATGTTGAAGCGATTTGTACTACTAGGCTTTTTTTTAACAATACTTACACGGCTATGGTCTCAAAATCAACCCGATTCGTTGCCGACGGTACACTTTTTTCCTGCCAGCGGCTTTTATCAAGAGTCCGTTGAAGTAAAATTAGACGCCGAAGGTGCCACCATTTATTACACCACAGATGGGACGCGCCCCTCGCGTCGATCTTCGGTTTACACCAAGCCCTTTGAATTGCGTACTACCTCTATTGTTCGAGCTGTCGTATTTAAAAATGGCGCTCCAGGTAGGTACTGCGCCAGCACTTATTTTGTCAATGAGCCAGAAACAGATTTTCCGGTGGTGTCTATTGGCATCACACCTAAATTGCTATTTGACCCTGAAAAAGGCTTGTTCATGCAGGGGAGCCACGCCATTGATACTATGTGGCAGAAGTATGGCGCTAATTTTTGGAGTTACAAAGAAGTGACGGCAAACGTAGAAATTTTTGAATCGGATGGCAAAAGCGTGTACAATAGCTTGTCAGGTTTTCGCTTGTTTGGCGGCATGAGTCGCTTGTTTCCACAAAAATCCCTGACGCTGGTTGCCAGAGAAAAATATGGCGCAAAACGATTTGAATACCCCATTTTTGGCAAAGAAGGTTTGAAAGATTTTAAATTTTTGGTGCTGCGCAATTCCGGCAGCGATTGGGGCAAGAGCCACATGCGCGACGCCCTGATGATCGGGCTACTCGACGATTGGGATATTGACAAGCAAGCCTACCGGCCTTGTCATGTGTATATCAATGGTATGTATTGGGGCATTTATGATATCCGCGAAAAAGTGAATCGTTTTTTCATTGCTGATCATAATAAAGGGGTGGACAAAGACAGTATTGACTTTCTGGAGCACAATGTCATCAAGCGCCGCGGCAGTACGCGTCACTACCGCCGCATGTTGGCTTTCCTGGAAAAACACAGCCTCAAAGATCCCACTCATTACGCCCAGCTTCAGCAGTGGATGGATGTAGAAAATTTTATGCAACACCAAATTGCCGAAATTTATTTTGACAATCAGGATGCCGGTGGTAACATCAAATATTGGCGTCCTCGTACCTCCGATGGACGCTGGCGTTGGATTATTTATGACACCGACTGGGGTTTTGGGCTGCATGATGAACAGGCATATTTAAACAATAGCCTTGCATTTCATACCGAAGCCAACGGACCGGCTTGGCCCAATCCGCCCTGGAGCACCTTTCTACTGCGTAAATTATTGGAAAATTCTGATTTCAGCGAGCAGTTTGTCAATCGCTATGCCGATCATTTGAATACCACTTTTAGTGCGGCTCGGGTAGAAGGACGCATAAACGATTTTTACAATATGCTCAAGCCAGAGATGCCGCGGCAAATCAAGCGTTGGCGATTGGATCCGTTGAAATGGGAGCATGAAGTGGATGTGTTGCGCACGTTTGCGCGCGAACGCCCCCTGTATGCTCGCCTCCACCTCATGGATCGCTTCAACACGGGCGCTATGCGTACCCTGCGTGTGCAGGCGGAAGGTGGCGGTATGGTGCTGATTAACAGCTATTTAAAAATAAAAACTAAACCATTTGAAGGTGTTTATTTTGAAAATGTTCCCATTACACTCAAAGTAATTCCACAGAATGGCTATCGTTTTGTACGTTGGGAAGGGATAGATGCCTCGAAAGAAACGCGGGAATTGGTATTGCAATTAAAACAAGATACAACGAGCATTCGTGCGATTTTTGAAAAATTTGAGCATCCGTTAGCCGGAAAGGTCATCATCAATGAAATCAGCGCAAATAATCGCCAGTCGAGCGATTGGATTGAAATTTTCAACAATTCGGAAGCGGAAGTCAACCTGCGCGATTGGGTGCTGAGTGATTTGAAAAATGAGTTTTTATTTCCAAATGTAAGCATTGCGCCAAACGATTACCTTGTGGTGTGCGAGGATACGCAAAAGTTTTTCACTCAATTTCCGAATGCTTACAACGTCATCGGTGGATTGAATTTTGGCTTGAATAAACGAGCCGAACAGTTGCAATTGTTTGCTTCTTATGGTGCCGTTGTGGATAGCGTTTATTATGAATTGACGCCGACCGATTCGGTTTTTACTTTGAATTTACTGCTTCCAAATTTGGAAAACAGCGATCTGGAGAATTGGGAAGCGCGTCCTGGCGTCGGCTCGCCCAATGCTCCCAATCCTTACTTTCTGGAAAGCCGCATTCGCATCAAGCAAAAACAGTGGGTGGAAATGGGTATCGCTGCTGGCGTGGTGGTGCTGTGTGTGATGCTGCTGGTGCTGCGACAAAAGCGAATATTGTAATCTTTCAACTACTAGCGCGCGAAGTACAGTGTAATAAAAAGTTTAACATTTGTTAATCTTCTCTCCTGGCAACAATTGGAACGCGGACGACACGGATAACGCGGATAATCGCAGCGTTTCTGCGTGTTAGCGGTAATTGTAGGAAACTCAAAGATATTTCTAAGGACAATAATGAATTTAAAAAAATATCAATAACATTAACTCTACTTAATAAACTTAAACATAGGGCAAAAGCATCAAAGAATGTTATTTGGTTCTCTTATTTTTAGTCTAAAAATGAATATGGTCTTCAATGTATTATGAATCTAAAAATTTTAAACTTGTCTGTTTTTGATGAAATTTCCAAATCTAATTTTTTGATGCGTTTGCCCTAACTTAAATACGATGAGAAAATATTTATTAAATTGTTTTATATTAACAATTCCAATAATGATTTGGAATATTGTTTTGGCAGATAAATTACCTAACTCATATCAACCAGAAATATTCTGGAAAGATATTCCTAGTTTCTTGACTTATGGGGAAAATATTTCACGAATATTTGTATTTATACTTTCATTTCTAATGCCCATAAACTTTTCAACTAACATACAAAAAAAAGGATTACTAATTTACGTTTTTGGGACAATATTGTACTTTTCGTCTTGGCTATTTCTAATTTATTTTCCAGACAGTAGATGGAGTAATAATGCAATCGGATTTATGTCACCAGCATACACCCCATTAATATGGTTGACAGGAATTGGACTAATTGGAAACTCGTTTTATTTCAATTTACCATTCAAGCGCTGGTTATTTTTTTTAATATCTTTAATATTTTTGATATTTCATAATTACCATGCTTTAATTATATTTTTGAGAACTCATTGATTCACAATAAGCAAAAAGATGACCAAATGAAAAAAAAAACCAATAACATATAATATATGCTTTAATTAAGGGCTTTTGTGGTAGGTTGAAACATTGTGCAAGAAGGAAACATTTGTGCAACTTCGAAACGATAGTATCTTGAAATCCCGCATCATACGCATATGGTTTTTCGATCTGCGGGAGTTTTTATGCGTTTTTTGCCATAGACAAAAATTTAAACAATTATTATCGTGATGTAACAAATTGCTTATTGCAATGTAATAAAAACTTCTGTAAAGTAAATGGTTTACTCTGCTTTTAAACCTCGCCCTGCAAATTGGCGCGTCGTTTTGTCCATCTCCCAAACGGATTTTCCATTCACCCACACTTTCAAGACGCCGGTGGTCAGTGCACCAGGATTTTCAATGGTGGCATGATCCGCAATTGTTGCTGGATCGAACAAAACCAAATCAGCAAAATAACCGGGTTTGATGCGACCCCGATTTTTAATCCCTAGATTATCAGCGGTTAAGGAGGTCATTTTGCGAATGGCTTCCGTCAAGGAAAAATGATTTTCTTCACGAACGTATTTTCGTAATATTTTAGAAAAACTACCTGCGCCACGCGGGTGCGATCCATTGAGTGTGCCATCAGAGCAGATGCAGCTCCATTCCCAAGCGGCAATCTTCGCAATATCCGCCGGGTGCATGCTGGTACAAATGATACTTTCATCGGCTTGCTCGTCCAATGATTTTTTGATCAAATCCAAATAAACCACCTCCGGTGCCTGCTTGCGGTCGGCGGCGATTTGCGCCAGGGTTTTGCCTTCTACCGATTTGTCGGCATCATAATACGCCACAATCATGCCTTCCGGCGTGGTCAATTCGCTGAGGGCATATTTTGCAGCGTTCAGGTCTTCAAAATTGCGTTCTGGAAATAAAACCGTCATCGTACTTTGCCAATATTCATAAGGATACACATCAGCTGTAATGTTAATACCTTCTTTTCTCGCATTGTTTAAAATTTGCAACAAGCTATCCGCTTTGCCCCATTGACTCACGATGGCAATTTTCATGTGCGACACCTGCACGGGAATTTGATGCGTTCTGCCGATATTGATAATTTCTTCAATCGAATTCCAAAAATAGCGGTCTTCACTGCGAATGTGACTGATGTAGCGTTTCTTCGTTTCTTTCAAAACTTTCGCCAAATCCAGCACTTCTTCGCGCGTTGAGTAGATGCCAGGGTCATACTCCAAACCAGTGGACAAGCCCAGCGCACCCGATTTCAGCTCTTCCCACAGTAGTTCTTGCATTTTTACAATTTCAAACGGCGCTGCCTGACGGGTAAAATTGCCTAAAGCTTTGCGTCTCAAAGTGTTGTGACCAACGTAAGACGCCACATTGACCGCCACTGGCACGGTATCGAGTTTCGCCCACAAATCCTGTAAAGGATAGTAAGAACCACCATCCTGCCCAATGACAATCGTAGTAACTCCTTGACTTACAACCTCTGGCATATCTCGTTTTTCAAACATGTCTCTATCGTGATGGCTGTGCGCATCAATAAATCCGGGTGCCAACACTTTGCCATTTCCATCCAGCGTGGATTCGTTTTTTCGAGGATTTAAGTTGCCCACTTCCAGTATTTTTTCGCCTTGCACTCGCACCGCTCCCGCGAAAAGCTTGCCGCCGCTGCCATCTGCAATTTTTACATTGGTAATCAAGGTAGTACGGTAGCGATCGAGAATTTTGTTTGCGCCTTGAATCAAAGTGTTTGGACGAGCGCTGGAGTTTGTAAGCACAATTAATTCAAACGGACCCTTCAAATCGCGTTGGATGTAATTGGCAAAACCAACCCAGCCGCCGGTGTGCTGCACACGCGAGGCATCGGGCAACAAACCCCAGCCAAAGCCGTAGTAACTTTTGATTCCATCGTTCAAAATGTATGGCTGATAAGCTTCCTGCATAGTTTCGGCTTTCACCAATTTGTTTTGATACAACGCCTGGCTCCATTTGTGCAAATCGCCAACAGAGGCATAAATATTTCCATCACCAATGACACCATCAATATTGAATAAATCATTTTTTACAATTGTATCAGCTTTATATTCAAATCCAAATACACGATTTTTTGGATATTTAGACATGTCGATAGTGTAAGCAAATGTCTCTTTTAATTTTAAAGGCTTGATGATGTTTTCGGTCACGAAATCGTGAAAACGCATGCCAGAAACCACCTCCACGATGGATGCCAAAATCAGGTAGCCTGTATTGCTGTATTGAAATTTATTGCCAGGTTTAAAATCAAGCGACGGTCGGTGTTTGGTGTACAAAGCTAAAAAATCTTTATTTGTAAAAATTTGATCTTTAGGAAATTCCTTTTCGTACAATTCAAAATAATCGCCATAGCCGGCGGTGTGCGTCATCAAATGGCGAATGGTAATATTGTCATAAAATAGGTCTGGTAAATATTTCGTCATCAGGTCATCATAATCCAGTTTACCTTGTTCTTTCAAAATCATGATGCACATGGTGACAAATTGTTTAGAAACCGAAGCGAGGTTGAAAGAACTGTGCACCGTCAGCGGCACTTTTTCCAAGGCATTTTGATAACCCAGGGCATTTTGGTATAAAATTCCATCGTTGCTGGCGACCAGCATTGCCGCACTAGAGCGGGTGCGCTGATGAAAACCTTTAAAAAGCGTATCCAATTCGTAGGCGATGCCCGAAGATTGCGCATTTGCACTTAAACAAAAAAATACAAATAGCGCGATGAAGCCATTTTTGAGCATGGGTCAGAAATTTGGAGGGAAGATAGCAAAACGGCAGGTTATTTCATTAAAATTCAAAAATGGAGTTTTTATGATCGTTTTTTTTCATACGGGCTACCGATACACCGGCTCCTCCAGAATTGCCAGCAATTCGTTCAACATCATGGCAGTGGCACCCCACACCACTTTTCCTAAAAGATTGAAATAAGGCACGCGTTTCAAAATTAAATTTTGTGCCAATTGTAAATCAATCGTTTGTACAATTTCTGGTTGTTGAAAAAGTGAAAAAGACACCTCCAGAATAGATCGCACTTCTCGTTCCTGCCGCACAAAGGTGGGGGTTTCTCGCATAAAACCGACATAGGGATTTGCCTGAAAATTGCTGACCGGGATGTATAAATTGGTAAGTGCCCCCAGTAGTTCAATTTTGCTGGCATCCACGCCGACTTCTTCTTCCGCTTCGCGCAGTGCCGTATTGGCAAGGGTTCCGTCGCCTTCTTCATATTTGCCCCCCGGAAAACTAATTTGTCCTCCATGACGATCATTGGGGTTCGAGGCATCGCGTTCGATAAAAACCAAGTGCCATTCGTCTGCTTTGGGGTAAAACAATGCCAACACCGCTGCCTGACGAGCATTGCCCGGCACCGGCACATCCGATTGGCGAGCGCCATGCGCCATGCGGTACTGCACCTCTCGACCGGGGAGCGGCTGCTGCAATTTATCGGCTAATCGTAGAATAAAATCATCCATACGACTGGAAAACAGCTAGAAAGGAAGCGCGGTTTAGCCTGGAAAAGAATTTTTTTGGCAGTAGCGAAGTGTTAAATTCGATCGTTATCGGGAGGTGTTTGGAAAGCAGCATGCTATCTTTATGAAATACAGCGTAAACGCTGTGCTACGAAAGGCAGCGTAAACGCTGCACTACGGAAAAACCCTGACCGCGCAATGGCTGTCAGGGTTTTTCAGAAAAAAGCTATGATACGACTGCTCAATCTTTGTTGGAGTCTTGCAAATAAAGCTCCAATGCCATTGGCATACTTGGTGCGTCAGGGATGGGCGCTTTAATGTTGACGGTCAAGCCTCGCTCTTCTACTTCTTTAGTCGTACTATTGCCAAAAACGGCGATGCGGGTTTCGTTTTGTTTAAACCCTGGAAAATTATCGTACAACGACTTGATATCCAACGGACTAAAGAAAACCAACACATCATAGGTCACATCGCTCAGGTCGCTTAGGTCGCTGCTTACCGTTTCGTACATCATAGCATCCTGGTATTGGTAGCCATGCGATTCCAGAAAAGACGTCACATCTTTGGCACCCAAGTTGGAGCAAGGCAGCAGAAACTTTTCATTTTTATGCTTTTTCAAAGCAGAAGCCAGGTCTTCAATTGTTTTTGTACCTGCAAAAACCTTGCGTTTGCGATAAACAATAAACTTCTGCAAGTAGTTGGCAATTTGCTCGGTCAAGCAGAAATACTTAGTTTCCTGCGACATTTTGATGCGCATCTCCTCGCACAGGCGGAAGAAATGATCCACTGCGTTTTTACTGGTAAAAATCACTGCCGGATACTGGTCAGGATACACGCGTTGTTTGCGGAAGTCTTTTGCCACTACGGGTTCTACATGAATAAATGGACGCCAGTCTATTTGTAAGTTGTACTTCTTTTCCAAGTCGTAGTAGGGAGAACGGTCTGGTTTGGGCTGAGTCACAAGTATGGTTTTAACTTTTTTCAAAGTTCCTGCTTGTGCTTTTCCATTTACTGCCATCATCAAATAAAAATTTTTTATTTTTAATACCAGCCTTACTTAATTTGGTTTAACAAAAGTTTTACCAAAAAAAAGACAGGTGCGATTTCGACGGTGCAAATATACAACAAAAAGTGAAATTTGTGAAATGCTACAAAACGATTTGCAATAGCCAATCCTCTTAAATAACGGAACAAATAGATGAGCCCTAAAGTTCCTAGGGCAAAGTAAAACAAATAAGATTCGATATGGTCGGGACCATACGCTAACAAGACGTTTACAGGCGCTAGTACCAATCCGATTATAACCGAAAAAATGATAATCAAAAAATTGTACAGGCGTGTCTCCTTTTGAATAGGGAAAACTGCGCCGACGATGCTTACGATGAGGTGCTTGGCAACAAAAATGACGACAATAGCGCCCGTGCAATATAGCCAACCCAGTAAGTGTGTGTTTGCCACAGCAATTTTGTAATGGTCTAATACCAAATACAAAAACAACCCTGCATTAAGAAAAAATAAAATGTATAGCAGTATAAATGGCGTCAAGCCTATGCTTTCGCGCTCTCGATACACCTGATTGAACATGTTGTCGCTGCCAAATGCGCTGTACACCTTTTGAAAAAATGGACGCAAAAACGTCATCAGCAGGGTGAGCAGCAACAGCGTAATCATTAAGGAAATGAACAAAAAGCGCTTGTAAGCACCTTCTTTGCTAATTTTTGGCTTGGCAGGGCGCACTGCTTTTTTTGTTGGGGCGGCAGTCGATTCTTTTGTAGGTGCTACCAGATCGAATGGATTGGAACTGACGACGGTAGGCTGCTCGAAAGGCGTTCCTATCGTTTCCAGCCGAGGCGTAAGCTCGAAAGGATTGCTGCTTTGCTGTGCGAAGATTCCTTGCCACAGACAACTAGCCAAAATGAGCGTACTGATAATTTTTTTCAAAACAAATAATGAGTTTAACCCAATTCACCCACAAAATTACGGAATTGGCGTTGTTTTGTTACAAAAAAGCGATTATTTCTATCGCCAAGCGCCCTATTTGGATCATAGATTTTTATAAAGATTGTTGTTTGTCAAATAATGATACACTGCATCGGGCACCAAATATTGAATGGATTTGCCATTTTTTAAACAATAGCGAATGTAAGTCGCCGAAATTTCCATCATTGGCACCTGATCGTATATGCGCACACTGGGGTGATCCGCCAATTCCCCCTTCTCGAAATCAGGGCGGTCGTACACATAAATTTGGTAGTCGCGCAGCAGCAATTCATAATTTTTCCACTTTGGCAAAGTCGCCAGGTTGTCACCTCCCATAATGAGCACAAATTCCTTTGCAGGGTATTTTTCTTTCAACACCGCGAGCGTGTCAATGGTAAAGGAAGGTTTGGGCAAGCTAAATTCAATATCAGAAACGCGCAGTTGCAGATTGTCGCCAATAGCTAACTGAATCAAGTGAAGCCGATCATGGTCGCGCAGTAGAGTGTGTTTAGGCTTGAGTGGATTTTGCGGAGAAACGATAAACCACACCTGCTGCAAATCCGTTTGCGTCGCCATGTAATTGCCGATAATCAGGTGCCCGACGTGTACTGGATTGAACGAGCCAAAAAACAAACCAACTTTCATAGATGTGAAATGTGAAATTTAAAATTTGAAAAATACCTGGGCTTTTGGCTTCGTATTTCAAATTTTAATTTTCATTTTCCAGGGTATCACGGCGCAGGAAAGCATCTATTTCCAGGCTGTCAAGTTCCATAAAATCTTCTTCCATTTCGATTTCTTCCTCAGGTGCGTCTATCAGCCATTGATCGTCTATTTTAACCAATTTGTACTCCGTGGTGTAAGGCTCTTCAATATCCTTCACTTCACAGATGCAAATAGCAGTGTCCTGCATGATTTGACAATTGATACTCAAAAAAGTAGTGGTAAAAATGGTAGAATCGGCGGGTTCACTTTCAATGATAGCGCGGAGGTCGTCGAGGCGTCGGCGCTCCGCGGGGGTGCTCAGTTCTTTCGCATCTGCAAACTGATTTTGGTCATAATATGCCTGGTATTGCCGCACGACTTCTTCCGGGGTGTTGGGCAATTTGGGCTTGCGCTGGCAAGAAAGCAGCACGAGCAGCGGCAAACACAAAAGCAAAAAGTGTTTCATGTATTGATAATGCTTTTTCAAGGGGTTATAATTCCTTGAAGTACACTGGAAATTTTAGGTTTTCTTTTTTATAATAAATTGAGCAACACAACCTACTATGAATCATCCATTTACAATAATCAATTAAATTTAATTGCTCAACATGACCGGCATCACCAGCATCAATATTTCTTCACCTTCTTTCTCTTCCACCGGCAGCAAGATGCCCGCCCGCGTTGGCGTTGACATTTCCACCTTCACCTCATCCGCATCGAGTACGCTTAGCATTTCCACCAAAAATTTGGCGTTGAAGCCAATAGTCAATGGATTGCCGTCATAATTACAAGAAAGCTGCTCCACTGCTTCGTTGGAAAAATCTAAATCCTGTGCAGAAACGGTCAAATTTTCACCATTTACTTTTAAAATAACCTGATTGGTCGTTTTGTTCGCATAAATGGCGATGCGTTTGAGCGAATTTTGAAAATCGCCGCGTGGCAGCGTCAATACATTTGGATTATCCACAGGTATAACAGCGTTATAATCAGGGTAACGCGCATCAATCAGGCGGCAGACGAGCTGCGTTTCATTGAAAGAAAAGAAAGCATTGGCTTTGTTAAACGACAGTTTGACCTCTGCGCTGGTAGGCAGCGCGCCTTTCAGCAAATTCAGGGCTTTTTTAGGCACAATGAAAGAGGTGGACACGTCGCTCGCGACTTCTGAGAACGTATATTTTACAAGCTTGTGCGCGTCGGTTGCTACAAACGTTATTTTATTAAAATCCACCTGAAAATACACGCCCGACATTGCCGGCCGCAGCTCATCGTTGCTTGTTGCAAACAGCGTTTTGTTGATACCTTGCAATAAAACATGGCTTTGCAGCGTCACGGTATCCACAGTGTCAGGCTCCGGAATGCGCGGAAAATCAGCCCCGTTTTCACCGGCAAGGCGGTATTTGCCGTAAGCGGATGTAATCTCAATCCCAAAATTATCTTGATTCACCGAAAAAGTGATCGGCTGCTGGGGCAAAGCTTTGAGCGTTTCGAGCAAAATTTTGGCAGGCACCGCCACGGCACCGTCCGAGTCCGCCATTACTTCGATCTCGGTCGTAATGGAAGTTTCCAGGTCGGTAGCGGCGATGATGAGTCTGCCGCCATTAATGGTGAATAAAAAATCTTCCAGAATCGGCAATACGGGGTTAGAACCGATGGCGCCACCGGCGATTTGCAGGCGCTTGAGGAGTTCGGAAGAAGAAACGCTGAATTTCATAGTGGAATGATTGCTGATTATTAATTGTTAACTGCTGATTTTTAATTGGTTATTCAAATTTTAGCAATACGACTTTTTTAATTGTATGAATAAATAAAAACCAACAATTCTAAGAATGCAAAAATAGGGTTTCCTTACAATTTTTTTAGTAAGAATATTCAACAAGCTGTCGAAAACTCGTGATAAGTGGTCAAGATCAAGCTGTTTTTTGAAAAAACAAAAAGATTTGTCAATAAAACGGAATAAATCGGGCTGCGAACATTCGGCATCTGGCATCTATTTCTATCTTTGCAAGCTTAATTTTCAAGGACTTATGTTAGACAGAACCCAAACACCGCTGATTCACGAAATCAATCGCCTGGTGTTGCCGCCGGTGCAAACGTTTACACTCGACAACGGCATTCCTGTGTATGTTGTGAATATGGGCACGCAGGAAGTGCTGAAGTTGGAGGTGATTTTCAATGCAGGGCGCCCATTTGAGCAAACGCAGCTGGCGGCGCGGGCGACGGCTTCGATGTTGAAAGAAGGAACGGCGAGTTTTACCTCCGCAGCCATTGCAGAACAGATTGATTTCTATGGCAGTAGCATCAGCACACCTTTTAATATTGATACGACGAATATTTTGTTGTACAGCTTGAATAAATATTTTGATAAAGTGTTGCCAATCTTAGCTGAAATGCTGGCTTCGCCGACGTTTCCACAGAAGGAATTGGACACGTTTATTCAGGTCAATCAGCAAAATTTGCAAATTGATCTCACTAAAAACGATACCCTGGCGTACCGCGCAGTGACGGAATTAATTTTTGGGAAAACGCATCCTTACGGCTACAACAGTTATCCGGCGACTTATGGCGAGTTGAAGCGAGATGATTTAATCCGGCATTATGAACATTGTTACACTGCTGGCAATTGCAAGATTGTCATCAGCGGCAAAGTGACCGATTCAATGTTAACTTCATTGAACCAGTACCTGGGCAATGCGATTCGCTCCGGCGACCTACTCACGGCGCAACCCGTGGCACAGCCTTCGCCTGATCGTAAACTGCGCATTAAAAATGATGAAACGGTACAAATGGCACTGCGCGTCGGCAGGCAATTGTTCAATCGGCATCACCCGGATTATGCAGGTTGGTACATCCTCAACACCGTGATTGGTGGCTACTTTGGCTCGCGCCTGATGGAAAACATTCGCGAAGAAAAAGGCTATACCTACAATATTTATTCGATGCTGGACACCATGGTACACGACGGCTGTTTTTACATCGCAACTGAAGTAGGCAATGAATTTATCAATCAGACGCTCGATGAAATTTACAAAGAAATGGAAGTGTTGCAGCACGAGCCTGTGGAGGAGGAAGAATTGGAAATGGTACGAAATTATGTGCTCGGCGGCTTTTTAAATATGCTTGACGGACCGTTTAACGTTTCAGAAGTGGTGAAAACACTGATAACAGAAAATTTGCCTTTGACCTATTTTGAAACTTTGGTCAGCGATGTACAAAAAGTAAGTGCAGAAGATTTGCTCGCATTGTCAAAGCAATATTTAAATCCAAATGATTTCTGGGAGGTAGTAGCCGGCGAGGTGGATAAAATGTGAAACAAGTTATCGGTAATTCTTAATTGCTACCCCTTCATCCAAAATAACAGATATGCAATAAATTAAGAATGATTTTTTACTTTCTTTTTCCATAAATTTTTTATTCTTTTGCGGCGGTAAAAGGCAGCAGCTTGAAAACCGCGCAGAAATGTCGAAAATCAGAAGAAAAATTGTACCTTTTCAGCTGATTTTCAAATCTATTAATAACATACGACAACCCAAAAATAGAGAGCAAAAGATAAATGAAACTTTTCAGCCTATTCAGACAAGAACTTGCGATTGACCTGGGAACTGCCAACACGCTGATTATTCAAGACGGACAGGTGGTTGTAGATGAGCCCTCCATTGTTGCCATTAATCGGAAAACGGGAGAAACGATCGCCGTGGGCAGGAAGGCGATGCAAATGCACGAGAAAACCCATGAAGATATAAAAACCATTCGTCCGCTCAAAGATGGCGTTATTGCAGATTTTCAAGCAGCGGAGAGCATGATAGAGGGTTTTATCAATATGATCGGCAAGCGGCAGCGCCTTTTTTCGCATTTGAAAATGGTGATTTGTATTCCATCCGGCATTACGGAAGTGGAAAAACGTGCCGTATTCGACTCAGCGGACCACGTGGATTCTAAAGAAACCTATTTGATACATGAACCCATGGCGGCAGCGTTGGGTATCGGCTTGGATGTGGAAGAGCCGGTGGGCAATATGATTATTGACATCGGTGGCGGTACAACGGAAATTGCAGTGATCGCATTGGCAGGTATTGTAGCCGACCAATCCATTCGCATTGCAGGGGATGAGTTGAATACCGATATTGTAAGCTACATGAAGCGTCAGCACAATATTTTGATCGGAGAGCGGACAGCTGAGCAAATCAAAATAAATGTTGGCTCTGCGTTGCATGAATTAGAAGATGCACCAGATGAATACGCGGTAAACGGTCGGGATTTAATGACTGGCATTCCAAAGCAGATCAAAGTCAATTACAGCGAAATTGCGCATTGTTTGGATAAATCCATCGCAAAAATAGAAGATGCAATCCTGAAAGCATTAGAAACCACCCCTCCGGAATTAGCATCCGATATTTACCGTACTGGTTTATATCTGACAGGCGGAGGTGCGTTGTTGCGCGGTTTGGACAAGCGCATTGCGCAAAAAACCAAGCTGCCGGTTCATATTGCTGAAGACCCGCTGCGTGCGGTAGTGCGCGGCACAGGCATTGCGCTTAAAAATACGCATCGTTTCTCTTTCCTGATTGACCGGAAAAGTGTCTGATTTTCAATTCTGGTGGTTGGTTTGAGGGTTGATTTTGTTAAGGCCTTGCCCCTTTGAGACTATAAACAAATCGCAAGCGTTCAAACATCTGAGATTCAAACAAGTAAAAGATGCGCGGTCTGTTTTTATTTTTGGCAAACAACAGTAGTGCATTCCTCTTTTTTTTTCTGGAAGCCATCTGTTTTTACCTGATAGTGCGATTCAACGACAATCAGCAGCGCATTTATTTAAGCACCTCCAACGCTTTTACCGGTTATTTGAATAAAAAATCGGACGATATTTATAATTATTTTTCGCTCGACGATCAAAATGAAATGCTGCAACGGGAGAATGCTTTGCTGCGTCAGCAATTGCAACGCATGGCGCGCACACAGGGCGATTCTCTTCTGGCAGACACGGCATTGAGCGGCGTTTTTACTTTTTTTCCAGAAGATAGCACCGGAAAAGATACCCTTCGCGACGATTATACGTACATTCCAGTGGGCGTGATTGACAATTCTATTTCCAGCGAAATCAATACATTGACGCTCAACCGAGGTAGAAAAGATGGAATCGAACCCCACATGGGGGTTATCAATGGCGATGGTGTGGTGGGCATTGTGCGAGAAGTGTCGGATCATTATAGCATGGTGATGTCCATTTTGCATCGGCAAACGCGCATTTCGGCAGCCGTAAAAGGCTCTTCGGCATTTGGCGTGTTGCGTTGGCATGGCAATGACCCACTGCGCATGCACCTGGAAGACATTCCTAAGCATGAAACTGTTGAAAAAGGGGACACTGTCATCACCACTGGATACCCCTTGTCGCATATTTTTCCGGGCGGTATTTTTATTGGTACGGTAGAAAAGGCATACAAGGAATCGGGTGCCAATTTTTACACGATCATTGTAAAATTAAACATTCGTATGAGCGGCACTCATCATGCTTATGTGGTGTCCTTGAATCACCGGAAAGAACTTTTAGAACTACAAGCACAAAAGCCGAAATGAACAGAAATGCCGTCATTGCCAATATTATACGTTTTATCGGCTTTTTGCTAGTGCAGGGCTTGGTGCTGAAGCGCGTTACCCTGGAGCTTGACCTCCCGTATGCGCAAATTCTTTTGTATCCGCTTTTTATTATGTTGTTGCCCCTGCGTATGCCGCGTCCGCTGGTCATTCTTTCTGCTTTTGCAATGGGAATTTTGCTGGACTGGTTTAATAATTCCTGGGGCATTCATGCCAGTGCCAGTCTGGTGACAGCCGTTGCACGTCCTTTTATTTTTAAAAGACTCGAACCACGCGGCGGCTACACGGCAGCACATGCGCCTAATCGCGAACGAATGGGTTGGGACTGGTTTTTGCGGTATTCTGCTTTTTTGTTAGGATTGCATCTGCTCTTTTATTTTTCGGTAGAATCTTTTACCTTCGTTTACATAGGGCGAATTTTGTTAAAAACCGTTTCCAGTTTTATGATTACCATGGTTTTTGTACTCATTTATATGCAGCTTTTTAATCCTAAGGAATGAGTAGTCGATAGTTGAGGCTTGTTTTTAAAAAATTGGTAAAGCTGTAACAGAAACCCCAATTCGAAAGCAAAAATTACTGCATTGGCAGTTGATATAGTAGCATCATAAAAAATGGCATCCGATAACAATCGCAACCGACAAATTACGATTCAACTGGTTTTTGTGCTGGCGTCCCTGCTGCTGATAGGCAAAGCCATGCAATTACAGTTGCTTGATGGCTCGTATCGCGCCAATGCGGATGCGACTGCCATTCAGGAATATACAATTTATCCTGCACGCGGGCTTATTTATGATCGCGAAGGCAAGTTACTGATTTACAATACCCCTTCTTACGACATCATGTTGACGTATAAGCAGGTGGATTGGACGAAATTTGACACAACCAAATTTTGTTCGCTGCTTGGCATTTCAAAAGAATATTTCATTCACAATTCTCAGCGCAATTGGGAAGATGAACGGTATTCCAAAGCAGTGCCTTTTCCGTTTATGAGCAAAGTGTCGCCTGATTTTTGTGCGCGTTTTCAAGAAAGTTTGTACGAATTTCCGGGTTTTTTCATTCAGTTGCGTCACGCGCGGGGGTATCCGCATCACAATGCAGCGCATTTGCTGGGTTATATTCGCGAAGTAAATCCTGATGAAATCCTTAAAAATAAAAGCAAAGACGAGGGAAAGGATTTGTATCAAATGGGCGATTACATCGGTGCTAGCGGTATTGAAAAATTTTATGAAAAAGCGCTGAGTGGCAAAAAAGGCATGAAGCTGATGCTCAAGGACAACCTGGGGCGGGAAATGGGGCGTCACGAAGATGGAAAATTTGACACGCCGCCTGTTTCGGGTGCGAATATCAAAACCACGATTGATCTTGATTTGCAAGCGTATGGCGAGTGGCTGATGCAAAATAAAATTGGGGGTATTGTTGCCATTGAACCTAAAACAGGCGAAGTGCTGGCGATGGTGAGCGCGCCAACGTATGATCCTAATCTGCTGGCGCTCAACCAGAACAGAAGCAGGGAATTCTCCAGGTTATTAGCGGATTCTAATAAAGTTTTTCTCGACCGCTCTGTGCAAGCCATGTATCCGCCAGGCTCTTTGTTCAAGCCGATTGTAGCATTAATTGCCATGCAAGAAGGGGTTTTGGATCCGGATCGAACCATTGGCTGCCGGATGGGCTACTACGGCGGTGGCTTGCGCACGGCTTGTCACGGACACCCTACTTGTACGAATGTGGCTATGGGCATTCAACACTCTTGCAATGCCTATTTTGTAACCGTTTTTCGGGACATGGTGGATAAATACGGCGCCCGAAATCCCCAAAAGGGCTTGAATGAGTTTAACACTTACTTAGCCAAATTTGGTTTAGGTGCGCCGCTTGGCATTGATTTTCCGAATGAAAAAGGAGGTTTCTATCCAACTTCTGACTATTACACCCGCATTTACAATCGCCAACAAGAAGGACAAAAATGGAATTCCAACTGGATTCGGTCGGTGGGCATTGGGCAAGGTGAAATGTTGCTGACTACGTTGCAAATGGCAAATTTAGGTGCAATGATCGCAAACCGAGGCTTTTTTATCACGCCGCACCTTATCAAGGAGTACCAGTTGGAAACAGAAAATGGCATTGAAAATCAACCGCTTAAAGATGAATTTACCCAGCCCAAGCACGTTGGCATTGATTGGAAATATTTCACGCCGGTGGTGGACGGCATGCGGGGCGCTGTGACAGGTGGTACGGCGCGTGTCGCCAATTTGCCCGATATTGAAATTTGTGGTAAAACGGGTACTGCCGAAAACCCTCATGGCAAGGATCATTCCATTTTTTACGGCTTTGCGCCAAAGGATGATCCGAAGATTGCCATTGCGGTGTACGTCGAAAATGCAGGCTTTGGCGCTACGTATGCTGCGCCGATTGCCAGTTTGATGATTGAAAAATATTTGACAGACACGATTCGCACGGAGCGTAAATTCCTGGAAGACCGAGTGCTGAAGGCAAACTTGATGTCGAGCAAGCCTTAATATTACATTCCGAATAGGGCAATTTATAAGCAGTAGTAAAACTTTTTCTTAATGCGTTTTTCTCTCTTTTTGATAATGTTGTGCCTGGGCGCGTGGCATGTTGTCAATGCTCAGGATATGCTTTCGCAAAATCCCTGGCAAATCAAATTGCTTTTTGTGGGCGACATCATGGGGCATGGTACGCAGATTGCTGCCGCTGAAGTTGAAAAAAATAAATCATACGATTACTCGCCTTGTTTTGAATATGTGGCACCCATTTTACAACAAGCGGATCTCGCCATCGGCAATTTAGAATTGACCTTACCTGGCAAGCCGCCTTACCAGGGCTATCCTCTTTTTCGTAGTCCCAAGGATTTGGCATTAGCCTTGCGCTACGCTGGATTTGACTTTTTGTTAACAGCCAACAATCATTCCAACGACAGTGGTTTGGAGGGTGTTTTGAATACCATCACTACCCTCGAAGCATATGGTTTTTACCAAACCGGCACTTTTAAAAATCAGGAAGCCCGCGATGCTTTTTATCCTTTGATTATTTACAAAAATAACTTTCGGCTGGCGTTTCTGAATTATACCTACGATACCAATGGCATTCCAACACGAGCACCTTCCATTGTGAATGAAATCAAAGAAGCGCAGATTGAAAAAGACATGGCAGTGGCGCGACAATTGCAGCCGGATGCGATCATAGTGGTGATGCACTGGGGCGACGAGTACCAATTGCAGGAAAATGCCAAGCAACGCGCTCTGGCACAAAAATTGGCAGACTGGGGGGCGGATTTAATCATCGGCGCTCACCCGCACGTGGTGCAACCAATTAAAACGATAACGACCCAATTGGCGGATAGTACAGCAAAAATAGTTCCAATCGCATATTCGCTGGGCAATTTCATTTCCGGGCAAGTCAAATTGCATACTGATGGCGGGTTGATGCTGGAAATCACTTTGCAAAAAGACCCGGCATCGGGCAAGGTTCAAATTCAAACACCGCAATACCTACCTGTTTGGCGCTGGGTACAGCGGCATGCCGATGGTAAAAAAACGTATCGTGCCGTGCCTATTGCTCCTTTTGAAACCGATGCCAGTGCCATTGGTATGAATGCGACCGACCATGCTGCCATGCTGCGCTACGCCCGCGCTACCCGCAAAAACCTGGAAAAATCGCAAGCCACCGAAAGAAAGCTCCCTTTGGATGAACTAAAGCTGCCGGTTGTGAATTCTTCTAATTGATATTGCAAAAATCAACCATTCAACTAAAACTATGATTGTCTCCGCCATTGCTGCTGTCTCGAAAAATGGAGTTATTGGAAAAAATAACGACGTGCCTTGGTATTTGCCAGCCGATTTAAAATATTTTAAGAATAAAACCCTGAATCATCACGTCATCATGGGTCGTAAGACTTTACAATCCATTGTCAATCCTTTGCCAAAGCGCACCAATATTGTGCTCACACGCGATCCTTTTTTTATTGCCACCAACATTATCGTTGCCCACACGATGGATGAAGCGCTGGATATTGCCGAGCAAAATGGAGAAGAGGAATGTTTCATTTTGGGGGGTGCCGAAATTTATGAATTGAGCTTGCCTTATTTGGATAAATTGTACCTGACGGAGGTTGACCTGGAAGTGCCAGGAGGGGAGGCGTTTTTTCCAGAAGTGGACTGGAAAGAATGGGAATTGACGTCACAAGAACCACATCAACCAGATGATAAGAATGAATTTGCTTATAATTTTAAAGTGTATCAACGCAAAGAAGCATAAGCGACTAATACCAAAACACATTAACACCAAAATACTCATTCCCTTTGATTATCAATCGCCTTGCCGTTTCTACGTTCTTTTTTATCAATGGCTTCCTGTATGCCAACTGGATTTCCCGTTTGCCTGAAGTACAACAATTTTATGGGGTATCCAATTCATTACTAGGCACTTTACTGTTGTGCTCAGCATCGGGCGCCATTCTAGCCATGCCCTTTTCTGGATTGCTCACGGTGCGGTTTGGCAGCCGAACCCTTACCTCGGTGATGGGCATTACTTTTTGTCTGGCTATTCCTTTGTTGCCTCTTTTTACCAATTTATGGATTATTGCAGGGCTGTTTTTTTTGATCGGCATGCTTTCTGGGGCGCTGGATGTTTCGATGAATGGGCAAGCGGTGTATGTCGAGCGTAAGTTTGCAAAACCCATCATGTCCTCTTTTCACGCGGTGTTCAGTATTGGCATGGCACTGGGAGCAGGTTCGGGCGCTTTGTTTGCTAAATTTGAAATTGGATTGTTTCCACATTTTCTCACAGGGGCTATTTTGTGCCTATTGTTGGTGCTGTGGGCTTCGTTCAATCTGGTTAACGAATCTAGCAGCGAAGCCGCCAATGCTGACGGAGGCAACGGGTTTCGGTTGCCCACCAAAGCCATTCTACCCCTTGGTATCATTGCTTTTTGCGGCATGACGGGCGAAGGCTCGATGGCGGATTGGTCTGCCATTTACATGAACAAAGTGGTGGGGATGGATGAGGCTTTTTCGGCGCTGGCGTTTGGCTCATTCTCTACCGCGATGACGATTGGGCGTATCTTTGGCGACTATTTCACGGCGCTTTTAGGAAAAGCCAACATGCTCTTGATGGATACTGCTGCTGCGATAGTAGGGCTGGGCATCATGCTGCTTTTTCCGAATCCATACGTGGTCATAATCGCACTTTTCGTCATTGGCTTAGGGCTGGCGACAGTAGTACCCATTATCTATTCTGCCGCTGGCAATACGCCAGGTGTTGCGCCGAGTGTGGGCATTGCCATGGCAACAACAGTGGGGTACGCTGGTTTTTTTGTAGGTCCGCCTACCATTGGCTATCTCGCTGATGCGTTTTCGTTGCGGATTGGGTTACTACTTAGTTTGATATTATTTGGACTGATGTTTTTTTTGGTAAGAAGGGTGAAAATTTAAGACACCTCTACCCATTCAAAAAATGCGCCACCAGCCGGTGAAAATGATGCACTCCCTGCTCTTGTGTTGGAGAGAAGCGCCCAGCAGTATAAAATCTTGATTGTAAGCCTTTTTGCACACTTTCTACCACGGCTTCGTCTTCCATTTCGGTTTGGTCAATGCGGTTGATTTCGCGATTGAAAGTAGTATTGCCAAAATAATAAGTGCGGAATCGAATACGGGTACGGTTGTGACTCAGCGGTTCTACTACATTGAGCGACAAGCCCCAGGGGTAGAAATTCAGCATTAAATTGGGGAAAAGCCAATAATAATACGCATAAATTTTTTGTCCATAATCCGGCGAGTCTTCTGGAATGTCAAAAATGGGCTGATCATCTTTGGCAATACCGAGTTGCAGGTTGCAATAGTCAAAAATTTCGTATTGATAATTTTTAAAATCCAATGCTTGATTCAATGCCGGATGCACAAATGGAATGTGAAAACCTTCCAGGTAATTGTCGCAATACAGCGCCCAATTGGCATTGACATAATAATCCTGCGAGCTTTCCGCATTAAAAACCAGGGTATCAAAAGGCATCCAACTCAAGCGCTCGCGAATGGGGCGGGTCATCTCCTCAAAACGCACCTTTGGATTCAAGGATACAAACAACATACCCAGCCATTCTTCAAAAGGCACCTGCGTCAAGTCATCGGTTTTACTCGGAAAATTCGCCACGGCTTCAAACTCTGGCATGCTTTTGTACGAACCATCCAATCGAAAACAGCGCCCGTGGTAGCCACAAGTGAGCATGCGATTTTGACCTGCCTGCTCTACAATAATTTTGCCTCGATGTGTGCAAACGTTTGACAGACAATGCGTTTTACCATCTTGATCTTTAGCAAAAACCAAAGGTTCGTCGAGTACCCCTTCCAGCAAATTGAGCGGACACACCTCCATCGGCTCCTGCACAATGCTGGCATCGGCAGCATACAACCACGTTGTTGCAAAAATTTTTTCTTTGACCTGTTCAAAAATAGCTGCACTTTTGTAAAACCAACCAGGCAGCGTAGCAGATTGGTGAATGTCGGTGTCAATGTGCAGGGTTTGCATAGGTTTTAGGTATTTTTTACAAATATAAAGGGAAGGGCGATGGGGAGATAGCGGAATGAGCTGATCTTTTTGAAAAATTTTGAAAAGCCTTTTAAACCTTTGTTGCCATTTGCAGTCCAAATGACAAAAGACGAACAAATGGTAATTGCTGGATTGAATTACCTGGATTACAGCGAGCGGGCAATGGGAGCGTCCGTTTCCACAGAAATAAAAAAAGCTCCGGTACAACCCATGACAAACACGGCAGATGAGCATTTACTGAGCCTCTTACAGCATGCCCAAACGGCAGAACGCGGCTTTCGTTTGTTGATGGAAACGTACCAGGAGCAACTGTACTGGGTGGTGCGCCGATTGGTGAATGACCATGAGGATGCAAATGATGTGTTGCAAAATTGTTTTATTAAAGTGTATCGCAGCCTCCACACGTTTGAAGGCAAATCGAAATTGTACACATGGCTGTATCGCATTGCCACCAACGAAGCGATTACCTTTTTGAATCAAAAAAGTCGTAAAATGACTGCCTCTATCGAATCGGGCGAGCTGCCACTGGTGAATACCTTGCAGGCGGATGCTTCGGTGAATGGAGATGAATTGCAGGCACAATTGCAAAAAGCACTTGAGCAACTGCCTGAAAAACAGCGCATTGTGTTTAACATGCGGTATTTTGATGAAATGCCCTACGAAGAAATGTCGGCAATACTCGACACCTCGGTAGGCGCTTTGAAGGCAAGTTATCACCATGCGGTGAAAAAAATAGAAAATTATTTTCGGGAAGCTGAAATCGGAGAGCTATGAAAAATCAAAATGACATTCAAAAAGAATTGCAGGAATTATCGCCCCTGCTCGCAAAATTAAAAGCGAAAGCACAAAAGCCAGAAGTGCCAGAAAATTATTTCCAGTCGCTGCCCAATCAGGTTTGGGAACAAATCAAACTGCAACCAGCGCCCCAGCGCCCGGTCGCTCCTCCGAATGCGTGGGAACGTTTGTTGAGTTACTTCCAGATGCTGCTCCAACCACGTGTAGCGGTGTCTTTGGCAACGTTTGTTATTTTGATAACGGCAGGTGTTTATTTTTTAAACAATAATATGCCAACCACTGATAATCAAGATTTAACAGCAGAAGAAATTACAGCATATATCAATGACAATTTGTCTCAGTTTGATACCGAAATGCTAATGAACGCTACTTCGGACTTGTCGGATCACAGCATTCTGCCACAAAGTGAATTCAGCGAGGAAGAAATGAACCTGATGATGGAAGAGATTATAAAAGATTTGGATACCAAAGCCCTGGAAGAAATGCTTTAATAAGCTAATGTTTTATGTATTAACCGGTTATACAGTTTTTTTTGGAATTTGAGATAAGTTAAAATCAAGTGAAATGAGAAAATGGTTTTTGGGTGTCCTGCTGCTATGCGCCCTTTCTATGGCAGCCTGGGCACAAGACGACGACGACTTGCCCGCCGGACAGTCGGGCGAGCGCATACAAGCCATGCGTGTTGCTTTCATTACCGAACGGTTAAAATTGACCCCGGAAGAATCGCAAAAGTTTTGGCCCCTGTACAATGAATATGAAGCAGAACAGAAGAAAATTCGGCAGAAGTACAAATTTAATCAGAATTTTGCCACGATGACGGACGCAGAGGCAGAGCAACTGCTGAGTGGCTCGCTGGAAATGGAGCAGCAATTGCTAAATTTGAAAAAAGACTACGTGCAGCGCATGCGCAAGGTGCTTCCGGTGCGAAAAATTGCGATACTCAATCGGGTAGAACGCGAGTTTAAAGAAGAATTATTAAAAAAGCTCCGCGAAATACAAATGCAAAGCCGACAACGGAGGTTGAATCGGAATTGAGCGCCCATGCGATTAGGAAATCGAATTTAAAAAAAAATGGTCTTTTAAGGTGTCAACTTTGAAAGACCGTTTTTGTTTTTGAATGGTGCTTATTCCTAAATAATTTGATATGAATATTCATTAAATATATCATATTTTTTTAGATAAATAATTTGCTTAATTTATTAAAACACAATATCTTGTGATTTTTCTACCACTTCTTTTTATAAACCTACCGTTTCATTAATTACCCATTTCCTTTAGCATTTCATGCTAGGATGTTTGGATGCTTTTTCTTTAAATTTACCTACCTAATTGGAAAAAAATGGAAAAAGCTCCTATGAACTATGAAGAAAACCAAGCCCTGCTGGACTTGGTGACCGACTATGAAACGCTGCGGGAGCAGGGTCGGGAATTGTACTGGGAAGAAAAAGTTTTTGCGCAAGTAATTGAGTATTACGAACGCGAAAATCAACTCTCCCGTGCCATTGAAGTAATCAATTGTGCCATTAAAATTCATGCTTATTCGCCCGATTTTTACTTAAAAAAAGCTCAACTTCTTATTGACGACCATCAGGAATCGCAAGCGCTAAAAGTGTTGGAAGAAGCCAGTGTTTTCGCACCTTTTGATGCAGAAATCGGCATCTTGCGCGCAGAGGCGCTCGCTCGAATGGGGTTGGAAGAGGAGGCGCTGGAACTGCTCGAAACGTTAAAACATGGGGCGAGTAGTACCATTCTTGCCAACATTTACGTTTGTGAAGCAGCAGTGTATGAGCATGCCGAAGAGTATGAATCCATGTACTATGCGTTGAAAAATGCCTTGCAAAAAAACCCGAAGCACGAAGAAGCGCTAGAATTGATGTGGGTAAGTGTGGAAGCCACGCGCAAGTATGAGGAAAGTATTGCGTTGTACCAGGAAATTATTGAAAACGATCCTTATTCGTACCTGGCTTGGTACAATCTGGGGCACGCACACGCCTACCAGGGCAATTACAAAGAAGCCATCGAGGCTTATGAATACGCTTTCTTGACCAATGAGACGTTTGAGTTTGCTTATCGCGATTGTGCAGAAATGTGCTTTGAAGTAAAGCAATACCGCAAGGCCTTGCAATGTTATGAAGAAGTGATCGAGCGATTCGAGGCTGATAGCGAATTGTACTTTTGCATGGGGCAATGCTACCAGCAGTTGGAAGATTACACGAGCGCCCGAGCATTGTATCGCAAAGCATTGAGTCTCGATCATTACAACGACGAAATTTTATTTGCCATCGGTGAGTGTTATGCGCGAGCAAACCATTGGAAACGCGCTGTTGCAACTTTTAAGAAAGCGATTGACGTTGAAGATAATCGTGAAGAATATTACGCTGCTTTGGCAGAAGCTTACGCCGAATTAGGCGATTGTACAGCAGCAGAAACCAACTTCAAAAAGGCAGTTGACTTAGCGCCTGACCAAATTCAGTACTGGATGCAGTACACCGGCTTCCTGATTGAAACAGACCGGGTGGAAGAAGCACTGGACGTTTTGCATGAGGCAGAAGACTACTCCACCGGCGCCGAATTGCTCTATTGTCGCATCGCGTGCCTTTTCGCTCTGGGACGTCGTCAGGAAGCCCTTTATTGGCTGGGGGAAGCGCTGGAAGAAGATTATGACATGCACCAAACGCTGTTTGAGGTGCTGCCTTCCCTGCGCAACGACCCAGATGTGCTCTACATTATTTCGAGCTATTTTGCATAAGTCAGCATGGTTTCATAAGCATGACATGCTGCGCCGATCATGCCCGCACTGTTGAGCAGCAGCGCGGGCTGAACGGGTGTTTCCAGCGTAAAAAGGTGGGTGTATTCATCAAAATACTTACTCGAACCGCCACCCAGCAAAATCAAACTTGGAGAGAACAATAATTCGAGGTGGTGCAAATATTCGTTGAAACGCTTTGCCCACTCCTCCCAGCTTAGATGATCGCGTTCTTTGGCATTATTAGAAGCATACTGTTCTGCTACAATATCCTGTCCTTTCAGGTACAAATGTCCAAATTCCGTATTGGGTACTATTTTACCATCTACAAATAAGGCGCTACCCAAGCCCGACCCGATGGTAATCAAAATAACCGTACCATTCACGCCTTTGCCCAAGCCAAAGCGCATCTCTGCAATGCCCGCCGCATCTGCGTCATTAATGGCTTTGACCATACAGTCGGCTGTTTCTGCAAAAATAGTTTCAATGTTGGTGCGAATCCAGGAATTGTCAATGTTTGCAGCCGTCATCGCCACGCCATTTTTTACAATAGCCGGAAAGCCAACCCCTACCAATCCATTCCAATTAAAAGCTTTGACCAACTTGCCAAAGGTGGCTGCCACTGCCTCCGGCGTAGAAGGATTCGGCGTAGAAAAGCGAAGCCGCTCTGTCAGCAATTTGCCAGCATGAATGTCCACAATTGCCCCTTTGATACCAGAGGCGCCCACATCTACACCCAGAATTTTCGCGTCGTGCATTTTTTAAGTTGAAAAGTGAGATTTGAAACATGAAAAGCTGATTTCAAATTTCACATCTCCTATTTATAATTTACTTTATTACCGTTACTTTCATTTTCACATCTTCTTCGGGGCGGTCGCGTCCGTCCGTTGCCACATTGGCAATGCTATCCAGCACTTCCATGCCTTGAACCAGCCTGCCAAACACCGTGTAATCCCGGTCGAGCATAGGCGTACCGCCCATCTGCTTGTATGCATCGCGTTGCGCCTGGCTATAACGAAATCCTTTGCGTGCCTCCATTTGGTTGAGCATCGCTTCGGTCACAGTTTGTCCTTGTACAATATAAAATTGGGAACCCGACGAACGTTTCTGTGGATTCACCTGGTCGCCCTGCCGCGCAGCTGCCAGCGCACCTTTAAGGTGGACGAGCGAATCTACAAACTCTGCCGGAACGGTATAACCCGGTCCTCCCATGCCCAAAGGCTCGCCTTGCTTGGCATTGCGGGAGTTAGGGTCGCCACCTTGAATCATAAAGCCGTCGATGATGCGGTGAAACAGCAGGTCATTAAAAAATCCTTCTTCCGCCAGTTTCAAAAAATTGTCGCGGTGCTGCGGCGTTGCGTCCGACAGCTCAAAAATCATGCTGCCAAAATTGGTTTCAATTTCGATTAGGCATTTATCTGGTGCTTCCACAGTTAATTGTTTTTTTATAATACGAGATTTTTTTCCATCCGAGGCAATCAGTTGCACTTCGTACGTGCCAGAGTGCTTGAACGCATGAACCGGCGACGAATCCTGCACTATTTTCCCATCACCAAAATGCCATTCATACTGCGTTGCTTTCTGCGATTGATTTGCAAATTCAACTACTGCCGGTGCTTTTTGCCCATTTTTAAAAGTATAATTAAAATCCGCTATCGGGCGTGCACAGGCTGCCATTATTACAACCACGATGACAATTCCTATAACTTTCCCCATAAATAATGCAATCTGTTTATAATTTTTATAATAATTTTATTCAAATTTTACACATTTCTATTAAACTCAAAAAAGGTCACGCTGCTTCCAACTCTTTAAAATACCGAATCAAGTACATTTTCAGCATCAACTCTTGCTCACGCAGGTCAAGCTTGGGTACTGCGCGCAGTTGCCGCCAGTGGGGCCAGCCATCTTCGTCGCGCCCGGCAAATTCATAATAGCCATCATAACTCATCAGGCGGCACACGGCAATGTGCATCAAATCCTGCTTTTCTTCTTTGGAAAATTCCTTTTTCCAGCGCCCAAGTTCTTGAATACCAATTAGAAACAACACCGCATTCAAATCCGGCAACGTGTCCTTTTTGAAGCGATCTTGTACAAAATGCCGCACGCGCAGCCACTCAAAATCCAATTCCCATTCTTCCATAGCCGCTGCAAAGATAGCCCATGATTTTGTAGGATGGAATGAATTGGCAGGTTGATTTCTGGATTTTACCAAATTTTCCCATTCAATGGGTCGGCACGCTCAAAAGTTAGGAAGGCAGTGTTTATTTACTCAAGTGTCCTACGCTGGTACAGGTAGGACACGTTTTAAAAATGCTTTGCTTTAATAAATTCCTCTAAAACAAATAGTTATCATCGTCGCGCATGTCGTCTCCAGCGATAAACCCCTTCTCATCCACGTCATCCTCATCTTCGGTAGCCTCTTCAGTGTAGGGCGAATTAAAACTGAAGCGCAATAAATCGTGCGTGGTCACAATGCCTACCAATTGCTGATCTTCGATAACGGGCAGCGCGTGAAATTTATTCGACAGAAAAATATCAGCCGCCAAGCCGATGGTATCTTCCGGGTCAAGCGTCATGGGGTAGGTGGTCATAAAATCCTTTGCTTGCAGCGTTTGGTAGTGTTTTTCACTCCAGGTTTTACCGGTCGTTTGGTGCGAGAGCAGGTAAGAAACACGGAAAAAATCTTCCTTACTGATAATGCCAACCAGCACCTCGCCATTTTCTACCACTGGCAGATGATGAAAATCATATTTTTTAAAAAGCTCATAAATTTCTATTGCAACAACATCCGGTCTGACAGTCACCAAATCAGTCGTCATAATTTCTCTGATATTTCTTTCGGAGTTCATACTTGCCTAATTTAACAGTGGAAAAATATTTCACCTCTTTACATCAATCGGGTTGATATAAGCGTACAATTACCAAAGTTGATAATTTGTATTAATTTTTCAAATGGATTTTACAAAATTATTACTCAATTTGAGCATTGGCATAATAAGTTGCCGCCGCTTCAAAGTCGCCAAAAAGTCGCAACATTTCTAATAAAGCCAGGTTCAACTTTTCACCGGCATCCGCTAATACTTCGCGGTCGGCGCATTCCATCGCTGCACTCAGTTCATCGAGCGCTTCGCTTACACCGATCTGTGTAGTGCGCAATTTCCAGGCTTGATCTTTATTAAATTCGTACAACTCTGCATCAAAAGGTTTTGCCAAAAGCATATTCCATTTTTGATTCAGCGCTACCGACATTTCCATCACGTCTTCCCATTGTAACATATCGAGCATTTCATCCTGCACGGTTTCGTTAAAAACCCCAATACTTGCCTGAAAATTGTATATATAATCCAAATAATAATCAATGTGATAAGTGGTGCGCAAGGTATAAAGCGAGCGTTTTACCGCATCGAGCTGCGTGTAAGCTCGTTCATACTGATTGGCATCAATGGCAAAAAAAGCGGCGCTCAGTTGCTTGTCCACCTGACGAAAAGTATTGCGCCAATCGGGCTCCGTCTTACTCATTTCGTAGCGGTGGCGCAATTGTTGCCAATGGTAGCCCAAGTGAAAAACGGCGCGTTTGGCTTCAAAATTATTGCCTTCAGCAACATAAAACAGCACCGGCAGAAAAGCTTGATCGAACCGCACGAATTCTCGGCGAATATCGTTTTGCGGGAGTACCTGCGTTCGGCAATCTGCTTTTAAAGCGATTAGCATCAACGCAATCACACAGGCAATAGGTAGGTGTTTCATACGAGGAGCATTAATTTGGTTAGGAAACGGGATGCCAGATAATAGTACACAAAGCCAGTCGCAGAAAAAAATCCAATCATCCAGCATCCCTTTACACGAATCATTCTCAGGAAAACATTATGCGACTTCAATCTTTCTTACTTGTTCTTCTGGCTTACTTATTACTTTTTTAGGCAATGACATTTTCAAAATTCCATCTTGATACGTTGCATTCACATTTTCAGGCATCGCATTTTCCGGCAGGCGGAAAGAGCGACTGAAAGCACTGTAGCTAAATTCCCGACGAGCGTAATGGTCTTTTTTCTCTTCACTTTCTGTTTTCGTTGCTGCGCTGATCGTCAACATACCGTTCTTGATCGCCACGTTAAAATCCTCTTTTTTCATCCCTGGAGCTGCCAGTTCCAGGTGGTAGGCAGTGTCAGTCTCCACAACATTTACTGCCGGTACAGTAGCTGCCACTTTCCAAGTGTTGAAAAAATCTTCATCGTTGAAGAAATTTTCAACCATTGAATTGAATGCGGGCAACCAGTCGCCTCTGCGCCAAGGAATAAGTGACATAACACCTCCTCTTTTTTAGCGGTTAAATTATTGAATGCTAAATGTTGAACGCAATTGCATTGACATTGCTGTGTCAATAAGGAAGATTCAACGCTTCAGCACCCTTTCACTTCTACCAAAACTATCTCTATACAAGCATTTTAGAAATGATTTTTGTCAGTAAAGCAGTTGATTTTAAATGAATTAGAGGTGCAGAAAAAAACATGATGTGGTCTGGAGGCAAAAAAGCAGTTTATTATTTACATTATACAGCATTTTGATAATGGGTTAGTTAAAGCGGCGAGGCTTTAATAACAAATACTTTCGTTACAACATAATTTTACACTAAATCACTAAAACGCTATTTCAATCTTCCCAAATTGCCAATTTTAATGGAAAGCGTATTGACCAAGGTGTGCAAGTTTTTATTGGTAAACTCGGACAACTGCACATCTCCCACCACGCGATACCCTGCGCTCAAACCCAATCGCACGCTTCTACCCAACGCTACTTCAACCCCAGCCTCTGGCGTCAACAGCCAAAAGCGGTCATTCTGGCGCGCTGCGTCGGTCAAGCCTTCCTGTCGAGCATTGCCTACGCCGCCTTTAAAACCCAAGGTGACTGCCAGATATTCATTCGCCGGGTGCGCGTAGCCCAGCCAAAGCCCGCCAAAGGTCAGGTTCAAATCGTTTGAATAGCCCTGATCGCCCACTTGTCCCGTTTTGGAGGAGTACATGCCAAATGCCCCCACCAGCCAGCGTTTCAGCGCAATGCCTCCTCCGGCACCGGCACCCAGGCTAATCACGCCATCAATTTCGTTGATTTCTGCCATTGGCGCAAGAAAAGCACCTTGAGCATTCATTTTTAAGAAGAAAAATAGTAGAAATAAAATTAAAATAATGCGCATGGCAAGGATCATTTGAAAAGGCAACCCGCCCCATTCATTACACTTGAAAGCTGTAAAAAGTTAACCAAAACGCGCAGAATTATGGATGATTCAGTGGAACATGCTATTTTCAAACTATAAAATGCCGAGGTGCACAATTCTGCCACCTGTTTGATTCACTGGAGCCACGCTTTTGCCTATGATGATGCCATCCTCCGGCGCCAAATATTCTTTCACCATATCCCCAAAAATATTCCGCAAAGTAGCAATACGTTCCTTGGCTTGCACAAAATCCGTCACATCAGGTTGCACCGTCAAAATGCCGCCTGTATCTGTGTAAATCCAATAAGATTTGCGACAAATAACAGGAGGTTTGGTAGCAGGTTCAATTTCATTCTCAATCATATTCAAATAAACCATCAAATTATGAATACCTGACAAACCCGACAAAATATAATTTTTTTGAAAAGTATGCGGATTTCCTAGCTCCAGCGTGATCGCGTGAATGCCCATCATCCCGGCGGCACCGCGCAGCGTGCCATCTGTGCCTGCGTTGTTCACAACGATTTCAGCGTTTTGTAACAGCGCCATTTGTCGTGTAACCGGATTTTCCATGTCGGCACGAATGTAATAAGAATTGATGCGCCCGAAGCTCGCGGTATGCAGATCAACAAGGTAACCAAATTCTTTAACAATCCGATTGACAAAACGATAGGCATACACCTCACTCATATTGCCCTTGGCTTTGCCGGGCATGATGTCGTTGATGTCTGTTCCATCAATAAATTCGCGCTGATTGGCGAGTAGCGAGGGAATATTCACTACGGGAATACCGACTACGGTTCCTTTCAAACTGCGTACATCCAGTTCTCTAAAAAGACGTTGAATAACTGAGATGCCGTTCAATTCGTTGCCGTGCACCGCAGCAGTGATGCCCAACACCGGACCGTCCTGCTCGCCTTTTGCAACAATAATTGGCACATACGTGGGCATCCCCATGCCGTTTGTCACCAAATGCACCCAAAATCTGGAGATTTTTCCGCTGGGTACTTCACTGAGATTCAGCTCTTTGATTACATGTGTGTTTTCTCTCAACAGTAAAAGTGGACTTTCCATGACTTCAAAATCTTTAGTAATTCTTTCGCACTGCCCTTGCCTGTGTAACGACTGCTTTTCAGATTGGTTTCAAAAATTGAGACGTAAAAACTGAAAAAAAGTCACTTAGTATCAAATTTACACTAATATACTAAAAAAACGCACTTTTTATACCTTCCGCTCCCTGCTTAGAAGAAATTTAACTTTTCCCCCTCCTCAAAATTCCAAATAACACATCACTCTTTATAAAACAACCACTTCCCCAGCTCTTTCATCGTCACTTTTTTGCCATACATCAAAATACCAACCCGATAAATTCTACCTGCCAGCCACACAAAAAAGATACAAGTCGCTGCTAATATTAAAATCGAAACTGCAATTTGCCAAAACGGTGGATTGAACGCCAGGCGCGCCGGCATGACAATAGGCGAAAACAATGGGAAAATCGAAGACCAAACGGCTAGGCTCGAGTTAGGCGCTTGCACGGCTACAAACATGATGTAAAAAGCAATAATGACTGGAATGGTGATCGGCAGCGTCAGCGTTTGCCCTTCGCCCAGGTCGTCCCCCATTGCCGAACCAACGGCTGCAAACAAGGACGAATACAGAAAATACCCTCCTAGAAAATACAAAATAAACATGGGCAAAATGAGCCACCAGTTTTGGCTACGGAACTCTTGCATGGCTAAGCCAATCAGGGCTTCGGTGTCGCCCGCGCTGATTTCGGTTGCAGCAGCAGCATTAGATTGGCTTGTATCAAAACCAAAAATCAAATTAATTAAAAAACTGGTAGCGGGTATTAAAATTGCCCAAATGGCAACCTGCGTCAGCCCCACCGCGCCTACGCCAATAATTTTGCCCAGCATTAATTGGAAAGGCTTTACACTCGATATCATAACTTCTACAATACGGCTGGTTTTTTCTTCCATTACGCTGCGCATCACCATCATACCGTAAATAAAAACCGTCATGTACATAATAATGCCCATCAAGCTGCCAATACCTGCGGCGATGGCACCCGTCAGGTTGGTTGCGTCCTCGCCTTCGGGATCAATCGGCTCCGGCTCTATATCTATTTGTGTATCAAGGGCTTCGAGTTGCCGGCGTTCCAATTTTAAGCCTTCAATTTTATAATCGCGCAAGCTATTATCCACCCGGTCTCTGAGAAGTGTTTCTACATCAAGTGTCGGTGGCTCCGGTGAATAATAATAAGCCGTGTATTTTTTATTAAATAAATCCTTCAAAGTAGGTAATACAAGGATGCCATCATAATCATATTCATCAAATTTTTCACGCAATGCCGCCAGATTCGTTTTTTCAAATTTAAAATACAAATTGGGTTCATCAGGCACACTGCCTTTCATAATATTCCCCTCATCAATAATAGCAATGCGCTTCGTATCATCGCTTTGATATTGAAAAATAAGCCCCACCACAATAAAAAACACAGCAAAACCCACCGGCGTCAAAATGGTAGCAAGAATAAAAGAACGCCGCGTAACGCGCGTGAGATATTCTCGTTTTATAATAAGTCCAAGTTTATTCATTTTAAAATATCATTTTTTAAAATAAAATGTAACAACCTTTCAACCTTTCAACTTTTCAACTTTTTCAACACACTATTAGAATCATTTACCTGTTTTATAAATATTTCATTCAAAGTGGGCAAAATTTCGTTAAAAGCCTGAATGTAAACCCCTTCGTTTAGCAGGTATTGTAATAATGTATTGGAGTTTTGTGCTTCTGATAATTGCACGATGATAGCGCCGTCTTTTTGTTTTACAACATTTACCCGGGTGCTCAAATCCGTCGGGAGCGTCCCTTGATAATCAATTTTAAATAAATTCTCTTTAAATTTATTTTTAATGTTTTTCACATTGCCTTCCAGCACGTTTTCGCCCTTATTAATCAAAACAATATTGTCACAAATTTCCTCTACCTGCTCCATACGGTGCGTCGAAAAAATAATACTAATGCCTTTTTCATTTAATTCATGAATTTCATCTTTAATAAGGTTGGCGTTAATTGGATCCAGCCCTGAGAAAGGTTCGTCCAGAATCATCAGTTTCGGGCGATGCACCACCGTAGCAATGAATTGAATTTTTTGCTGCATCCCTTTCGACAATTCATCGATCTTCTTCGACCACCAGTCTTCAATATCAAATTTTTGAAACCAATGGTCTATTTCCCGGCGCGCCTGGCTGCGCGACAAGCCCTTGAGCTGCGCCAAATACAGCAAATGATCGCCTACTTTCATTCTTTTGTACAAACCGCGTTCTTCTGGCATGTAGCCAATTTGCTCCGGGTGGCGGCTATTCAGTTTTTCGCCATCGAGCCACACCTCGCCTGCATCTGCCTTTGTAATGGAGGTAATAATGCGAATGATGGAAGTTTTGCCGGCACCGTTCGGACCCAGCAAGCCAAAAATGCTGCCCTTTGGCACTTCAAAACTGACGTGATTGACCGCAATTTGTTTTTCGTAGGATTTTAAAACGTTTTCTAATCGTAAGATATTCGACATAATGTTCAGTTTACCAAAAACCAAGGTAGCTCGAAAATCCTACAACTTGTCCAAATTTTATATTGAAATTTGGTTTTTACCGATGAAATAAAAATCTGATTGGTTAAAATACATTTTTGAAAGCAGCATAAAACATCAATTTCCAATTACTTTTGTCGTTCCTATTTCGATCTACATTCTATGCAACACAACAAGCGGAACACCTGGTACATCATTGCCAATCCTACGGCTGGTAAAAATGCGGTTGCCCGCTGCTGGCAAGCGTTGGAAGCTTTTTTGAATCAGCATTTGCCCGATCACGTAGCGGTGAAAACGCAGCGCCGTGCACATGCTACTGAGCTTGCACAGGAAGCCATTCGGCAGGGCTATCGAAAAATTATTGCCGTGGGCGGCGATGGAACCAATTTTGAAGTCATCAATGGTATTTTGCAACAACAGGAAGTGCCTGCCACCGATATTATTTATGCGCTGTTGCCCGTTGGTACTGGGAATGACTGGATTCGCACGCATCAAATTCCTAAAAATTGGGAAAAATGGATGCAAATGTTACAAAACGGGAAAACTTTGTTACAAGACGTTGGCGTGGTTCATTTTTTTGAAAAGGACAAACCGGCGCAGCGTTATTTCGTCAATGTGGCGGGTATGGCGTATGATGCTTTTGTGGTGCATTATGCAGCGCAATACAAACGTTGGGTGATTCACAAAATTTTATACTTATTCATGGTCATGCGTTGTTTGTTCAAATACAACCTCACGCGTGCACAAGTGATTTTCAACGAAAAATCCATTGAAGATTATTTTTATACCATCAATATCGGCATTGGTCGCTATTCGGGCGGCGGCATGCGCCTGGTGCCGCACGCTGACCCTACCGATGGGCAGTTAGCGCTTACCCTTGCCCGTAGAGTGTCAAAATTGGGCGTGCTGCTCAACACGTATCGTTTTTACAATGGCACTTTGGGTGAGCACCCGCAGATTGATTTGTACCAAACGACTCACATTCGAGTGGAGTCTTTGGAAAAAGGGCAAGCGCTTTGGGTAGAAGCAGACGGCGAGTTTTTGGGCGATGCGCCGGCAACATTTTCTTTACTTTCCAATGCTTTGAGAATAGTAGTGCCAGAGGCTAATTGAATCGAAAGTCGAAAGGAAGGAATGGTGCCTTTTTATTGACATGATGAATGAATTAGCTCCTCTTCCTAATTTTTTTTTAAAATTTTTTCTAAAAAAAGTGACCTGCCTCGATTTGCTGCGTATCAATAATAAAACGCATCCCATTTAAAGCAAATTAAATCCGTAATAAAAACCTTTTAAAATGAAAAAGATAAGTCTGATTGTTCTTTGTCTTAGTTTGTTTTTTGCAGCACAGGCACAGCTTACTCCAAAAGGCGTCGCTCAGTCGCAGGTAATGGAAAGAACCGAAACGATGAGTATGGGCAACAAAACTGCTTTGGTAGTGCAGCTGTCGGGTGTGAGCGAAAAGCAAGTAGGGGAATTCTGGGAGAAATTTATGAAAAAGCGCTACAATGCGAAAGCCGAGTGGCAGCGCAAATCGAAAGAATGGTTTATTGACAACATCAACCTGCCTGCAATTGGCGGCGCAACACCTGTGGATTTACACGCAACTGCAAAAGGCAAGGAAAATGCAACGTTTTCGCTGTGGGTCAACATGGGTACGGAATTTTTGAATTCTGACCAGTATTACAGCCAATACAAAGAAGCTGAGAAGTTGGTGGAAGATTTTACAACAGAAGTAGAAAAAGAAAAAATAGCAATAGAACTGGCAGACCAGGAAAAGCAATTGAAGTCTTTTGAAAAAGAACTGGAAAAACTAATCGCTGCTAATGATCGCTATCACAAGGAAATAGAGAAAGCAAAAGCAGCCATTCAAGAGGCGGAAAATAACATTGTACAAAACGAAAAAGACCAGGAGTTGGCTCGCCAAAAGATTGAAAATCAGAAAAAAGTAGTAGAAACCGTACAGCAGAAAAAGAACGATATTCAGTAAAAGGGAGCTTCTGGCGGAAGCACTTTAGCTCAAAAACCGATTCGATTTAATAGATTGGGTAGCCGAAATATATAGGGTAAAGGCATAGGATTGTTATTAAGGTTTTAAGAAAACTATTCTCCGGCGAGCGATTGTGATGATCGCTCGCTTTTTTATTTTTTAACACTTCGTTACAAACTTATCCACATTTCGACGTTTGTACTTTACTTAACATTGCGTATATTTACTAATTCAAAAGCGACAAGAAGAGGCAATGATAAATATTTAATTTTTTCTAATAAATATTTTTTACATCTAAAAAAACCGCATTTAATTAACATACACTTTACAAATCCGTTGTTTTTCCACATTTTCTGCACCTGTTATCCACAATTGTTGATAAGCTAACCTTGTTTTTCACGCGTAAATCTCGTTCAGAAAGTGTAGTTTTGTAGAAAGAGCAATATAAATTTAGATATTTTTAATATGTCAGAACCCAACAATCCGGTTAAAGCTTTAGGCAACACTCGCAATAGCAAAGGGCTCGTAAAAAAACGGAGCGAGGAGTTGTCGGATTATGTGTTTGGCAAAGTACCGCCTCAGGCATTGGCGCTGGAAGAAGCCGTGTTGGGGGCGCTGATGCTTGACAAAGACGCGATGTCTATTGTAATGGACATTTTGCGACCGGACAGTTATTATACAGAAGCACACCAGTTGATTTATAAAGCAATGCTCCAATTATTTGAGCATTCGCAACCCATTGATTTATTGACGGTAATGGAGCAGTTAAAAAAAACAGGGGATCTGGAAACAACGGGCGGACCGGCGTACCTGGCTTCTTTGACCAATAAAGTGGCTTCTGCTGCCAATATTGAATTTCATGCGCGTATCATTGCTCAAAAATTCATTCAGCGGGAGTTGATTCGGGTTTCTACCAATGTAATTCGCGACGCATTTGAAGATACAACCGATGTGTTCGACCTTTTGGACGCTGCCGAACAAGGGTTGTTTTCTATTGCAGAAAAAAACATGAGTCGCGGCTACGAGGCAATGTCTTCGCTCGCCAGCAAAGTTTATAAACAATTGCAGGAAGTCAAAGACAAAGAAGACGGTCTGACGGGTATTCCTTCGGGGTTTACAGAATTGGATCGCCTCACGTCGGGTTGGCAGCCTTCCGATTTGATTATCATTGCAGCACGCCCTGGTATGGGTAAAACCGCATTCGTGCTTTCCGCTGCGCGCAACACCGCAGTTGAATTCAGCAAAGGCGTGGCGATTTTTTCTTTGGAAATGTCGAGCGTACAGCTTGCGCTGCGTATGATAGCGATGGAAGCGGAAGTATCTTCGAGTAAATTACGCAATGGGCAGTTTGACCAAGATGAAAGCGTGCGCTTGAATGCTGCCATCGAGCGCATCGGTGAAGCCCCTATTTTCATTGACGATACAGCGGGTATCAATATCTTTGAACTCCGAGCCAAGTGCCGTCGCATGAAAATGCAGCACGATATTCAGTTGATTATCATTGACTACTTGCAACTGATGAGTGGTGGCGGCGACAATCAGCGCGGCAATCGCGAACAAGAAGTAAGTGCCATTTCGAGAGCGCTGAAAGCATTGGCAAAAGAGTTGAGCGTACCGGTTATTGCCTTGTCGCAGCTGAGCCGGGCAGTGGAAGTGCGCGGTGGCAGCAAGCGTCCGCAGCTGAGTGATTTGAGAGAATCGGGATCTATCGAACAAGATGCTGATATTGTGTCGTTTATATATCGTCCAGAATATTATGGAATAACGGAAGACCCGGAAGGACAATCATTAAAAGGGGTAGCCGAAATTATTGTTGCAAAACACAGAAATGGCGCTTTGAAAGACGTACGTTTGCGGTTTACCGATCAGTTTGCGCGTTTTTCCGATTTAGACGATACCAGCTTTGGCGATTTTTCTTTTGATACCGCGCCGAGCGATTCTTCCGCTTCGTCGGGCATTATTACGCGTCCTTCAAAAATGAATGAAGATGAAGATATTCCGTTTTGATGGAATATTGGAAAATGGAATAAATAAAAATGGACAGAAAAAGACGACCCTCTGGGCGAGATAACAACAAGGATCGAGCGCGGAGCACGAGGCAGAAGCGCAGTGGCGATGAAGAACAAAGACGTTCTTTTGGCAGAAAACCTCGTCCGGCGAGATCGGAGGATGAAAGACCTCGGCGCAATGAGTTGCGGCAATCCACAACGAAACATAAAGCATTCAAGCCCTCAGCGGATGAAAACGAACCCATGCGCCTCAACAAATACATTGCGCACTGCGGCATCAGCTCGCGTCGGCAGGCGGTGGAATTTGTAAAAAAAGGGGAAGTGACCGTCAACGGCGAAGTGGTCAAAGAGCCCTTTTATCTGGTGCAACCACAGGATAAAGTGACTTACAAAGGCAAATTGATAAAACCCGAAGCCAACAAGGTTTACATTTTAATGAATAAACCCAAAGGATACCTGACTACCGTAACGGATGATCGCGGTAGAAAAACGGTGATGGATTTGCTGAAAGGCAAAGTGGAGGAGCGCATTTTTCCGGTTGGAAGGCTCGACCGCGCTACGACCGGGCTTTTGCTGCTGACGAATGACGGCGACCTGGCAAAAAAACTTTCGCACCCGAGCCACAAAGTGAAAAAATTGTATCACGTAGTGCTCGACAAACCAGTTGCCAAAGTGGATTTGGAAAAAATCAAAAAAGGCGTAGAACTAGAAGATGGGGTCGCTCAAGTGGATGGGGTGGATTATGTCAATGATGCCCCTAAAAATGAGGTTGGCATTGAATTACACATTGGTAAAAATCGTATTGTAAGACGAATTTTTGAACACTTGGGCTATCAGGTCGAAAAACTGGATCGGATGTATTATGCCGGGTTGACCAAAAAAGACCTCCCGCGCGGATTTTTTCGCCATTTAACTGAAAAAGAAGTAATTATGCTCAAGCATTTTACTAAATAGCTATTTATTTCTTATTTGAAATTTGACGTTTCTGCAAAGCGTTGACAATAAACTAATTAAAAACGTCAAATAAAAAATTTTGAATTAAAAATAGTTATCGAACCAAGCCACCCACTAACCGAATTAATTCTGTTTCAGTCGTTTTTAAATTAAAAATAGCATTCAAGCGTGATTGCGTTGCATTGATATAAGACAATTGCACCTGCCGATAGTCGAAAATATTAACCAAACCTGCTTCAAATCGGTCTTCGGCGATAGCCAGGCTGCGTCGTGCATTTTCCACCAATTGATTCGTGACTTGTACCAATTGTTTTTGATTGTTATACGTTGCTAGCGTATTTTCCAAGTCCCCGGAAATAGTGCGTTTGTAATCTTCAATATCCAATTGAGCAATGATTTCGCGCACCCGTGCATTTTCAATATTTCGGCGACGCACGCCCCAATCAAAAATATTATAAACCGCAGAAAAATTGATAAAAGTATTAAGGTTGTTGGTGCCCACGCCGCCGAGGTCGCGCGTATCGCCACTTGCCACGGTACTCGTTCCCACCAGGTTATTATTCAAACCAAAGGTGCTGCCTGCCCGAAGCCCCACGAACGGATATTTTGTCGTTTCAATCAAACGAGTGCTCAATTGTGCCAATTCACGATTGATAAACAAATTTTGCAACGTCCGGTTATTGGCAAGTATGCGCGTACGCAGGTCCTGAGCAGCATAATTCTGCGCATCAAATTCCAACTGATCCGTCAGCTGATAACGGCGGCTGAGGTCATCCACGCCCATCGCCAAATTCAGGCTGCGGAGTGCATTTTCAAAGGTGTTTTGTTGAATCAAATAACTTGTGGAGTCGTTGATGTAAGCATCCTGCGATTGTAACACATCAAAAGAAGCCGCCTGCCCAAATTCCTGGCGAGCGATGGTATAATCCAGGCGCTCTTTCGATAGTTTGAGCACTTCTTCGCGCACACCGAGCTGCTCTTGCTGCACCAAAGCTTGATAATACGCCAAAATAATATCCTGAATGGAATTTTCCACCATAATTTGCACACTGCCCTGGCTGAGCAATTCCAATTGTTCCAATTGCTGCTTCGTTACCCGCACGCGTCCGCCATTGTACAAGGTCCAATTCAATTCAACGCCTGGCGAAATGTTAGAAGTCACCAAATTGCTTTGACGCACAAAAGAAGCCGGATTTTTAGTGTTATTAGCTCGACTGTAGCCGTTGTTCCAGTTAAGCGTTGCATCCAATGATGGATAGCGCCCAGCGATGCTCCAATCATTTTGCTTTTGCGCAATTTCCAGTTCCCGCTCGGCAATTTGAATTTGATAATTATTTTGCAAACCTAACGCAATTGCTTGCTGAAGGCTGAGATTTTCCTGACTAAAGGCTGCGGTTAATGCAAGTAAATAAATGAAGGTGAGACAAATACGCATGGTTGAAAATTCTATTTTTTAGAATGATGATTGTAGCGTTTATTATAATATAAAATATTGATAAAATGTAAATTTTAAATAACTGCCATTTTATTATATTCTATTTAAAATACTTTACAAAATAAAAAAAACATTAAAATGTAATACTTTTAAAATCAGCTGTCTAAAACCTTTGGAACTTCGGTTTGAACCTCTGGCTTCGTATCCAATGAAAAAATTCTCCGTTCAAAAGCAAAACGCTTGGAGAAAAAATTATATACAAATACCAAAAGCATGGTACTAATTTTCATAACCTGTGGATTGTGTGCAAAAAATGGCATTTTTACAAACACCCACGTCAGCCCTGCGCTCAGCGCAATGCCGCCCGCCGACACCAGGATGTACAACGCAAAAATAACCGAAGCTGCCCGTCTTTGCTCAAATATAAACCGTTTGTGTAGTACATAATTGAACAGTACGCCACTAGCATAAGCAATCATGTCGGCGATTACACTTTTACGTTTGAACTCGGGTAGGGTTGTATCGAGTTGATCCAAATCAAAACCCCAGTAAAACAGCACGTTGAACACCGTAAAATTGACCACCGAAGCCATTGCTCCGGTTATGGCAAATTTTGCAAACAGCAACAAAAAACGCTTCATTCGTTCGCGGAAGTCATTCATAACTAGACACTTATCAAAAGAGGATGCCTTATTGGATGAATCCTCTTCAAATCCGCCGCAAATTACTGCTTTTAGACAAAGACGGGCATTATTATTTTCCCAATGAAAAAGTTGCACAGGGACTTTTTAACAGAAAGATAACTACCCGCGCCTTAATTCTTCGTGAAAAAACGCGCGCACCTCCGCCCAATTATTCACACGGGTGAAGCCGGTTTCGTGAATGTTGTGCGAAGCCGTATATAACAAGCCTTTGCCGCGGAAAGTTTGCAGGTTAAAAACATGATCGTCAATCATATATTCAGCGCCGATGATGCTTTTGTCGCCGCAAAACACAAAATTTTTCCAGGGAATAAAAGGAAAATGCGTTAACAGCCAGTCGTACTTGTCTTCCAGCGAGTGCCTAAATTCCATGGCAGCAGTGGTGATAAAAATGTCAAAATCATCCATGAGTTCGCGCACCACTTCTTGGCTACCAGGCATGACGGGCAGATCGGCAAAAAAGCCGCGTTCAAACAAAAATTCGCGGATGCGGTCGGCGCCGTTGATCTGGTAAATTTTTTTACCCCAGTAATCCGCCTTCGCCAGTCGAACGCCCATTTCGCGTTCGTACAAATCGAGGAATTTTGGACCAATATCGGCTATCACCTCGTCCATATCTATGGCAATGCGCTTGCGTTCCATACTTACTTGGTTTTAAACTGTAATTGCCGTGAAGATAGGCAGCAGGTGTGAACTGATCGTTAAATTGGAGGATTGGAAAATGGAAAGATTGGAAAATGGGATGTTCGCATTGCAAATTCAACATTCCACTTTCCAATATTCCATATTTATTTTAATTCAAAGAAAAAGGCACTAAGACCTCGTAGGTATTGTGAAACATGAGTTCCGATACATTTGGTGTCATATAAGGACTCAACGGCATATCGGCGATCATTTCCATCACTTCAAACTCAGAATCCGCATGGGCTACCACCCACAACCGCGAGCGGTCAATCGCCAGCGAATAGGATTTGATTTTGCCTTCCGCCATCAGATTGTTAATCACATAGCGTTGGCGCGGCACCAATGAAAAGAATTCTTCATCGGGCGCGTCAGGCAAATCAAATTCAATCATGAATGCTTTACTCATATATTCCTCGATTTTTACTCTTATAAAATGCAAAATCCTGGGCAAAAGTTGCATCCGGTAATTGGTGTAAGTGTAAGCTATTCGACAGAAGCGCTTCCTCACACCGACAGACCACGCGCTTTAATCTATGTAAACACCCATTTTGCCCATTTGATAATCGCGCATGGCTTCCATGATTTCCGTTTGCGTGTTCATCACATATGGTCCCCAGGAAGCAACCGGCTCATTCAACGGCGCACCGGCAAGTATCAACAAACGACAATCGGCAGTTGCCTTTATTAAAAAGCCGTCACCATCATTTTTAAAATATAATAAAGTTTCATCACCGTATTCAAAACCACTGCTCAATTTTATATTTCCATTTAAAATATAAGCCAACGCATTATAATTTTCAGGAATTTCTATAAAAGTTTCGCCACCCACCTGCAAATCTGCTTTTATTGCTAGCATCGGCGAGTACGTCATGGCTGGACCTTGTTTGCCACGAAATGTTCCGGCTACCAGCGTCAAAGTTACTTTTTCTTCTTCAATAATCGGCATTTCCGATGATTTTATATCTTGATAGCGCGGTTGTACCATTTTATATTTTTTCGGTAAATTGACCCACAACTGAATGCCCTCAAGTGTTCCGCCATTTTCAAGAAAAGTTTTTGAAGCTTTTTCGCTGTGAATGATGCCCATGCCTGCCGTCATCCATTGCACGTCGCCACCTGACAAAATGCCCTCGTTGCCTCGGCTATCTTTGTGTCGAATGCCGCCGCTAAACAGAAAAGTGACTGGCTCAAAGCCTCGGTGCGGATGCGGACCTAAGTCTATCGGGTCGTACCCTGCCTGCGCTTGGATCGGACCAAAATGGTGCAAGAGCAAAAACGGATCGATCTGATCTACTCGCATCGTGGGCAATGGTTGTTTGACACTAAATTCGCCCATATGGATGGTTTCGCCCTTTAAAATTTGGGCGATGCTGCGTGATTTCATAAGATTTTCTTTTTGAAGTTCAAACATTGATTAGTATGCAAATTTGAATCCAATGGAAAGAAACCTGCCATTTTGACAAAAAAATGAAAATGGCGGTGTTTACTCTTCTGTATGAATGATGTTAAGCTTAGCGACCAATTCGGGTGTAATAGATTCACTATAAACGCCATATGCATCTAACAACGTGCCACGGAGACCGTCTTCCGTTTCAACTGCATACACCACCAAATTGTCATCCGGGTTGGTCATTCCTTCAAAACGATAAACCTCCAAAACATTGAATTGCTCAGGCTGATACAGGCTTTGTTTGGATTTGCACTCGATACAATTTTCCAACAGGTTGAAATCATATTCAAACCCACGCGATTGCAGGTCTTGAAGTGCTTGAGCAAGGGTGTCGTAGGAATGCATAGTAAAATTGTGATTTTAATTATATACCTTTTATCATTTTGCTGTTACATTCGTCAGCATTTACTTTAAACAAGCGGCGTCCTTGTAAGTTTATCGGATTATTTTGAATTTACTTGCCTCCGCAATTGTTATGGTTTTATAAAATATTGAAATAACACATCATTTCTGCTTATATTTACGTTTTGATGAAAACATATCACTCAAACATGCACAAACTGCCATTCTTACTGATGCTATTTTGGTGCGTTGCCACCATTTTACCGGCGCAGAATTATTACACCATTCAGCTGGGTACGTTTCTGGATGCACAACGCGAAGATTTTAGCGCCATACAGCCCTTGGGATTTGTTCATGCCGATAAAACGGGTACTAACTTGTATGTGATATATGTGGGGGGCTATACAAGCCGCGCCAGTGCTGAAAAAGTCTGGCAACAAGTGAGAAATAAAGGTTATGTGAATGCTTTTATTCAGGAACGTATTCCTGGACAGGGGCAGCCGGTGACGATGATTCAAATTGCGACACGCAATACAACCAAACCCATCAATTGGGAAGAATATGCCAACATCGGCGAGCTGTATGCGAGTATTGAAGGCACTTCCGTTAAAATTCTAACGGGCACTTATAGCAACATAGACGCGGCAAAACCGGCATTGAATGCAATTAAAAAAGCGGGTTTTAAAGACGCATTTATTAAAAATATGAATACAATTTATTTACATAAATTGTCAGAATTTGAAACAAATCTAAAAAAGCCGCTTATTCCATTAACATTAGGAGGAAATTCATCTGATAACATGCAGCAAACGCCGCCTAGTTATGATACTCGTCCTAATAACGCTAATATTCCTACCATTTACGATCAAGGAATCTTTACTGCCAAAACACCTCAATCTACCGTTGCTCCGCCGGTTCAAAAAGTAGCGACGCCCACGGCGCCACGCATTCGCTCCAACGTGAAACGCACGTCGGCATTGGATTTGCAAAAAATATTAAAAGCTGAAGGATATTACAAAGGTAGTCTTGATGGGTACTATGGCGCGGGCACGGCGGCTGCTTATACTTCCATGATAAAAAATAGCCGGGAATTACAAAAATATTTAGTGTTAGCGAATAACACGCCCAAAACCGGAACAGCATTGCCAGCTTTGCAAAATGCGCTGAACGACCTACCTGTGGATGCCGCTGCCATTGCTACACTTCGCGCCTCCAAAGCGCCAATGGCTAAAGCGTACCAGGCTTATTATACATTTTTACTAAATGGTCCGAGTACAGAAGTAAATAACTTGATGAACACGGCGATTAAAGAAGGTTTTGGTGGTAAAAAATTGCCAACGCCCGTCCCTTTTGATTATCGAGCCACCTACGCTTACACCGATTTGGAACAATTATTGCTGCACGTGCATTATTTGCATAGCTTGCCAGATAACACCCTGATTGCCCCTTGCTGGCTGGCGCAGCGCCACCCGAAGGAAATGAAAGCCATGTTTGAGCGATATGTGACCACGGCGTCCCTCGAATATCCGCTGAAAGCTTGCGATCCATTTTTGAACTGGGAAGAAGTAAATTTGTTGAATACAATTGCCATGGATTTGAATCCTAGCAAAAAAATCAATGCCCAGGAGTTGACAGACGCGAGTGCACTGCGCACCATATTTTATTTTGCGCCCAAGGCAATCAGCTCCGCGGATGTAAAGGATACAGAGGCTTGGAAAACCAAATTGTTTGCAGGTTTGGATCAATGGGGTGCCACTGATCCAGTCAATAAACAAACGGTCACTGCATTCAAAACAGTCTTTTATCAATCGCAGGTTCGCATGGAAGATTTCTATCAGGATAAAGGATTCAAAGCAGATGCCGCTGAAAATCTAGCCCTTGTGACGCTGCGAACGCTGGTAGAATATCATTTGGAAAGGTTTATTTAACAAGCTAAGCAAACTTCGATATTCGGTGTTAAGCGAATGAAATCGGATTTCGGTTTGTAAAACTTTTGTCATATAAAACTACCTTTTAAAAGAGAACAGACGCCTTGCCATAGTTATCTTGTAAGAGGGTATAAGAATCTGCATTCCGTGTAGTACCTTTAGCCGCGTCTTGCCAATCCATCCATTGTGCTTGGTTAAGTATTATACCAAATTTGAACGGAAAAGCGTTAATTTTGAATATTTAAGCAGCTGAAAATTAGTATTTTACTCAATTCCCAACGCGTATTTCCCATCAAAAATGGTATTGTTTTTTTCTAATTGCTCATTTTTTAAATTTTTTCTTTTTCATGACAGCACCAAAGTTTATCACGCAGGCGAACTCGTTTCACGTCGAGTTGCGCAAGCGCATTAACGACTATTTTATCGAAGTTGGCAAAGCCAAAACCGGCAATGCCGAATTATTTACAAAAGCTATCATTCTGGTGGTGAGTTTTGTGTTTGTGTACATTCATTTGGTCTTTTTTACGCCGGCATATTGGTTTGCCGTTCTGGAATGTGTAGTCTTGGGCGGCTTGACCGCAGCGATTGGTTTCAATGTGATGCACGATGGTGCACACGGTAGTTTCAGCAAGTACGAATGGGTGAATGAATTGGCTGGTTTGTCGCTGAATTTTCTGGGTGCCAACGTTTTTTTGTGGAAAACGAAGCACAACGTAGTACACCATACCTTTACAAACATTGTTGAAGTGGACGATGATATTGATGCAAGACCTTTTCTGCGGCTATGCGAATCGCAAAAGCGTTACAAAATGCACCGTTATCAGCATCTTTATTTTTGGGCAGCTTACTCCTTGCTGTACATCTACTGGGTCTTCTTTACCGATTACGAGAAGTATTTTACCAAAAAAGTAGGAAATATGCCCATAATACCAATGAGATTGGGTGATCATATTGTGTTTTGGACGTTCAAGTTAATTCATATTGCACTGTTTGTGGTGATTCCAATTTACCTCTTAGGATTTTTACCTTGGCTGGTAGGCTTTTGGGTTTATGGCATGGTGACAGGCTTCGTGTTGAGCATTGTATTCCAACTGGCACATACCGTAGAAGAAACGCAGTTTCCAGTGGCGGTTCAGCCCATTAATCAAATCGAAGAAGAGTGGGCGATTCATCAACTCAAAACTACTGCTAATTTTGCTATGCGTAATAAATTGATTACTTGGCTGGTAGGTGGTTTGAATTATCAAATAGAGCATCACCTGTTTCCGAAAATTTCACACGTGCATTACCCTGCAATCAGCAAAATTATTCAACAGGCTTGCGCCGAATACGGTATCCCGTACATCGCACATCCAAAGATGCGGCTGGCGGTCGCCTCTCACATTTCGCACCTGCGGCAGTTAGGACGAAATTAATTGACTACTTAGTTCACTGAGTACACAATGTTGGCTTTTATAATGGCAGCTCGTGTACTCAGTGGCTATTTTTTTGATGATATGAAACAACATCAAAAACATGCCAACATAGCCCGACCTGATATTGGCTTTTTTGGAAGGCAGGAATGGGCAATCGTGGGAGCGCCTTGCGAGACTATAAAGATGTTGGCGACTGCCATTATTAAAAATTTGTCTCCCGATTATAAAATTGCTTATGTGGACGCGGATCATGCCGTAAGTGAAAATTCTGATAATCAATTGCTTACGCAAGGCGCCGCGCTGGAATACACCGATAAAATTACCTTTCATCAGTTTCATACCAATTTAAAATTTGATACTTTTCAATACCGGCAATGGTTTAATGAAATGGATGCAGTGCTGGTAAACGGCAATCATTTTCAGGCGAAGCAGCAAATTGTTGTCATTGACCCTAAAAAAGAGGCGTCTTTGAAAAAACGATTGTCTCAATTAACGAACGTGCAATTGCTGTTATTCACAGAAGAAGTAAATGAAATTTTTCCGTTTTTAAAAGAACATTTACTTGGTTATGCCAACATTCCAACCTTTTATTATTCTGATACAGAAAAAATTATTCATTTTTTAGCATCAAAATTGCAAGCAACGCTTCCGCCGCTGTATGGCTTGGTCTTGGCAGGTGGCGAAAGTCGGCGCATGGGGCAGGACAAAGGCTTGCTGTTGTATCATGGCAAACCGCAGCGGGCGTTTGTGGCAGATTTATTGCATCCATTTTGTGAAAAGACCTTCATTTCGACGCGCGCCGAGCAAGCGGTCGAGCCAGATTATTCCATTTTAAACGATACTTTTTTGGATTTAGGACCATACGGTGCCCTTTTATCTGCTTTCCGGCAGCACCCAAATGCCGCCTGGCTGGTGGTTGCTTGCGATTTGCCGCTGCTGGATGCCGCGACTTTACAACAGTTGACCACCCAGCGGAATCGGTCAAAAATAGCCACTGCTTTTCAAAGTCCCACCGAGCCATTTCCTGAACCTTTGATCGCTATCTGGGAACCCAAAGCTTATCCTATTTTATTGCAATTTCTGGCGCAAGGATTTTCCTGTCCGCGTAAAGTGCTGATTAACAACGATATTGAACTATTACAAGCTCAAAATACAGCCACACTGCGTAACGTCAACACCCCTGAAGAAATGATGGAGGTGATGCAATTTTTAAAATCGCAAATTTGACGCCTTACTTTACAAATTGAATACACACTGGCGTTGGCGTTTTCACTTCGTTGCGATACTGTAGCTTTCCATCTGCGTTAATGCTGAAAATCAGGATGTTATCTGAATTTTGATTAGCCGCATACAAAAAGCGCCCATCCGGTGCAATCGCAAAATTGCGCGGCACTTCTCCTTGCGTGGACATGTGCCCGAGTGGAGACAAGCGTCCATTCTCAACATCAATTTTAAAGCCGGCAATCGAATGATGCCCGCGATTCGCGAGGTACAAAAATTGCCCGTTCGGCGTGATGTGAATGTCAGAACCTGTATTTTCGCCCTCAAAATCAGCCGGAAGATTGGATAAAGTTTGCAGTGTATCCAGTGCGCCGGTCGCTTGGTTCCATCGCATTGCTGTCACCGTGTTGTTCAATTCATTGATTACGTAAGCAAAAGGCTGCATCGGATGAAACGTAAAATGACGAGGACCTGCTCCAGGGCTCATTTTTATAAATGCTGGATTGGCAGGAATTAATTTACCATTCTGATAATCAATTTGATAAATATTAATTTGATCCGTACCTAAATCGGGAACGTAAAGATAACGTTCATCCGGCGAGAGGTTCACGCTATGTGGGTGCGACGCATCCTGCCGAACATGAATGCCTTTTCCATTATATTTAATTACCTCACTTGCAGGCTTTAATCCTCCATTTCTATCAATGGGCAACATTGCAATTGTTCCTCCTACATAATTGGCTACAAAAACAAATCGCCCTTGACTATCCGTGCTCACATGGCAAGGCGCAAAAGCATGCGAAGATTGGCGGTTGATTTTTTTCAATGCCTTTCCATCCCAGGCATACGCCACCACATGCCCCACCGTATCTACATCGGGGCCTATTTCTTCTACGGCATATAAAAATTTGCCATTTTTACTGGGCACCAAATAAGATGGATTCACAATATCCCCCTCCGTGAGCACTGCATCCAGGCTGCCGGAGGTGCTATCCTGGCTGAAGACATAAATTCCTGCGCCTTTGCCATCCACATGTCCTTCTTTGCGCGTGTACGTACCGACAAGGGTGGTCAAGGTAGTTGCTTTTTGAATGGGCGTTTTTTTATCGCCTGCATTGCAAGCTATGAATAACAATAGAAATGCAGCAGCTGCGAACTTGTTCATAACCTTTGGTTGATTCAAAAATTGCAGCTAAGATAAACGAAAGGATCGCGAATGAAGTAATTCTAACGATTTTAGTTTAAAAAAATCAGGTGTAGCAATTGGATGAATCCGCCGCACCTGATCGGTATTATATTAAAACTTGAATCCAAGCGTTAACAAAAATTGGTTGTTATCTGATTCAGTATCAACGAATTGCTGTGGCGCTTGCGAAGTGAGATAAGGAATATAAGTTTCTTTAAAATTGTAATGCCGGAATGCAAAATCAAGGAAAAACGATTCGCCTCGAATGCCTAAGCCCGCACTGATTGAATTATTGACGGTGTCATCGCCTTTGTAAGGTGATTCGTGAATACCAAAACCGCCGCGAAAACGGAAAATTTCGTAAGCGATTTCGCCGCCTAAGCGAATATTCATAGCTGAAGTCAACGTGTTGACGATGCTGTCGTTCACCTCACGCTCGGCATCGCGGAAGTCGTCGTACCGGAATTTCGCATTGGCATAATCGGTCATTTCCACTTCGCCCGCTAAAAAACCAACTTTGCCAAAAATCAAACCCGCGCTGCCAATGTAGCGCCAGGGCGAACGCAATTTGTACTCAAACAAGCCATCCGGTGAGTTGGCTTCGCCGGTGTAACCTTGATTGTCTTCGGTATAATTGTAAACCATCGAGTTGCTGTAGCTGTCTTCCAATTTGTAAGCAGTCGGCGAATGCACCGCAGCCCCCAAACGCACCGCCTGGTGCGGGCGCACGACAATACCGGCTTTGAAATTAATACCCAAACCGGTGGTGGTCAATCGTTGTTCGTAAGTCAAATCATCAAAAAATGGAATGTCTCCATCCGCGCCACTGCCGGTATCAGTTTCCCGATAAATTTTGTTTTCTGTAAAAGTGACAAAGGGCAAACCAATCGTAGCCCCAATGAGTACGCGCTCTTTGTAATTGCCTGCCAGTGAAATCGTCATTTCACTTACCGAACCTTTGCTCGTCACCGTCTGGTCTTTTTGAACCAAAGCGTCTGGCTCCAATTCAAAATCAGATTCGTAAAATCCATCGTCATCAAAATCGTAAATGGCGTTGGCATCAAAAGCCAAACCAGATTCAAAGTCATCCAAACCCGCGTCGCTATTGGCTAATTCCAAAAAACGATCCGTAATGGAACCCCGCGAAGCGCCTTGAAAATAGATTTGTTGATTGAAATTGGCAAGCCGGTTGATACCGATGCCAAAGTTGACACCCGACCAATCGCCACCGCTTGGCGTGCCTGCAATCACAATACCAAAACTGGAAAGGTTAAACACACTGCGTCCATCTTCAGAAAAGCCGCTACTGTTGTCATTGGCAAGTTGCGATTGTACATTTGAGGCAACAATTCCGGGGGTAAAAATAAATTCCGAACGCCGATACCAGCCCAAGCCTGCAGGATTCGTACTCAACACAGAAAAATCAGCACCCAACGCGCCGAGCGCACCACCGGAGCCGACCGACCGAGCCGTAGAACTGTAATCAAACTGTGAATAACGCAAGGCGTCTGTTGCATTTTGGGCAATGACAAAACTGCTTGTGCAAAGCAAAGCGACCAGGGCTACAAAATTTCGATTTTTCATCTTCCTCTTTTTTGTTGTAGAAATGTAGATGTTTTCAAAATGTTAAAATAACAAAAGCATAAAAAAAAGTGGGTGAAAGGATTCGAGCATCCCACCCACTTTACACTTGTTCAAGGTGAATTATATAAACTCACTTGGGTAATTGTTTCTTAGTTGCCGCCACGACGCGAAGAGCTGCTGCTACGAGGGGCACTGCTACTTCCGCTACTGCTGCTGCCTGAAGAGCGGCTGCTACCGGAGGAACTATTACCACGATCAAACCCTCCAGAGCGGCTGTTGCCATTGTCCCAACCAGAAGAACGTTGTCTTTCAGGCGTTGTCTGGCGAGGAGGCTCATAGGTGCGGGTGCGAGGCGCAGTAGTTGATGGCTCGTAGTTACGACGTGGAGTTTCAGTGCTTTGGCGGGTGCGATTCGTGCTTTCACGCGGCGTGTAATCTCTTGGCGTTACAGCATCTGTGCCTTCCGTAGTGCGACGGCGCTCTTCGTGCGCTCTGGCGCGAGTGCTCGGTGTCGCAGTGGTATTGTCGCGTGGCGCAACACTATTCGGATCATAAGAAGGCGTTCTATCCGGATTAACTCCATCGCGTGGCGTATTGGTTGCATCCCGGCGAATTTCGCGGTCGTTGCTTACTGGCACACGCGTTGTGCCGGAGGTTCTAGGTCCATAGTAAGTATTGTTGCGAATATCATTGACTGTGTTGTAATAATAACCGGTTCCCCAGGTTGGCGGGCAGTAAAAACCACTCCCAAATCCATAGTTGTAAAAATTGTTGAAACCATAATAACCAGCCCCCCATCCATTCCAGCTATACCAAGGATCCCAGGTATTCCAGCCTAAACCGATATTCCATCCCCAGGAATTGCCGCCCCAGCCAAAGTTATTCCAGCGGTTCCAACGATTCCAATTATTCCAGCCATAAAAACTATCATAAATCAACGTAGTTGTGAATGGTGACAGGAAAGGATCGTAGTAAAACATATCTACATAAAATGGATCATAAAAATTAAAGCCATACATCGGGCGCTGAAAACGACGGATGCGAGAGGTATAATAATAATCGTAATTGTCATAAGCATCATACACCTCATCGTCATAATCCTCCTCATCCTGATAGCTATAATTTTTTTCCGTGCTTCTGGCATCTGCGTTTGCACTATACTTATCCGTAAATACCCGGTCACGGTCAGGATTAAAATACAAATCGTCCTGCGCTGACAGCGTACCCGTCAGCATCAGTACAGCAAAAAGCATTAATACAAGTTTATAAGTTTTCATGTCAAGAATTTTTATAGTAATTACCCCCTGAGTCTTAATCTTAGAACACGTAATTTATTACTTTTGTGCCTGATTTTACGTTAAAGGCACCTTAAATTCTTTTTTTTTTGTTGTTAAAGTCATTCAAAACACAATTTTAACAATTGTTAAAACAGGTTGAATGATTGACAGGTTGAAAAATTGACAATTTATGCTCCTTTTTCAACCCATCAACCCTCAACCTTTCAACTTTACAAAATGGGAAAAGAAATTACCAGTAGAAGTGAAGATTACTCGCAGTGGTACATTGATATTGTAAAAAAGGCAGACCTGGCAGAGAATTCGGCAGTGCGTGGTTGTATGGTCATTAAGCCTTATGGCTATGCTTTGTGGGAAAACATGCGCGACCAGTTGGACCGGATGTTTAAAGAAACGGGACATCAAAATGCGTACTTCCCGCTATTTGTACCCAAAAGTTTATTTGAAGCCGAGGAAAAAAATGCGGAAGGTTTTGCCAAAGAATGTGCCGTGGTGACGCACTATCGTTTGAAAACCGATCCGAATAATAAAGGCAAGTTGATGGTGGACCCCGAAGCAAAGCTAGAAGAGGAACTGGTCGTGCGCCCTACTTCGGAAGCCATTATTTGGAATACATATCGCGATTGGATCAATTCTTATCGGGATTTACCCTTGCTCATCAACCAATGGGCAAACGTAGTGCGCTGGGAAATGCGTACACGCTTGTTTTTGCGCACCGCTGAATTTTTGTGGCAGGAGGGGCACACCGCACACGCCACTTCGGAAGAAGCCGTAGCAGAAACCCGCCAAATGCTGGATGTTTATGCTCAATTTGCCGAAGAATATATGGCGATGCCAGTGATTAAAGGCGTGAAAACACCGAACGAACGATTTGCCGGCGCGGAAGATACGTACTGCATTGAGGCATTGATGCAGGACGGCAAGGCATTGCAAGCAGGTACTTCGCATTTTTTGGGTCAGAATTTTGCGAAAGCCTTTGACGTAAAATTTTTGAATGAAAATAACCAACAGGAGTACGTTTGGGCAACTTCCTGGGGGGTTTCGACTCGTCTGATCGGTGGATTGATTATGACGCATTCTGACGACGACGGCTTGGTGCTTCCGCCAAAACTCGCGCCGATTCAGGTGGTCATTGTACCCATTCCAAAACCAAATGAAGTGATTGGGGAAGTGGCAGATAAAATCATGCGTGCGCTGCGTGTAAAAGGTATTCGGGTGAAGTATGATACCGATTTAAAAAATCGTCCTGGCTTTAAGTTTGCAGAGTACGAAATGCGTGGCGTGCCGGTACGTCTGGGCATTGGTGAACGTGACCTTGCAAGCAATCAGGTAGAAGTGGCGCGCCGTGACACCAAGGAAAAAACGATGCAGCCCATAGAAGATATTGAAAATTATATTGAACAATTATTGGCAGATATTCAGCAAAATCTGTTTGATCGGGCATTGGCTTACCGTGAATCGCACCTGACGAAAGTGGACACGTTTGACGAATTTGTAGAAGTGCTGGATTCCAAAAGCGGCTTTGTGCTGGCGCATTGGGATGGTACGTCGGAAACTGAAGAAAAAATTAAGGAGCTAACCAAAGCCACCATTCGCTGTATTCCGCTGGAAGGCGAAATGGAAGAAGGCAAATGTGTGCTGACCGGCAACCCGTCCAAGCAGCGGGTGTTGTTTGCTCGGGCTTATTGATGGAGCCAGTTTTTGATATGCTAATGTGCCGATTATCAGCGCATTAGCATACCATTACAGAAGCCTATTATTTTAAAATTTTTTGCAAATCTTCCTCTTTCACTGTCAACAAGCCACTTTTAGGCAAACGTTTTAACAACTCAGCCAAGTTTTTATCTTTTTCAAAAATCGTTTTAAAAATCGGCAAGGCTTGCGCCATATTACCTGCATTGGCAAGATTCACGGCTGTCCAGAATTTCATTTCCAGATTTTCAGGAAATAGTGCACTGGCTGCGCTATAAGATTGCAAGGCTTCTTCCATTTTACCAGCCTCCATTTGCACGTCGCCGTGATTCATAAATTCATAAGCCCGATGCGTTTTCAATAAGCGCTTCAACTCCGCCGTTGGCGTCGGATGGTCATCCACCCGTAAATCCACTTTGCGATCCACCCAAGGTTTATCTGTGTTTTGAGCTGAAACAACCAACAGCGCTGCTGATTGCTGACCGCGAATGTCTCCACCCACATTTTGTGCTGCTTCCAAAGCCGCCACCAAACGCTCCGCCAATGGCTGTCCCGCAGAAGCTTCATACGCCTGTGCCATAGCAGACCATACTTTATCATTCAACATCATATTGGCTTGCACTGCATAATTTTTTCCAACCAGATGCCCAGCAGCTTCGATGCATTTTTCACCGGTGTAAGCCGCGGTGTTTCCTTTGTTATCAACAATACCCAATTGCCGGAATGCGCGCCCTTCGTCGGCGTCGGTCAACATTTTTACTACGTCTTGCACCGATTTTCCGCTTTTTAAAAGCGCCAAACCTTCAGGACCAAATGCTGGATTGACAAAGGATTGGGTCGCAATGGCACCAACGCCGGCTTCGCCCCAAATGACCGTCGTACCGACCGAAAACCAATGCGATTGCACGGCAGCACCCATGTCGCCAGTGGTAGGATCGTACGCAACGATTGAATAGGTGTGGGCTAGCGGTTCGTCGCCAAAAGGCGTTTGCGCTTGCACAAGGTGCATCAAATGCAGCGCTACGATGAGAAGCGTGGATTGTCTCATATATCGTCAACGTTTTAGTGAAATTAAATTCGATTTTGCTAAAAAGGAGCTTTTATACTGGATACAAAAAAACACAATTTTTTGGGCAGTATTTGCAGTTTGTGTGCTGCATTTTGTCAATTTTTCAAAAAGTTGGCGATTTTTGTGACTTGTTTAAAAACAGCTAACAGTGCCAAAATATACTTCTCTTTCGCAAATTCAGGCTGAGCTGCACTCCGGCAACACCAATTTGGTGGACATTGTAAAATATTACTGCGCTCAAATTGAGACCACCAAAGATTTGAATGCTTATGTTGAAATTTTTGCAGAAGAAGCTTTGCAAAAAGCCCAAGAATTGGATGCAAAATTTCAAGAAAATCCAAGCGCTGTGGGGCGTTTGTTTGGAATGGTGCTTTCGATTAAAGACGTGATTTGTTACAAAGATCATCAGGTGACGGCAGGTTCTAAAATTTTGGAAGGCTTTACCTCACTGTTTTCGGCGACGGCAGTGGAGCGTCTGCTGGCAGAAGACGCCATTATTATTGGGCGGACGAATTGTGATGAATTTGCAATGGGCTCCACGAATGAAAATTCACACTACGGTGCAGTTAAAAATGCTGCGAATCCGAGCAAAGTGCCCGGTGGCTCATCGGGTGGGGCAGCGGTTTCGGTGCAGGCAGACACGTGTTTGGCGGCATTGGGGACAGACACTGGCGGCTCCGTGCGGCAGCCGGCGGCGTTTTGCGGCGTGATTGGGATGAAGCCAACGTACGGTAGAATTTCAAGATATGGCTTATTGGCATATGGCTCGTCGTTCGACCAAATCGGCGTCTTTGCGCATTCGATTGAAGATACGGCTTTGTTGTTGGAAATCATGGCTGGCGCAGATGATTTTGACAGTACGGCGAGTTCAGAACCGGTGGAGAAATATTCACAACAGCTTGATTATCAAAAAAAAGCAAGTGTCGCTTATTTTAAAACTGCATTGGAGAATGACAATTTGGATGCGGGTATTAAAAAAGCAGCGTTCGACTTGATAGAAAAACTGCGAGCAGAAGGGCACACCGTAGAAGCCGTTGATTTTGAATACCTGGATTATATTATTCCAGCTTATTATGTGTTGACCACAGCGGAAGCTTCTTCTAATTTGTCGCGCTACGATGGCATTCGCTTTGGCTACCGCAGCCCGAATGCGAGCAATTTGGAGAGCACCTACAAAAAATCGCGCACCGAAGGTTTTGGCACCGAAGTGAAGCGCCGCATTATATTAGGAACATTTGTGTTGAGTTCGGGATATTACGATGCGTATTATACCAAAGCACAGCAGGTTAGGCGCTTGATTTCTGAAAAGACAAAAAAAATTTTACAAAATTTTGATTTTATTTTGATGCCCGCAGCGCCGACCACCGCCTGGAATTTGGGCGAGAAAATGGACGACCCAGTGGCAATGTATCTGGCAGACATTTTCACCGTACAAGCCAATATGGTCGGGCTTCCTGCGATCAGCTTGCCCGTCGGAACACACGAAAATGGATTGCCCATTGGGTTGCAATTCATGGCAGATCATTGCTGCGAAAGCGAATTGTTAGCATTTTCGCGGCAGGTGCTAGAATGGTAATTTTAACACTTATGGTTTGGCAACAAAGATTCTTTTACTATTTTTGCGATATTGGCATTTTAAAGAGAAAACCACAAACGCTTGAAATTCAATTTCATGGCGTTTTTTTGCGAACCATATTAACTACAAATGGAACCATCATCGTGTAAAAATTATCTTTTTATCGGCTTACTTTTACTCGTTTTTACCAACATTTTTGCGAATCCTTCCTCAGAGAAACCAGTTCTCAACGAAACAGAAATTATTGCGCGGCTCAAATCCATGGAAAACAATGTCGTAGAACCACGTTATGACGTGGTAGTCAAGAGTTACCTGCGCACTTACCTGGTCAATGCCCGTACCTTATCCGAAAATGTCATCGGCAGGTCTGTTTTGTACTTTCCGGTGTTTGAAAGATACCTCAAGGAAAATGGCTTACCAACGGATTTGAAATACCTCGCTATTGTAGAATCGGCGCTCAATCCAAGAGCTGTTTCGCGTGCTCATGCAGTGGGCTTGTGGCAGTTTATGGCGCCTACTGCTAAAGAGCTTGGGCTGCGCATGAACAGCTACGTGGACGAACGCTGCGATCCAGAGCGCTCCACCGAAGCAGCCATGAAGCATTTGAGCTATTTGTACAACCGATTCGAAGATTGGCCCTTGGTGCTGGCTGCTTACAACAGTGGCTCAGGTAGAATAAGTCGTGCGGTGAAGCGTGCACGTACCAACAACTATTGGAAAGTTCGCCGTTATTTGCCGCGCGAAACGCACAATTACGTGCCGGCGTTTATTGCTGCGAGCTATTTGCTCAAATATTTTGAAGCGCATGAGATCAATCCGGCGTATCCGATGCTTGATATGCAGTTGACGGAGACCATAAAGGTATATGACAAAATCAGTTTTGATTCCATTGCTGCAATGACAGAACTACCGATAGAAATAATTGCAAGTTTGAATCCAGCTTATAAAAAAGGATTTATTCCGGCGGATGAACAAGGGTATCATTTAACCCTTCCGAGTCGGGTGATGCCGGTGGTGAAATTATACATTGAATCAAAACGCCCTGATAATGAGCAAAATGTGGTAGAAACGGTCAGCGTTATCATTCCCAATTACAGCAAAATATTAAGCGCAGATTACGAGCGAGGTACCTATCAGGTACGCGGAGGCGAAACCATCGAAAAAATTGCAAATGCCTTAAAATGCGCTGTGCAGGAGTTAAAAGCTTGGAATCAGCTAAGGTCCAATACGCTCACACCAGGTCAGCAATTGATTTATTTTTTTCCAAAAGAAAATAAGAAGCCTGTCACAATGAAGAAGATGGAAGTGCAGCCTGCGCCCGCGCTCAAGCCTGCGCCGCTCAATACGCCTTCCTCTTCGGCAACAAAATTGAGCGCGGATAAGGCGTTTTTACAAGATCGCTTTGCGTATTACATTTTAAAAAGAAGAGAAAAGCTGAAAGACGTAGCAGAAAAATTAAATTTGGTAGTAGAGGAGTTGGAGCAACTGAATCGAGTGTCGGGCAATAAAATTTTAGCCACAGGAACGGTGGTTCGGATTAAAAAATTATAAAAAAATGTTCGGAATTGTGTGACCAAATTCGTTTTTCCACGTATCAATTATGACGGTTGATTTTTATCATAACGCTAAAGCAAAACAAAACCCAACATGGATTTGATGAATTTGCTGCAAGGGCAGCTTTCCGGCAATTTAGTAAACTTTTTAGGTGAACAAGCCGGTATCCAAGATCAAGAAAAAACACAGGTGGCAACACAGGGGATTCTTTCTACTTTGATTGGTGCCTTGGCAAAAAATGCTTCCACGCCCGAAGGTGCGCGCTCGCTCAATAATGCCTTGGAAAGAGACCACGATGGTAGTATTTTGGACAACCTGATGGATTCGTTCACTGGAAATACGCAACCCCAACAAAACAAAGCGATGGACGGTGCTGGCATTCTTTGGCACTTGCTGGGCGACAAGCAAAACAACGCCGCGCAGATGATTGGTCAAACCAGTGGATTGGACTCTGGCAAAGTAATGAACCTAATGACAATGCTCGCACCTGTTGTGATGGGTATGTTGGGTAAAACCAAGCAGCAAAATGGCTTGGATGTGGGAGATATTGCATCTTTGCTGATGAATACGCGCAGCAATCAGGCAAATGAAAACCCAATGATGAACATTGCGATGCAATTCTTGGATCGCGATGGCGACGGCAGCATGATCGATGATGTAGCTGGTATGCTGGGTGGATTATTTGATAAGAAATAATCGCACATAAGCATTCCTACAAATACAAACGTCAGTCTTCTACACTTTTTTAAAGCTAAAAGACTGGCGTTTCTATTTTTGGACATATGCTAGCCATTAAGCCTGCGAATGCTCCGTATCAGCTACTTTTTCGTGTTCTTGTTGCTCCGTTTCCAACTGTTTCAATTGGCGTTCTTTTTCTTCCAATTGTGCTTGCAAGCGCTTGCGTTCTTCCTCGTGTCTCCGGTCGGCTTCGCGCATGCCCTCGCGCAACTCCGCTTCTATGGAAGAGCGTGCCGCATTGAATTCACGAATGCCTTTGCCCAAGCCACGCATCAATTCTGGAATCTTCTGACCGCCAAAAAGCAATACCACGGCGAAGAAGATCACCAGCCATTCTGTTCCGCCTAACATAAGCCTTCAGGTTTATCGATTATCAGAATTCTCTACGTTACTTTCAATTTTACGGCGCTCCGGTTCGCGCATGCCTTCTTTCAATTCACCTTCTACCGACGAGCGGGCACTGTTGAATTCTTTGATTCCTTTTCCCAAACCGCGCATCAGTTCTGGAATTTTACGACCGCCAAACAACAACAAAACGGCAAACAAAATCACCAGCCACTCGGTGCCGCCTAGCGTAAAAAGCAATAAACTTTCCATATTCGTTTGTTAAGACGTTTAAAATAAAATTTTTGATATTGGATTTTGGATAAACAGCTTTTTAAACATTCCATCTAATATCCAAAATCTAACATCCAATGTCCAACACCTTATATAAACAAAGGTACATTTTATTCTATTAAGATGCCCAAAAAGGCAAAAGGTTTAAAGTGAACATGGTGTTAATGCCTTGTTAATGCCTACTGCTTCAAACCAATTTCCCGCAGCCGCTCATCCAGGTATTCGCCGGCAGTGATTGGCTCGTATGCCAATGGATACTGCTCATTCACACAATTGGGCAAACAGCTCAAATCCATATTTGCCTTGGGGTGCAGGAAAAATGGAATAGACAAACGAGGCAAATGCCACTCTTCGCGCGGCGGATTTACGACTCGGTGCGTGGTGGATTTCAAATAATTGTTGGTCAATCGTTGCAACATATCGCCCACATTGATCACAATTTCATCCTCCTCTGGCATAATGTCCACCCAATCATTTTCTTTAGTCAACAATTGCAAACCACCCGCCGAAGCCCCTACCAGCAAAGTAATGAGGTTGATATCCTCGTGTTGTTCAGCTCGAATGGCAGAATGGGATTCCTGTGTAATAGGCGGATAAAAGATAGTGCGTAAAATGCTGTTGCCTTTCTGAATCTTATCATCAAAATATAATTCATTCAGATTCAAATGAATAGCAATGGCTTTTAACAATTCGCCGCCGGCTTTTTCAAAAGATTGGTACAACTGAATACCCAAGTCTGTAAAATCTGGCACTTCTGCAATATGCACATTGTCAGGATAACTAGGTTTCAAAGGATCATCGGCTTCTATTTCTTGCCCAATTTGAAAAAATTCTTTCAAATCTGCCACTTTCGACTGCTTGGCGTGCTCCTTTCCAAAGGAAGTGTAGCCGCGTTGCCCCGCCAAACCCGGCACTTCATACTTGCGCTTGATCTCCTCCGGCAAGGCAAAAAATGCGCGGGAAGCCGCATAAAAATTATCAATCAACGCTTTTGGCATCCCATGATGAATAACGCCAACGAAACCAATTTCGTGAAATGCCTGCCCCAATGCCTCCACAAAAGCTTGGCGTTGCTGCGCGGTGCCATAGGTAAATTTGGATAAGTCCACCAGCGGAATGGCTCTTTTTGTCATTTTTATTGTGCTGTTTTCTTTGAATACAATGTACAAAAAAAATTGCTTGTCCAGCCTTTTTATAACGCTTTATCTTATACCAAAATTATAAAAAAACACGTGTCAATTTAATCGTAATGTCTTGATTATTAGAAAGATCACTACTAACCGAATCACTTTTATAATGGTATTACCTGTAAATCTAACGATCCGCTCAATCCCTCCTTACCGCTGCGGTTTATACTTCGAGGCATCCAGCAGCTGCTGTGCGTCGCGCAAGTCAATTAACTGTTGCATGGTCGTTTGCGGAAAACGCTGCATGTAAGCTTTCACTATTTGCCAGCCTAGCCAATTTGCCGTTCGACCAGGCGCTTCTGCAGGCATGCCCGGCGAATTGGGGCTGTACTCGATGTATTTCCGAATATTACTATAATCGCTTGAATAAAACAAATTTTCCTTTAAAAAGTAAGACCACATTTCTAATTCGTTGTCTTCCAACCACTTGGATTGTTGAGTTGTGATCTCCTGTTTTACACTATCTGGTGTGTAAGGCAACAATTGGTCGAGCAAATATAATTTTTTACCATTGTAAACCATCAAATCCAGCAGGCGATTGCCGTTGGGTGGACCAACCAATTCATCGATCAGCGGCTGCAAGGTTTTAGTAACGAGGTGTTGTTTATTAAAAGTACGAGTTAAATAGGCGGAAAAATTGGGATTTCCCGGATTGTATTGCAAATAAGGATAATTTTCCCCTAAAAAAAAGTCGAGCCCGACCGCTAGCGATAAGGCGTTGCTATCGCCAAAAATAAACGTGCCAATGCTGTATTCTGAGATGAAAGTGGTAACATCTGGCGTGGGCTGGTCGGGAAAATAATAGCTGAAAAATTGGAATGCTTGCTGAAAATCCTTTTCTAAATCGCGCATGTCACCAAAAATAAGCTGCGTGGTGTCGTATAATTTTCGCACCGGTGGATGCGTCAAAAAACCTTTCATGTAAGCTTCGTGCCCCTGTGGTGCAATGCGCGTGTCGGTCGAGCCAAGTATTTCACCAAAATAAATTTGGCTAAAAGCCGGATATTTTTGTTGTAATTTGGCTAATCCAGGCGCTACGTCGTTGGTATCAATTGCAAACAATTCCTGTTCAAACCGATGAACGTTCACCTGCACGGCAATGTCCGACACATCAGGAATGTCACTGTTTTGGCGGCAGCTAGCCAGCACCAGGGTCAGTCCGAGTGCATAAAAAAGTCCTTTTTTCCAACTCATACGTTTAAAACGACAATTTTTTTAGTTCAAACCTTAACTTTGTTGCAGAATCGCTTGTACTAATAGCGGTCTGTTGCGTTATATCCGGTTGAAAGCCGACAGATATTGTTCGATTCCAACTACAATTTGGAAAACGATGCCTGCAAATTTAAGATAAGTTCAAAAATCAATACTTCACAACAGGCAATTTTGTTGGCGCCGTCAACTTTTCAAACGTAAACCAAAAACAATCGAATGATGAAAAAAATTGTAGCCCTTACAGCATTTTTCGCTGCTTTGACCCTGATTTTACCAGCACAGGAAGATATTCGTTTTGGATTTCAGCTGAGTCCAACTTTTTCCTGGATGAACACTTCCTCTAACCGCATCAACCCTAGCGGAACCAATTTAGGTTTGAAAATGGGCATGATCGGCGAATTTTATTTCCGCGAAAATTACGCTTTTGTGAGCGGTATCGGTTTTGGCTTCAACCATGGCGGTACCCTCCAACACGAAATTGGCGGCACTTATTGGACAAAAACAGAATTGCCAACCGATACACTGGGCGGTCAAAGTAGTGGCGTCAAACTAAAATACGGCATTCAATACGTGGAAATCCCGCTGGCGCTCAAAATGCGGACGCGCGAGTTCGGCTATCTGCGCTATTTTTTACAACCTGCCATCACAATGGGTTTTAAAACGCAGGCACAAGGCAAAGTAATCGGCGAGCCCAACGTGGACAGTGAAGAAAAATTCAACATCCGTCGGGAGGTGAACGCAATAAACCTCTCCTGGGGCTTGGACGGAGGCATTGAATACACTTTGTCAGAAAGTACGTCGCTGGTAGCAGGCTTGGGCATTCAGGTAGGTTTCACGGATGTAACGGATGACAACGGAACCGTGTTTGACACGCGCCGCGGCTGGCCCGACCGCAACCCGGAGGAAGATTCTAAAGGGAAAGTGAATGCTTTCATTTTGCGTTTAGGTATTATGTTTTAATGGTTGATTTTCAATTGCCAATTGTGAATTGTTTTCTATTTTAGCAATTTACAATTGGCAGTTTGTAATTTTTCCTACTTTTGCGCCAAGTTTTACCTCACCACATGCTAACATTATGACAGCCAACGCAGCTCAAATCAATCGCTTACTCGACGAATTCATTGACCGTGCTTTGCAGGAAGACGTTGGCGCAGGCGACCACACCTCGCTTGCCTGCATCCCTGCGGATTCGCGTAGCCGCGCGCGCTTGCTGGTGAAAGACGATGGTGTGTTGGCTGGGCTTGAAGTAGCTCGACGCATTTTTGAAAAAGTAGATGCAAATTGCAATTTTCAAGTATTCCTGGAAGACGGCAGCGATGTACGTTTTGGCGATGTCGCTTTTGATGTGGAATGCAATACACGCGCCTTGCTCATGGCAGAGCGCCTGGTACTCAACACGATGCAACGCATGAGTGGCATTGCGACCTTGAGCAATCGTTTCTATTTTGAAGTGGAAGACCTGCCAGTTAAAATTTTGGACACGCGCAAAACCACTCCCTTAGTCCGTTTCCTAGAAAAATGGGCGGTGCGGCTCGGTGGCTGCACCAACTACCGCGATGGCTTGTACGATTGGTTTATGATTAAAGACAATCATGTTGACGCCTGCGGCAGCATCAAAGCCGCGATTGAACGCGTACAGCATTACAAGCAGGAACAAGGTTTACAACACCTGGGTGTCACCGTTGAGGTGCGCAATTTAGTTGAACTCTACGAGGTGCTGTCAGTTGGCAATATCAATCGCGTGATGCTCGATAATTTTGAACTGCCATTGCTCAAAGAAGCCGTCCAAATCGTGGACAAACGCTACGAAACCGAAGCTTCGGGTGGTGTCAACATCAACAATGTGCGCAGTGTAGCGCTCACCGGCGTGGATTACATTTCGGTTGGTGCCCTCACGCATTCCGCTACCAGCCTGGATTTGAGCTTGAAAGTGGTCAAATAATCATTGCAAAATAATCTTACTACACAAGTGCCTGCCCGTATCGTACAAGGTGTAGTTGTGTTGTTGAAGTGTTGAAGCATTTTTTTAATGTTCGGGTTTACCAAAAAATACCGAGGCAGATTCCTTAGCGGATGTAGCTATGCACTGTTAACCAGATCAAAACACAAAGCGACGCCACTACCAGCCAGAACCGCACGTCCCGGTAAAAAATGTCGTTTTTCTCGGATAGCATGTGAAATAAAGTGTAACCAATCAATGAGCTTGTTTAAAATTAACAATTTTATATAATATGTTTACTGATTTTAC
>CAZFBN010000005.1:0-78732 GCA_964517145.1 uncultured Saprospiraceae bacterium
TGGCGGAAAATCTAGCGGCGCGGTTCCGTTACAAAGCCTAAAACAAAGGTGAAATATTGGAATTAAGAAATTGTAAAACGGCGTGATTTCACCTTTCAAACCTCATATCTCATATTTTAAAAAATGAGCCAAAAACGAAATATTCAACAATTTCTCGGCATGTGGGCACTGCGTATTTCCTTGCTCCTTGTGCTGTTTTTTTTAGGATTTATTCTTTGGGATATTTTTACAAAAGGCGGCGGCGCTCTCTCTGTCGAATTTTTGACAAACTATCCGAGAAAAGGGATGACCGAGGGCGGTATTTTTCCTGCTGTGGCGGGTACGGCTTTAGTAACGTTGGTGACAACGCTGTTTGCGATTCCTTTTGGTATTTGCGCAGCCATTTACTTGAGCGAATACGCTTTTGACAATCCGATCAATCGCTTTATCCGTGCGGCAATTCGCAATTTGGCGGGCGTTCCTTCCATCATTTACGGCTTGTTTGGCGTGGCTATCTTTGTACAAGGTTTGGGTTTTGGCACTTCTATTTTGTCCGCAGGTTTTACTTTAGGATTGCTGACCTTGCCCTACATTATCACGACCACCGAGGAGGCGCTGAAAAACGTACCGCATTCTTTCCGCGAAGGCGCGCTGGCATTGGGCGCTACCAAATGGCAAGCGATTTACACCAATGTGTTGCCCAGTGCAGTGTCTGGCATGGTAACAGGAGCAATTCTTGGCTTGTCGAGAGCCGCGGGCGAAACCGCTCCGATTCTGTTTACCGGTGCTGCATTCTACCTGCGCTATCTGCCGTCCAGCATCAACGATCAGTTTATGGCGTTGCCGTATCACTTGTACATTTTATCCACTCAACATCATGCCATTGAAGAAGTACGACCGCTGGCGTATGGCACGGCGCTGATATTGTTAGGATTGGTATTTATTTTAAATATCATTGCATTTTTTATTCGGTCGCGTTACCGCAATTAAAATTGAACCCAACGTTTACAACACCTTCGAAGGTTTGTAAATGAAAAATAAATAAGCAATTAAAAATTAGCAATCAGCAATCAAGATGAGCGAACAAGCAAAAATGACCGTCCGAGACTTGCGCCTGGCTTATGGCGACAAAGAAGTGCTCAAAGGTATTAATATAGATATTCCTGAAAATCAAGTTGTTGCCCTGATTGGTCCTTCCGGCTGTGGCAAATCCACGCTGCTGCGTGCCATGAATCGCATGCACGACCTCACCCCCGAAGCACACGTAAAAGGGGCAATTTCGGTGGATGGATTCAATATTTACGCTCCCAAGGTGGATGTGGTGGAGGTGCGCCGCAAAATTGGAATGGTATTTCAAAAACCCAATCCGTTTCCAAAATCTATTTTTGACAATGTGGCGTATGGATTGCGCATCAATGGTGAAAATAATCGCAAACTTCTGGAAGAAAAAGTAGAGCAAGCCCTCAAAGGCAGCGCCCTGTGGGATGAAGTGAAGGACAATTTGAATAAATCTGCATTGGCGCTTTCGGGTGGTCAGCAGCAGCGTTTGTGCATTGCGCGGGCGGTAGCCGTAGAACCGGAGGTATTGCTCATGGATGAACCTGCTTCGGCGCTGGATCCAATCAGCACCGCCAAAGTCGAGGAATTGATCCTGGAATTGAAAAAGAATTTTACCATCGTCATCGTTACGCACAACATGCAGCAGGCGCAGCGTGTAGCGGACCTGACGGCGTTCATGTACCTCGGCGAGGTGATAGAATATGATGAAACGAAAAAAATCTTTAACGCTCCTGCAAAGGAATTGACCGCCAACTATGTGGGTGGCAATTTTGGATAAATCAGAAAGGCGGCACATCTCTAACATGCGCCGCCATTTTGATTTTAGCAAAAGAGGTTCACTTTAATTCGATCCAAAACCTTTGAGTAATTCGATTCGGCGTTAGCAGCTCATTTTCTAAGATGCCTCCATTTTTTTACATCTATAATTCGATTAGCGTATTTCTTTAGAAGCCTACCCTTCCTGAATCATAGCCCGATATTCGTTTGCTAGTGCAACGCTGGGTTCAATTAAGTGCAACATGTGCATAATTTATTGATTATTTTTAATTTATAATTTCATTCGGAGTGTCTAGTAATCAGCAAATTACAAAACGTTAAATAATAAAAAATAACCAATTCTTATTTTTTTAACCTTTCCTTTTTTACCGCCATTATTTAAGACTTATTTAAGAACACTTTAATACATTTTAAAAAATTTAAAGACCGTTTTTGAAGTTTTTACGGCGAATTTTTATTCCAAAACCAAAAAACACGCTTGTATGAACTGGAAACACCTTATGGTTGCCCTCGCTACCTTTGGTACGCTTTTTACGGCTTGCGAAAGCGAAGAATCTGCTTCTGTAGATCAAAACAAAATCTACACGACTTACGAACTGCTCTACGATCAAAACACCGACAAAACTTATGCGCGCGCGCAGTTTCGCTTTGGCAATGCGCTTGGAACGGTCTTGCAGCTTTCTGCACCCGCTGAAGTTCGTTTTAACGATGACGCTTTGGATTACAAACCTGTACTGGCTTATTACGAAAAAGAGTACGCCGGCAAGGTGACGAGTGGTACGTTTACTTACGAAGGAACCGATGGCGTATCGTACAGCAATAGCGTGAGTGGCTTGCCGATGATTGATTTTCCGGGGAATTTCACCTCGGTGACACGCAACCAAGCGAATGATTTTACTTGGACGGGCACCCCTCTCGCGGCGCGCGAGGAAGTTTTCCTCTTCATCCGCAACACCACTACGACCAATGTGCAAACATTTTATACCAACGCAGTGGGCGCTACCAAAATGGTGCTGAGTGCCGAAAAGCTCAATAATTTGGCACCGGGCGTAGCGGCTGAAGCGGATTTGTATCGCGACCGAATTGACAGCCTGAGTCAAAAAACAAGCGCAGGTGGCTATTTGAAACTCAACTACCGCACCAAGAAAAAAACAATCACGGTGAATTGATTTTGATGCGCCTGCTTTATCGTTCACGGATTTTGGATGAGTCGGTTTTCTTGCGGCTCATCCATTTTTTTATTAGCAGAATCCGGCTATTTTTGTACTTTAATTCCTTATGTGATGGCATTTTTATACAAAACCTTATTTATACCTTGCGATGAGATAAAAGCCAAAAGTGCTTTTTCTGCACAACTGCCCGAAATCAATGGCGACCAGTTGGCGCGCGATGTGCAGGCTGCGCTCTTAGAAATGGAACATGAAGGCTATCGGCTGCACTCCATGTCGCCTGTACAGTCGGCTAATAACTACACAGATGGAATGCTTTTAATTTTTGAAAAAATGAATCAACCATGATACGTATTTACTTTTTATTTATGCTTGTTGTTTTGATAACAAGCTGTGCGTCAGATAATAAACAAACAGAAAACGCGACGACGAATAAAGCGGCTGCGCCTCTGTTGAAAACTTCTAATTATGAATGGACACAGTTAACGCCCAATCCTGGATACTCGAAGGCATACAATTATCAAATGTTTACAGTTGGTAAAAAAGTATATGTCTTTCACTCGGATGGCGTATGGGAATCAACCGACGGAATAACCTGGACTGCGACCGGTTTGCCAGATATTGTTAAAAATCAAGGCTTTATGGACTATGTCGTTTTTAACGATGCGGTTTATGCCATTGGGACTTTTTCCGGTTCGTTGTTTGATCATATTTTGACAACACAAATTGCCCGCACGACCGATTTTAAAAACTGGGAAATTTTATCAAAAAACAGCAATCTGCCAAAACGATTTTTATTTCATCCTTTTGTTTTTCAAAATAAAATTTGGGTTATCGGTGGGAATAATGGAGAAACCATTTTTAGTGATGTGTGGACCAGTTCGGATGGCGTGAATTGGGAAAAAATAGCGGACAATCTGGCGTTTGGAGAACGGCACAGCCACTTTTTTGTGCAACTGAAAGACCAACTTTTTATGTTGAGCCATGATGTGTGGTCGTCAAAGGACGGCATCGTCTGGAACATGGTCAATTCACAAATTGCAGGCAAGGACATCACTGGCTACACACCGGTGGTATTTGATGATAAAATATGGTTGATTGGCTCTAATCAAGGCGGAAAAGCAGGCAGCGAAGTGTTATACTCCGAAGATGGTTTAAAATGGGAAACTCAACAAGCGCCCTGGTCTGCACGTGGCATGGTAGCAGCCTGCGTGTTTAATGATCAAATTTTGATAAGCGGCGGCAGGTATGGCGGAACCGATCCGGTGCCTTCTGAGTTGGAATTCCTAAACGATGTATGGGCATTGAAAAAAAAGTAAATTAAGAAACGATTCTAAAAGCTTGTTAATGTGTTGCAAATTGACAAGCTTTTTCCTTTTTGCAATATCGTTTGGCAGAAGCCAATAAAAGTTTGTATTTTCACCTCGAAAAGGCAATTTTGTCTTAGACATCCTCGCATTCCTACACAAACACCGGCTGCACTCAAAGGCTAATAGCTTCAATTCCGAATGCCTATGCAGAAAACTATGGTTTATCAGCATCTGCTGGATGCCAAAAAAAAAGGCGGTAAACAATTGGCGGTGCTCATTGACCCGGATAAAGCCGAGCGAGGGCACCTGGAAAGGCTTTTGCATCTTTCGCTCCAAGCTAAAGTTGACTTTTTTTTTGTGGGTGGTAGCCTCATCACGCGCAATGCACTCGACGAATGCCTGGATTTTTTGAAAGCTAATTGCGCTATTCCCACGGTGATTTTTCCCGGTAGCGTGTTGCAAGTAAGTGCGCATGCCGATGCCATTTTGTTGCTCTCTCTTATTTCCGGGCGTAACCCGGAGTTGCTCATTGGGCAGCACGTAGTGGTAGCGCCTTACCTGCGCGAAAGTGGCTTGGAGGTTATTTCCACAGGCTATATGCTGGTGGACGGCGGTGCGCCTACAACGGTCTCTTACATCAGCAATACAACGCCCATGCCTTCTAACAAAAACGACATTGCGGTTTGTACCGCGCTGGCGGGTGAAATGTTGGGTTTTAAAATCTTATACCTCGATGCCGGCAGCGGCGCCAAGTTTCCAATTCCGGAAGCCATGATTCAGGCGGTGAGCCAAAACACTAATGTACCATTGATTGTGGGTGGCGGCATTCGCACGCCGGAAAAAGCCTTTGCCAATGTGCAGGCAGGCGCGGATGTAGTGGTGGTAGGCAATATTTTAGAAAAAGAACCGCAGTTGCTGTTGGAAATGGCGGCAGCGGTGCATAATTGGAATAAATCGTTGCAATCGCATTAAAAAAATCCATCAACGGGAATTTTGTAGCTTTACAAACTGTTACAAGCAATAATCAATTTTTTGAAAATGATCCATTTAACTGATCGGATTACGGTAGATGAAGGATTGTGCAATGGCAAACCCACTATTCGGGGAATGCGCATAACGGTTCAAACTATCCTGGAATTTTTAAAAGCAGGTGACAATCGGGAAGATATTTTACATCAGTATCCGATGTTGGAGACGGAAGATATAGATGCTTGTTTGGATTTTGCAATTAAAATGGCAGATCATCATTATACCATTATTCCAATGAGCAAAGTAGCTTGAAATGGCAAAATATTTAGTGGATGCTAATTTGCCCTGTTATTTTTCTCTTTGGAATAGCGAAGATTATATTCATGCATTTGACATTGATTACAAAATGAGTGATCAAAAAATATGGGAATACGCTATTGAAAACAATTTGACAATCATTTCTAAAGACAGCGATTTTTCTCAACGTATTTTACTTCAAATTCCGCCTCCCAGGGTCATCCATTTAAAAATTGGTAATTTAAAATTGAAAGATTTACACCAGCTACTTCATTTGAATTGGAAACAAATTTTGAATCTTACTGAGCAGCACAAACTGGTCAATGTTTTTATGGACAAAATTGAAGCGATCAATTAAAATTATTTGGATTTGCAGAAAGGAATCGTAATCAAATCAACGGGGCTGTGGTATCAGGTGAAACTGGCGGATGGCAGTATCTGTCAGTGCCGCATTGTGGGTAAGTTTCGCTTGGATGGCATGAAGTTGACCAACCCGGTGGCGGTGGGCGACGAGGTAGAAATGGAAATCGAAGACCGAGACGAAGGCACCGGCATTATCAAACAAATTTTGCCGCGCAAAAACTACGTGGTACGCCAGTCGCCGCGCAAAAAGCACGATCTGCACCTGCTGGCGAGCAATATCGACCAGGCTTTGCTGATTTCTACCATTGTCAATCCCAATCTCAAGCAAGGCTTCATTGATCGTTTTTTGTTGATGACCGAACCCTACGAAATTCCCGTTACCATTGTGTTTAACAAAGCCGATGTGTACGAACAGGAAGAACTGGAAATTTTTGGTGGATTGAAATACATTTATTCTGATATCGGTTACAATGTTTTGCTCGTCTCCGCCCAGGAAAAACGGGGTTTGGAGGAGTTGAAAACCATTCTAAAAGATAAAACCACGCTGGTAAGCGGTCAGTCGGGCGTTGGAAAATCAAGTCTCATCAATGCGATTCAACCGCAATTTCACCTGAAAACCAGCGAGTTATCAGATTATTCCGGCAAGGGGCAGCACACCACGACTTTTGCGGAGATGCACGAGTTGGATTTTGGTGGCTCGATTATTGACACACCAGGCATTAAGTTGTTGGCTTTCAATAATTTAGAACCATTGGACGTGGCGCATAATTTCCGGGAATTTTTTGAAGTATCAGAAAACTGCAAATTCGGTGGCAAATGCCTCCACCGCAACGAGCCGGGCTGCGCCGTGAAAGCTGCGATTGAGGAGGGTGACATCAGCGAATTGCGCTACATCAATTACCTCACTATTCTCGAAGAAATTGAAGACCAAAATTATTGGGAACGCCATCGAGAGATGTGATATTTAGATGCCAGAAGCCAGATGCCAGACTGTATTGAAAAACAAAGAATCAGTTGAATAAATATTCGCCTTTTACTTTTATAAAAATGGTATAAATTTATACACATGACGTACCAAAGCCGCCGCCGCAACTATAAAACCCGCCGCGAGAAAAACGCCAACGCCCGGCGCACCACGCTTCGCATTCTTTTATTTTTGGGGATCATGTTGTTGTTGTACGTTTTTATCAATCGCGTGAGTCTGTGGGATTGGGTGAGGACGTATTTTTATTAAAATCTCATTTCATTTTTCTCCAAAATCCCTAATCCAAACAGCGCAAAGTCATACTTCACAGGGTCTTCCGCATCAAATTGCCGCAGCGTTTCCGTCAGTTCTAGCACTGCCTGCCAGTCACTTTTTTCGCGCGTGAGCAAACCATATCGCCGGGCGACCCTGTCCACATGTACATCGAGGGGCATGAGGAGTTGAGCGGGGGAGATTTTTTTCCAAAGCCCAAAGTCCACGCCTTTGTTGTCGTTGCGTACCATCCAGCGGAGGAACATGTTGAGGCGCTTGCAGGTGGACTTGCGCGCGGGTGTGGGAATGTGCTTGCGGGTACGCGCGGGCGCGTCGGGCAAAGAAAAAAAGTACTCGTGGAAAGCCAAAAGGGCGGGTTCGGTCGTTTCCCCCCTTCCGTCCCCCCCGAGGGGGGAAACCGCTGCTGCCAAGGGCAAATGCTGGACGCTAGAAAGTGAGCGTGTGGTATCTGGCATCTGGCGTCCGGCATCTATCAAAAAAGCGGCTTCGAGGGAATCATGTTGTCGGTAATGTTGTTGAAAAAATTCGAGAAAATACAAGGTATCCGTGGCTTGAAAAGTGCGGTGTTTGAAATCGAGGAAGCGTTGGCGATCTTTTTCTAAATGGTTGATAATGAAATCATAAGGAGCGCCGTCCATCAGCTCAATGAGGCGATTGGCGCTGTTGATGATGGTTTTGCGTTGCCCCCAGGCGAGGATGGCGGTCCAAAAGCCCATGATCTCGATGTCTTGCAATTTGGAAAAGCGGTGCGGAATGCGGATCGGGTCGGATTCGATAAAAGCCGGGCAGTTGTATCGTTCTACACATTCATCCAAAAAATCTTTAATGTCAGCCGGCATTCAAAAATCGTTTTTCTACCAATAAAAAAGGGGTGGAACAAAATTTTTTAAATAAACTTTAATTCAAATATAGGAATAGCGCAGATTTGTTCGTTATAGCAGCAATGCTCCTCTTATACCATTTTCAATTGATAATGGCGTATTGATTTTTAAAATAACATAATGGTTTGTAGCTGTTTAATTTTTCGCATTTACGCCTTCTCATTTCAAATTTGGTATTAACCCACTACACGTTACGCAACAGTCGGATTGACTTTACAGTTTCTTAATAATTGCTTTACCTAAAATTTTTGGAAAGCCATTTGAAATACTTTTACTTTGAAACCTTATGACGGCAACACTTGCATACACACTTTTGCTTGCGGCTATTTACTTGGGAAAAGTAGCTTTTGACAGAGGTGAAAACTAACATTTTTCCCAAAACCGATGTAACCACCTGTCGTTAGGCTCGTTTGCGGCTTTGACCGGCAGCAGGCAAGCGTTCGTACAAGGATGGTTTGAGCCAGCCCATTTTTGCCAACCGGTGAATGAGAGACACCCGTAGCACGCCCAATCCGTATTTCATACTACGCTTAAAATTGATGGAAGACGCCTCTTCAAAGTATTTGGTAGGGCAAGTAACTTCTGCAATGTGAAAACCTGCATAAATAATCTGGGACAACATTTCATTGTCGAACACGAAATCATCGGAATTTGCATTGAAATTAATGGTTTCCAACACTTCCCGACTGAAGGCGCGATAACCGGTGTGGTATTCGGAGAGTTTGTAGCTGACCAGCAAATTTTGAGTGAAAGTTAAAAAACGATTTGAAATGTACTTGTACAATGGCATGCCGCCTGCCAGTGCGCCTCGCCCCAAAATGCGCGAGCCCAACACCACCGGATACAAGTCCTCCCCAATGATATTCACCATGCTGGGAATCAACTTCGGCGTATATTGATAATCCGGGTGCAACATAATGACGATGTCACCGCCCAATTCTAAAGCCTTGTTGTACAGCGTTTTCTGATTACCGCCGTACCCTTTGTTCTGCTCGTGCACGAGTACGTGGCGAATGCCAATTTGGTGTGCCAATTCCACCGTGTTATCGCGGCTGGCGTCATCGCAGAGGATCACTTCATCCACCAAATCGAAGGGAATTTCATCGTAGGTTCTTTTTAGGGTGAGGGCAGCATTGTAAGCCGGTAGCACCACTACTACTTTTTTGCTTTTATACATAATTCGAGATGCCAAATTTTAGGATGCCAGATGCCAGACATCAGACTTTCCGCTATTAGTTGCTAGAATAAGATTGTCGCGCAAAGATAGTATTTTTACTTGAAGGGTCGAAAAGTTTCAGTTCCTCATCACTCCATCAACCTATTAACCCATCACCCTATCACCCTCCTTTCGTCCATTCAAACGTCTCCAACATTTTAAATATATCTTCTTCTACAAATTTATAAACAGGTGCTAATGAATCAGGATTGATTTGCGTATTAAAATACAGGGCGCCCCGCAGGAAATGATGCGTACTGTCGGTCAGATAAAATTGCATGGGCGAAGCCGCCGGACCATCGAGCATAAAGACGTAGCCGCTCACGTTGTTGGGCTTTTCAATGCGCCGATCCTCGATATAGTTAGCTTTTTTATTGTGCCAATCGAGCATTTCATACGTGTCGTCCTTGAGGTCTTTAAAAGCATTTTCTTTGGAAATAGGATAGTAACTCACATGCAAACGGCTGTCAAATGCTGGGATGTAAAGGTCGAACCAACAGGGATGAATGGGTTTTTCGTTGAAAAAATTGGTATCCTGCTGAATTTCGGCATAAGTGGGGTACTCAAATGTAAAATTGCAATAATTTTCATCAAAAGATTGATACGCTTTTGTGGGATAAACCACACGCGGGTAGGCACGTGGCTTGGGCGTAGGCGTGGCTTCATTGCAGGCACTGATTGCCAGAATGAACAGACAAAAAGTTGCAATTTTATCAATTGTAAAAGGCATGCTAGATTTTTTTGAAAACTCGAACGAATTTGCCAGTGTGCTTGGTACAGAAACAACAAGAGACTGCAAAAAATATTGCAATCTCCTGTTGGATTCATTTTTTGATTGTTGATTACTGCACTTTGTTTGAAACATACCTTCAATAACAATTAACAATCAGCAATTAACAATCAGCAATTAACAATTATTACACTGTCATAATATCTTTTTCCTTTGCCTCAATGAAATGGTCAATTTTAACAATAAAATTGTCCGTCATTTTCTGAATTTCCGCCTCTTTCGCCTTGCCCATATCCTCTGGGAAGCCGTTCTTCACTGCTTTTTTAATGTGCTCCATACCATCGCGGCGAGCATTGCGAATGCTTACTTTGGCATCTTCTCCCAAGCCTTTGGCTTTTTTTACCATTTCTTTTCGGCGCTCTTCGGTAAGCGGCGGAATGGAAAGACGCACCACTTCACCATCGTTTTGAGGCGTAATGCCAATGTTAGCTTCAAAAATGGCTTTTTCAATCGGACCCAACATGTTCTTTTCCCAGGGTTGAATCACCAGCGTCCGTGCATCTGAAGTAGAAATGTTCGCAACCTGACTAATCAGGGTAGGATTACCATAATACGACACCATTAAACCCTCCAACATTGCTGTAGAAGCCTTGCCAGCTCTCACTTTTGTCAGTTCTTTTTGTAAGTGGTCCATCGCATGTTCCATTAAATCTTCGGCATGCGATATGTATTGATTCACTTCTTCCGCTTGCATGATTTGAGTTGTTTTGATCCAATAAATGTGGCGCAAAGGTAGCAAATTAGCTGTAAAATGGCAAAGTAAAAACAAAAGTGTGACTGGCAATTTGCATCACCAATCACACTTATTTTTGAAATATTCGTTTTTTTAGTCGTTATTCATCCGAAAAACGAGGTACAACAGCGTCACCAGCGCCGACAATGCTGCTGCCACATAAGTCATGGCTGCCCACCACAAGGCATCTTTAGCGCCATCGTATTCAGCGCCGCGCGCTACGCCGCTCTGGTCGAGCCATACCAACGCGCGTCGGCTGGCATCGAATTCAACTGGTAGAGTTACCAAACTAAATAGCGTTGTAATACCAAATACAACAACGGTAATAAGCAATAACAACTGGCTACCCTGCACACCAAAAGCGCCTAAAGCCAACAACAACAGGTACTGCTGGAGGTTGGCAGTGATATTGACAATGGGTACCAACGCGGAACGCACTTGCAACATGGCATAAGCATTGGCGTGCTGCACAGCGTGACCGCACTCATGCGCAGCAACTGCGGCAGCGGCTACACTTCTGCCGTGAAACACCTCCGGGCTCAGGTTGACCGTCTTATTGAGCGGGTTGTAATGATCGCTTAAAAAGCCCTGCCCTTCTGTGATGCGCACATCGCGGATGCCATAATGACGCAGCATGGATTCGGCAACTTCTGCACCGCTCATTCCATTGCGCAAGCCAACTTGACTGTAGTAGTTGAATTTGCTACGCAAACGCATGCTGATAACCATTCCGATAATCGAAAAGAGACCAGCAATTACAATGTATCCAAACATATTTCGATTCCTTTTTTAATAAGAAAAGCCTACGTTTTTTAGAACGTTTTACACCTTAGTATAAACTACAATTGTACTTGCGAAGTTCATGCCATTCGACAAGTTCATCGCATTCTACGACAAAATGTCAAATCCAGTATAAGGTCTTAATGCCACAGGAATCACAATGCCTTTGGGCGTTTGGTTATTTTCTAGCAATGCTGCAACGATGCGCGCCAGAGCCAGGGCACTCCCATTGAGCGTATGCACCAGTTGTGTCTTTTTGTCAGCATCGCGGAAACGCAATTTTAAACGATTGCTTTGAAAAGTTTCAAAATTGGAAACCGAACTCACCTCCAGCCAACGCTGCTGCGCCGCGGAATAGACTTCAAAATCAAAAGTTAGCGCTGACGTAAATCCCATATCGCCGCCACACAAACGCAAAATGCGGTAAGGTAATTCCAATTTATCTAACAACCCTGACACGTGTTCCAGCATATTCATCAACGCATCATACGAACGCTCGGGGTGCTCCATGCGCACAATTTCCACTTTATCAAACTGATGCACCCGATTCAAGCCGCGCACGTGCGCGCCATACGAGCCTGCCTCTCGACGAAAACAAGGCGTATAACCGGTCAATTTGATAGGTAATTCTTTTTCTTCTAAAATTTCGTCGCGATAAATATTCGTAACAGGCACCTCGGCAGTAGGAATGAGGTACAAATTATCACGTTCTACATAATACATTTGTGCCTCTTTATCAGGCAATTGCCCGGTGGCGCGTGCCGTGTCCTCATTGACCATCAGCGGCGGCAAAATTTCTTCATATCCGGCAGCAGTTGCTTCGTCCAAAAAGAAGGCAATCAACGCCCGTTGCAATTTAGCGCCTTTGCCGCGATACACGGGAAAACCAGAGCCAGTGAGCTTTGTGCCAAGTTCGAGGTTAAACACATTGTATTTTGCCGCCAATTCCCAATGTGGCAGCGCATCTGCGGGTAATTCGGGCATGGGTTTTTCCCAGGCTTTAAACACTTCATTATCATCTGCCGATTTGCCGTAAGGCACGGATTGATGCGGAATGTTAGGCACCCGGTACAGCAACTGTTCCATTTGAGCCTGCGCTGCGCTGAGTCGCTCTTCGAGCAAAGCCGCCTGATCTTTTAGAACAGCCACCCGATTTTTTTTGGTTTCAGCATCCTCGCGCTTGCCTTGCTTCATCAACTCGCCGATTTCTCTTGAAAGGGCATTGCGTTCGGCAAGGGCGGCATCGAGTTCAGACTGCGAATTGCGCCGTGTATCATCTAATTGTAAAATGTCTTCGATGATTTGTAAATCCTCATCTGAAAAGTTTCTTTTCTTTAACCCTTCAATAACACGATCTTTTTGTTGTCGGAGGAAACTAACTTGGAGCATAATGCGTTATAATTCCAGTAAGTGAAAAAATAAATACGGCACTGAACTTTCCTAAAAAGTTTTAGTTGTATTTTTTGCAAAGATACTATTTGAAAACAAAAATTTCTATGTATTTTTGCAGTAGCAAGAACGCGAAGGCACACCACCATACATCAGCATTCAGTTTTAGCTTGGTTTGATAAAGGTGATAAAATCTCAATTCCTGCTGGTATTCCCTACTTTTAATTGATGTCGGAACAACACTCCTGGGAAAAGAGGTTGGTAGGCTATAAATAGTTTGTTAAAATACCGTGTATAGAATTGGAGAAGATCCCCACATACTTGAATCCACTATTACTCTAATGTGTTTTTACTTACAGCATTTTTTGTTTAAACATTCCAACAATTAACAATACATCATCGTATGTACGATATTTCGCAATTGAATGAGATGCTGGTTCCTGAGCTACGTGACGTAGCCGAGCGACTGGGAATCAATGGGTACAAGCGACTTAACAAGCAAGATTTAATTTATCAAATCCTCGACTTCCAAGCATTGGGCGGCGCTTCTACCGAATTAGATGATGAAGATGACTTCACCCCTACTCCCCTGGATGACGACGATGACAATTACATGCCCCCCGTCGCTACGGTAAAAGAGGAAACAGACGAGCCTATTCATTATCAAGCTGGTAACGGCGCTGCTCGAGAGGAAAGTTTTGACAATGAGGATTCCGAAGATGATTCGGATGATAGCATTCGCCGTCGCCGGGTTCGCAAAAAAGTTACGCGGGATGAATATCAACCCGCCCCGGAAGCGCCCGTGCGTGCCCGCCGGGAAGCACCCGCCTATGAAGATGATTTTGAAGAAGCGCCTCTGGAAGAGCGCCCTCCAATCGAAGATCGTGACCGAGATCGCGACCGCAGTGATCGGGATTTTCGGGAAAGAGACCGCGACCGCGAGCGAGGCGACCGAGATAGTAGAGACCGCGATCGGGACAGGGATCGCCGCAATGTTCCATCTGACGAATTTGACATAGAGCTTGACGGGATTATCGAAGGGGAAGGGATTTTGGAAATGATGCCCGATGGATATGGTTTTCTGCGTTCTTCCGATTATAATTACCTGACTTCTCCTGATGATATTTATGTGTCGCCTTCTCAAATCAAGCTGTTTGGCTTGCGCACAGGCGATACCGTTCGGGGTGCCATTCGCCCGCCAAAAGAAGGGGAAAAATATTTCGCCTTGCTAAGGGTTTCTAAAATCAATGGATTAGAACCGCAAGATATTCGGGATCGGGTGCCGTTTGATTATCTGACGCCGCTATTCCCCGATGAAAAATTCAAATTGACCACTTCTCCAACGGGACGCGATTTTGGTACGCGGATGATTGATCTGTTCACACCAATCGGTAAAGGGCAGCGTGGTTTGATCGTGGCGCAACCAAAAACAGGTAAAACCTTCTTGTTAAAGGACGTGGCAAATGCCATTGCTAAAAACCACCCGGAAACTTACCTGATCGTGTTGCTTGTAGATGAACGCCCGGAGGAAGTAACCGACATGAAGCGCAGCGTTAAAGCCGAAGTAGTGGCTTCTACTTTTGACGAACCTGCTGACAATCACGTGCGCGTGGCGGGTATTGTTTTAGAAAAAGCCAAACGGTTGGTAGAATGCGGACACGATGTGTGCATCCTGCTCGACTCGATTACGCGTTTGGCAAGGGCTTACAACACGGTGGCTCCTGCGAGTGGCAAGGTGCTCTCCGGTGGTGTGGAAGCAAATGCACTGCACAAGCCGAAGAAATTCTTTGGTGCGGCTCGTAACGTAGAAGGCGGCGGTTCCTTGACCATTCTGGCAACAGCCTTGATTGATACAGGTTCTAAGATGGATCAGGTGATCTTTGAAGAATTCAAAGGTACAGGTAATATGGAATTGCAGTTGGATCGCTCGTTGGCGAACAAGCGCTTGTATCCTGCGGTGGACCTTACGCGCTCCAGCACGCGCCGCGACGACCTGTTATTCGACAAAGATACGTTGCAGCGTATGTTTATTCTACGCAATCACCTGGCAGATATGAAGCCCGACGAGGCGATGGAATTCCTACTGAAGCAAATGCAACATACTTCCAGCAACGAAGAATTCCTGGCTTCTATGAATGGTTAATAAAAATTTTATATTTGATATATGAAATGTGCTGTGCTTCGGAAGTGCAGCACATTTTTTTTGTTTGATAAACAACGCTTGATAAGGACAATCGTAAAACTTTCTTTAAACAGTCTGCTGGGATAATATTTATTTAACAAATTTTTAATCTTAAATTTACATATTGTTATAAAATTAATACAAGCTTAACACGTATCTTTTTGTTCCTTTCCTCCTGCTCCTTATTATCGTAAATTATCAAAACACTAAATTAACATTATGAAGAAACTATTTCTACTCCTCTTGCTTTTGGGAGCGATAGGCACCGTAATGTCAGCACAAAAACAGCTGACGGTACAGGTGAGCGCCCCTGAAGATGACTTAGAAGAAAGAATTCTCACCGGTGCAATGGATGCAGGTAGCTCTGACCTGGAGCTGGGTTCGGAAGAAACCGATGGCTCTGTTCCTCAATTGGTGGGCATTCGCTTCCGTAATGTCACCATCCCAAAAGGTGCTTTCATCTTGAGTGCGAAAATCGTGTTTCAAGTGGACGCGACCAGCAAAAACACAGACCCTTGCGTCGTTTCTATCAAAGCACAAGCTGCCGACAATCCAGACGCTTTTGCGACAACGGCTTTCAACATCTCACCTCGCCCGACTACAACAGATTCTGTGGTTTGGAACATTCCTACCGGTAGCTGGAATACCGTTGGTGCAAATGGAGCCGATCAAACGACGCCTGATTTAAAAAGTCTGGTACAGGCATTGGTCAACCGCGATGGCTGGGCTTCTGGCAATGCGATGGCGTTCATCATGCGCGGTACAGGCACACGCGAGGCAGAATCTTATGACGGTTTGCCTGCGGGCGCTCCAAAATTGATTATTGATTACGTAGAATCTACCACGACATTCATGGCGCAAGTAAGTGCTCCCGAAGACGATCTGGAAGAAAGAATCCTCAGCGGCTCAATGGACGCTGGTAGTTCCGATTTAGAACTCGGCTCGGAAGACCGCGATGGCTCAGAACCGCAATTAGTGGGTGTTCGTTTCCGCAATGTCACCATTCCAAAAGGTGCGACTGTCCTGGATGCCAGAGTTATTTTCCAGGTAGATAATACGAGTAAAAATGCTGATCCAAGTGTAATTTCCATCAAAGCACAGGCTGCCGATAACCCGGACGCTTTTGCTACAACACCTTTTAACATCTCTCCTCGCCCAACTTCTGCGGATTCTGTGATTTGGAACATCCGCCCAGGTAGCTGGAATGCAGTAGGTCAAGCAGGTCCCGACCAAACGACGCCAAATCTTGCAAGTCTGGTACAAGGCTTAATCAATCGTCCAGGCTGGGCTCCGGGCAATGCCATGGCATTTATCTTCCGTGGTACTGGTACGCGCGAGGCAGAATCTTTTGATGAAAACGCTGCTGGTGCACCAAAACTGGTCATTACTTTGGCAGCGCCAGAAGACGAAGGACCGGTTACGACTGTTTTGGAAGGCTGCGACGACGAAATTGCCAAAGGTGACCCGGAAGAACTGGAAATGGAAGTGCTCGGCACTTATGCTACTGGTGCTTTCGACGAAGGTGCAGCGGAAATTGTCGCCTACGATAAATTAAGCAAGCGTTTGTTTTCAACGAATGCGTTGGCGAACACCGTTACAATTCTGGATATTACCAATCCTGCAAGTCCAACCAAAGTAACCGACCTCGATATGTCCACTTACGGTGGCGGCGTGAACAGCGTTGCGGTTTTCAATGGTTTGGTAGCGGTGGCAGTGGAAGCAGAAGAGAAAACCGACAATGGTTCGGTGGTATTCTTTGACAACCTGGGGAATTTCATCAGCCAGGTAACCGTTGGCGCTTTGCCCGATATGTTGACCTTCACGCCAGATGGTACAAAAGTATTGGTAGCAAACGAAGGCGAGCCAAATGACGATTACTCCGTTGACCCAGAAGGTTCTGTTTCGATCATCAATGTAGCTGGCGGTGCAGCAACAGCTACCGTTACGAATATCAACTTCCAGGCTTACAACAGCCGGAAAGTGGCTTTGCAAAATCGTGGCATCCGCATCTTCGGTCCGAATGCAACCGTTGCACAAGACTTTGAACCAGAGTACATTGCCATTACTGAAAATGGTCAATTGGCTTATGTTACATTACAAGAAAATAACGCTTTCGCGGTAATTGATTTGACAACCAATGCTTTACGCGACATTTTACCTTTAGGCTACAAAGACCACAACAGCGGTAGCCCAGTGTTGAATCAGTTCTTTTTGAATGAATTGGTGGACATGCCGATTCTGGGTACGCCAACTTACAGAGACAGCTTGCCGCCTGTGCGTTTGAGCGGTTTCTCTGGTTTGTGGTTTGATGAAGAAGAATCTACGGAAACGTCTTACACATTCTACACCATTCCAGACCGGGGTCCAAATGACGAGCCAACCGCTCCTGCCAATGCAACGCCAACGCCGACGAACGATTTGCGCCCTTACAAATTGCCAAACTACCAGGGTAGAATTGCAAAATTCACCTTGAACATCGAAACGGGCGAAGTGACTTTGGACGAGCAAATTTTGCTCACGCGCAAAGACGGCGTGACGCCAATTACAGGCAAAGGCAACATCCCTGGTTATGACGAAGTGCCGGTGACTTACGCGCACGGTACAGGCGGAACCATCCTCTCCGTTGATTTTGAAAATGCAGCGGCTGTTTTGAGTCCTTTTACCACTTTTAGCGCGGCAAGTACAAATAACTGGACACGCAACACCTTCGGTGGCGATGCTTTCGCAGAAATGAACGGCTTTGGCGCAGATGTCGCCAGCGACGACTGGTTGATTTCACCACGCATTGATTTGACAGATTATACCAATGCTTTCTTGTCTTTCAATTCGATCAAAGGCTTTGACGGCGGCAGTTTGGAAGTATTGGTTTCTACCAATTACAGCGGAACAGGCAATCCTTCGGCTGCAACCTGGACGAATATTACTTCCCAAGCGACGCTTTCCGCAGGCAGCAACGTGGATACACCTTCTGGCAATATTGACATCACTGCTCTTATTTCTGATTCGACTTACGTGGCTTTCCGCTACTTGTCAACCGGTACAGTAGCAGGCACGGCTTCTCGCTGGCGCATTGACGATGTGAAAGTGACTAGCACCGCAGGCGGTCCTTTTGCAAGCGTGGATTACACGAGCAATACCGGTGTACAATTCAATGAATTGGAATACGACGCGTATGGTGGTGATTTTGAAGGAATTATCAAAGATAAGGATGGCAACTTCTGGGCTTGCGACGAAACCCGTCCTGCCATTTACAAGTTCCAGCCAAATGGTACATTGATCGAGCGTTACGTGCCACAAGGAACTTCCTTATTGGGTACAACGCCTCAAGCGCCAGGCTTCTACGGTGCAGAAACACTGCCTGCTGTGTATAGCAAGCGCCGTGCAAATCGCGGTTTTGAAGCTATTGCTTACGATTCTGATAACAATATTATTTATGCCTTTATTCAATCTCCGATTGAAGCGCCGGGCACTTCTGTGAGAAATGCCACCGACGTCATTCGCATTTTAGGTATTGATGCAGCAACGGGTAATCCGGTAGCAGAATACGTTTATTTGCTGGAAAGCAACACCGGCGCACGTTTCACGCTGGATCGCGTGGACAAAATTGGTGATGCCGTGTATGTTGGCAATGGTCAATTCCTGGTATTAGAAAGAGATTCCAGCTTGCCAGGACAACCGACTGGTAAGAAATATGTTTACCGAATTAACTTGACCGGCGCAACCAATGTACTCGTCAATCCATTAGCTACTAACAATGGCGCTGGCGCAACTTTAGAATCTACAGGCTCCGATGGATTAAAAGCGGCTGGTATTCAAGCAGTTCACAAAACGAAAGTATTGAATTTGCCTTCCATTGGCTACCTGCCAGGTGACAAACCAGAGGGTATCATGGCATTGCCAAATGGTAACATCGCTGTTATCAACGACAACGACTTCGGTCTGGCGGGTGCCGGTGTTTCGGATGCTTCGGTACTTGGAATTATTGAATTCTGCAATAACAATAGCCTCGACGCAAGCAACACCGCAGCTGATATTGACATCAGAAACTGGCCAGTGCTGGGTATTTACAATCCAGACGCAACGGACGCTGTGACAATCAATGGCATGAACTATATCGTAACTGCCAACGAAGGGGATACCAGAGATTACGATACATTCTCTGAAGAAACCAGAGTGGGTAGTTTAAATCTTGATCCAACTGCCTACCCAAATGCAGCAGAATTGCAGCCAAATACCAATTTAGGTCGTCTGTTATCTTCCGATGTGGACGGCGACTTCGACGGCGATGGCGACGTGGATCAGATTTATTCTTACGGCGCTCGTTCCTTTAGCATTTGGGATCAATACGGCAACTTGGTGTACGACAGTGGCAATGAATTTGAGCGCTTGATTGCTGAAATTGATCCTGACCACTTCAACAGCACCAACACTGACAACGACTCTCGCAAGAATCGCAGTGATGACAAAGGTCCGGAGCCAGAAGCAATCGAAATCGTTCAGCGTGGCGACACCGTATTGGCTTTGATTGGCTTAGAAAGACAAGGTGGTGTCATGATTTACAACATTACCGATCCGACTGCGCCTTACTTTGTAAACTATTTTAATAATAGAAACTTTGATGCCAACGCAGAAACGCCAGAAGCTGGTGATTTGGGTGTGGAAAGCATCGTGTATATCTCGGCAGAAGATTCTCCAACTGGCAGTCCGCTGATCGTAACGCCAAATGAAATCAGCGGTACGGTGACGATCTGGGGTGCTCAGTTTGAAGCGGATGGCTTTACGCTGCGTATCATTCACAACAACGACGGCGAATCTAAACTCGAACCGGAACTCGTAGGCGGTCGCCTCATCGGTGGTGCTGCGCCGTTCAAAACAGTGGTGGACTCCTTGAAAATGGAAGACCTGCCATTCATCACGCTCTCTTCTGGTGACAATTTCCTTGCAGGCATTGCTTTCAATGCGAGCTTGAACCGCGCTCCTGGCTTGCCTTATTACGATGCGATTGTACTCGATTCTATCGGGTATGATGCCATTGCAATCGGTAACCACGACTTCGACTTCGGTCCAGATGTATTACAAAAAATGATTACCGATTTCAAAGCAACCACGCCGCCTTATTTGAGCGCAAACCTTGATTTCACGGGCGAACCAGGCTTACAAGCATTGTTTGATGCAGGTAGAATTGCCAAGCGCACCGTAGTGGATGTAGATGGTCAGAAAATTGGTGTCATTGGTTTGATTTATCCGCAGGTAAACACCATTACTACCTTGCGCAATGTGAAAGTAGATACCGCAATTGTTTCGATTGCGCAGCAGCAAATTGATGAATTGATTGACGAAGGCGTGAACAAAATCGTCCTGATTACGCATTTGCAGTCTATCAATAATGAACTCGATTTGATTAAAAACCTGACTGATGTTGATTTAGTTATTGCGGGCGGTGGCGACGAATTATTGACAAACAATCCTGAGAAGAATGAATTGCCAGGTATTACTCAATTTGGCGAATATCCGCTGGTTGTAAAAGATGCGGAGGAAAAGGATGTTTACGTAGTAACAACGCCCGGCGAATACCGCTATGTAGGTAATTTGCAAATCAAATTTGATGAAAAAGGTAGAGTGGATGCTATTGAAAAGGAAAGTGATGTTATTTTGGTGGCAAATGTAGCGCCAGACTCCGGTTTGCAGGCATCTGTAGTGGATTCTGTAAGAATCTATGCTGCTAATTTGGATCGCAACGTCATTGCCCGCACCGAAGTGCCGCTCGATGGTACACGCGCCAACATTCGCACCCGCGAAACCAACGAAGGTAACCTGGTAGCTGATGCCTTCCTGTGGCTGGGTAAGCGCGAAGCGGCTGGTTTGAACCTGCCTGCAAATGCTCGTTTAATTGGTGTACAAAACGGTGGCGGTATCCGCAACGACGAAATCATTCCTGCCAATAGCAATATTACCGAGAAGAAGACTTTTGACATTCTGCCGTTTGATAACAAAGTGGTGATTACAAACGTAATTACTCCGGCACAGCTCAAAACGATCATGGAACACTCCGTTTCTAATGTAGTGAATGTGGACGGTCGCTTCCTACAAATTGCTGGTTTTGAGATCATTTGGGATACGGCTGGTGTTGCTGAGCAAAACAGAATCTGGCGTATTCGCTTGGATGATGGCACGCCGATTGTACAAAACTACCAGGTGGTAGCCGGCGCACCGAATGTTTACATCGTAACCAACAACTTCACTGCCGACGGCGGCGACGGTTTCACGACGCTTGCAACGGTTGGAACGCGCGCCATCATTGGTGCGTCTTACCAGCGCGCTTTGTACGAGTACCTCATTGACGGTGTCAACGGTGTTGTGACAGCTGCGGATTACCCAGTCGGCGGCGAGGGCAGAATTCGCAAGTTGAAGGATGTAAACACTTCGGTGGACAACTTCGATTTGAGCGAGTACAACTTCGTAGCTGGTCCGAATCCATTCAAGGAAAGCTGTACGGTTTCTTACAATTTGAACACGAGCAGCAATGTGGTAATTCGTTTGACGGATGTGTTAGGACGTGAAATCAAGACTTTGATTGCTGAGAATCAAGCAGCTGGTCAACACAATTTCACGATGAACGGACGCAATCTGGCTGCCGGTTTGTACTATATTACCGTGCAAATTGATGGTAAAACTGCGTCAATGCCAATTGTAAAACAGTAATTCGAAAATAAATACCTATTTTCCGTGAGCAGTGTCGGTGTTTTACCGGCACTGCTTTTTTGTATATCAATTTTTTAAATTGAAATCCTATAACAGCAACCGTCTCCAAAAAAGGTTACATTTGTATTATCAAAAACATAATTCCAATGAAACCTGTATTCCAACTCCTGGCTTTAATGCTCCTGACTTTAGGGCTTTGCACCCTTCCTACCTCGACTGTTGAAGCACAATTACTCAAAAAAATCAAGCAGAAAGCAGAAGAAGTGCTTGGTAAAAAAGAGGAAGAGAAGACAACAGAAACGACTACTACGTCCAGCTCTACTGCAAATTCTGGCACAAAAGGCAAAAAGCTGACGCCACCTGACGTAAAACTGCACATTGGCGACGCTAAGACGGCTACGAACGAGCAGCGTTTTGCAGATGCAAAATTTAACATTCAACAAGCGCTGGCGGGCGTTGAGTTGGAAATCGGCTACGCTATTCTGGAATCACTGCCACAAACCGTCAATGGTATGAATTACCAGCCCGATGAGGATCAGGTGACGAGCACTGGCGTTGGCTTCGTGGGCTTGGTGATTGGTCGCGCTTATGAGGGTAGCAAAAAATCCATGGAAGCGGGCATAGTTAATAACTCAATGCTGGTGTCGGCTTATAGCATGGCGCTTTCAAATTCCAATTACAACAGCTCCGATCAAGAGCAAAAGCCCATCAGCCTGGACGGCAATCGCGGCGTGATTAAGTACAACGACGGTGATTATGAATTAGGCATTCCCCTTGGACAAAACTCAGTTTTTACTTTGCAATGCCGTGGCTTTGCCGATGAAAACGAAGTGATCAACGTTGCCAAACAATTCAAAGTGAATGACATCAAAAAACAATTAGGCGAGCAGTAAGGTAGATTTGAAATTTGAAATGTGGAATTTGAAAAATTAAAAGACATGAAAAAAACATACCTTTCTATAATCATTCTTTTTATTGGTTTTCAGGCTTTTACACAAAATAAAGTCAACGAGCACTTGGCGGAAGCCTCCACTAGTTATGCTGCAAAGGATTTGGAAGCGACCCGCTTTGCTTTGCAACAATCGCTGAATGAATTATACATTCTGATCGGTGAAAAAATTCTGGCGGAGATGCCGGAAAAACTGGGCGATGCCGCCGCGCAAAAGAAAGAGGACGTTTACAACGGCTACGCACTTGGATTTACGGGGGTTTATATTGACCGTACTTACCAAAATGCCAAAGGTGACCAACGCATTGAAATCAACCTCATTAATGATTCGCCGTTACTGGCTGGTTTGAATACTTTTCTGACCAATCCCATTCTCAACATCGGTTCCGGGCGCAAAATGATAAAAATTGATGGGTACAAAAGCGCTTTGGAAAAAAGCGAAGGCGAGCCGCTCACGTTTACCCTGAGCACGCCATTCAACCAATCCTTAATCACAACCAAGTTCGAGGGTTTTAAAGATGAAAATCAAGTGTTGGCATTGGCGAAGCAAATTCCATTTGCCAAGATTATAGCAGTAGCGCAGTAGATTTTGAAGGAAATTAGAAAAACCTATAAGGTTTATACCAACCTTATAGGTTTTTTCATGCAAATTCCCGCTTTTTAATTAAACCTTCCCCAAATCCTTCAATGCCGCCACAAAAGCATCCAACTCCTTGGTCGTTGTGTAAACATTCGGCGTAATGCGGCAGCCGTGCACGCCCGCTCCGTCAATGGCGACCGTCCAGATGCGATACTTTTTTAACAGCGTTTCGGCAAGCACGCTCGGCTTTAGGTCCTTCACGCCTACATTGGCAATCGCGCAGGAACGGTGCGTTTCTTTGGGCGTATTCAAAACAATATGCGGCAAATCCCGAACCTGGCTTGTCCAATAATTTTGCAGATAACGGAGCCGCGCTTCCTTGCGCTCTGGACCGAGGCGGAGGTAGTATTCAATCGCATTGTTAATGGCTAAATCCGTGTGAACCGGATGTGTACCGGTGTGATTCAGGCGATAAATGTCGTCGTCCTTGCGCCCTTCCTCACCAAAAAGCTGCCAAATTTGTGGAATCTTCTCTTTTTTGACATACAACATCCCCGCACCCAGCGGCGTGCTGAGCCATTTATGCAAACTGCATCCGTAATAATCACAATCTAAATCCTTGACCGAGAACTGAATATGCGCAAACGCGTGGGCACCGTCCACCATCACTTCCACGCCCTTGCTGTGCGCCATATCGCAAATTTTACGAATGGGAAGAATATGCCCTGTGATGTTAATCATGTGGCACACCATGAGCAGCTTGGTCTTTGGCGTGATGGCATTGGCATACAATTCGACAATTTCTTCGTCGGATTTTGGATGATTCGGAACGGATACTTTTTTCAAAACCACACCGTGCCTCTTTTCCACGAGTTTGAACATATCCTGCATCGCACCATAATCCTGAATGGCGTACACCGCCTCATCGCCCGCTTTCCAAGGGAAGCCGCCAATAATCGTATCGAGCGATTCGGTGGTGTTTCTAGTGATAATCAGTTCATCAGCGCCGCAACCTGCCAGCTCCGCGAGCCGCGCTGCCACGGCTTTTTTGTTGTCCCACTGCACGGTGCGCATATAATGCGAGCCTTGGTAGTTGACTTCCCGCACGTGATGAATGAAATTTTCCAGCGTTTCTTGCGGCGTGATGCAATAATAGCCGTTTTCCAGGTTAATATAATCCGGCTTTAGCCGATAGCCACTGCGAATTTGCATCCAAAACTCCTCGTTTTCAGCTATTTGTGCCGACGACAAATGCTGGACGGAATGTACCAATTCATCGAGATTTTTAAAAATAAAGGGCATACCCAAACCAAAAATGGGCAGGTGTTGCAGAAAAGTGCGCTTATTCATGCGGTGTTCGTTTTGTTAAGTACGCCTGAAATTAAGAAAGTTTTCTTGCTTGCAAAAATGCTTTTTAATGATCGATTCGCACCTTTTATAAAATTTTAAACCGAAAGCTCACATACGCCTCGCACCCGAACCAGGATTTAAAACTTATTTTGTAAAATATTGAATATCAGAAGTTAAATCTTTTACATTGCCGATGTAAATTGCTTCAAAAACCGGACATCATTTTCAAAGAAATAGCGAATATCACTAATATCGTACAAACGCAGTGCCTGCCGCTCGATGCCCATGCCAAAAGCAAAACCAGAATATTTTTCAGAGTCAATGCCACAGTTTTCGAGCACTTGCGGGTCCACCATGCCGCAGCCCATGATTTCCAGCCAGCCGGTACCTTTTGAAAGACGATAATTGCGCTCATTGTCCATACCGATCCACACGTCCATCTCGGCGCTTGGCTCAGTGAAAGGGAAAAACGAGGGGCGCAGGCGAATTTTGGGTGCACCAAACATCTCTTGGGCAAAGTATAGAAGTGTCTGCTTCATATCCGCAAAGGACACGCCTTCGTCAATGTACAAGCCTTCCACCTGATGAAATTGCGCATGCGAACGCGCCGAAATGGTCTCGTTGCGATACACCCGCCCCGGTGCGATGATGCGAATGGGCGGTTTTTGCGTCATCATCACGCGCGCCTGCACGGGCGAGGTGTGCGTGCGCAGGAGCCACTCGCTGGAATCTTTCACATAAAAAGTATCTTGCATGTCACGCGCGGGGTGGTCTTCTGGCGTGTTCATCGCGGTAAAATTATACCAGTCGGTTTCAATTTCGGGTCCGTCGGCAACCACAAAACCAATGCGCTCAAAAATGTTGATGATGCGATTCAAAGTAATCGCAATCGGATGGCGCGAACCCAGTGGCAGCGGCTCTCCCGGCGCAGTCAAGTCGAGATACAAGGCATCCGCGCTCTCCGCAGCGGCTTCGAGTTGTTCTTTTAACGCGTTGAACTTTTCTTCCGCAGTTTCTTTCGCTTTATTGATAAGCTGACCAAATTCTTTTTTCTGCTCGTTGGGCACGGATTTGATTTCGCCCATGAGGGGTTTGATGATATTTTTGGTACCTAGGTAGCGGATGCGAAATTGCTCTAACTCCTCTACATTCAATGGATTAGATAATTCAATTTCTTTGATAATGTTATAAATTTGATCAAAAACCGCAACGGAAGTGTTCATACAATGGAAGTATTTAGCTTTTACAAAGCCCCAAAAATAAGCTTTTTTAAAATACAAGCTTTGCCTTTTTACCGAAACCAATTCAACTGTTAAAATAGTTCGCCTCGGTTAAATAAAGTTTCGGCTTTGAAATGCCGATTTGCGACGAGCGCCAAATCTGGTGCGATAATAAACCCCGGCAACCACCCCAAAAACAAAGCCACCAATATGCGCCCACCATGCAACACCCTCCGATTGAGCCGTTTCTACATTCAAAGCAGCGGTACCGCTTGCCCATTGTTGCCAAATCCAAAACCCGAGGAATAAGAATGCCGGTACGCGGAAGGTGAAAAGGAAAAATAGCATTTTGATACGCGATGCCGGAAACATGACCAAATATGCGCCCATGACTGCCGAGATAGCGCCGCTGGCACCCACTGTTGGCACCGGGCTATATACATTAAAATAAATATGCGCCGCATGCGCTGCCAAGCCGCCTAAAATATAAAATACAAAAAAACGCATATTGCCAATTACCGCCTCGATATTATCTGCAAATACCCAGAGAAACAGCATGTTACCAATCAAGTGCATCCAGCCACCATGCAAAAACATACTGGTGAAAAGTGTATATAAATCTTGCCCATTCACTGTTTCTACCGGAATAGAGCCATATTGTAAAATAAAGGCTTCCAATTGTGCAGGCGGCATATTCACCTCCCAAAAAAACACAATCACATTGAGTGCTATGAAAAGATAGCTGACAAACGGGTAGTGACCGCCGCGCACCTGATCGTCGCCAATAGGAAAAAGCATTTTCTTTAAGTTTGAAAGTTCAATAGTTCAATGGTTTAAAGCCAACGTCCTTAGTTCAAATTCATTTGCGTCTTTTGAACACTTGAATCGTAAAACTTTGAAACCAATATCCTTGTCAGCAATATAACGCAAGAAACTGGCAGGAGTAGAACCTTTTTCGATAAAAAATAAATTTTTCCATTTCGAGGGGTATCAAAAACTCGACACAGAAGCTTGGTATTGCTTTTTAGCACACTACACAATTTTAACAAAATGAAATACCTTCGATTCATTTATTTTATAATATCTTGCAGGCTGTTTGAATTAATGTTGACGACCTAATTAATCACAATTTTAACCCCGACCATCATTTATGAATCTGGCGAATTTTATTGACCATACAATCTTAAAGGCAGATTGTACTGTGGAGGACATTAAGCGAGTTTGTGCCGACGCCATTCAATATCAATTTGCGGCAGTGTGCATTCCTCCATTTTACGTAAGTCAGGCGGCTGATTTTTTGCAGGATACCCAACTAAAAGTAAAAATTGCAACTGTAATAGGGTTTCCGATGGGGTACTCTTACACCCCCGCAAAAGTGGAAGAAATAAAACGTGCGATTGATGACGGTGCCTCCGAAGTGGATGCGGTTATTAATCTCTGCGCGGTAAAAATGGGCAACTGGAGCTACGTGCGCAATGACATTGACAGCATGGTGACGGCGGCGCACCTCAAGGGTAAAACGATCAAAATTATTTTAGAAACGGGCTTGCTCACAGACGATGAATTGCAGCGTTTAACGGAAATTTGTTTGGAAATCAAGCCTGATTTTGTCAAAACTTCTACCGGTTTCAATGGGGAAGGCGCTACGGTACATGTGGTGAGCACTTTGAAAAATTTGTTGCACGATCAAATCAAAATCAAGGCTTCCGGTGGCATTCGCACACGCGAAGACGCCATTCGCCTCATCGAGGCAGGTGCCAAGCGCATTGGCAGCTCGGCAGGTGTCAATTTAATAAAATAAAAATCAACCCCTTTTTCACATTTCACATTTCAAATTAAAAAAAACACCCCTCTGATTTCAATTAAAATTGAACCAGAGAGGCATTATTGTGTAAACATTTTTTGAGTTCTACGCTAAACTCTCTTTTTTAGTTCTTCTAGTAGAGAAGTCGAAATAGTTGCTATATCCGGGTTTTTGTAGCAGTTCATAGAGCAATTCTTTGGCTCTGAAAAGTTGCGCTTTCACGGTGCCTAGTGGCAATTCCATTTCTTCCGCAATTTCATCATAGCTCAATTCTTCAAAATAGCGCATTTCAATCATCAATCGATACTTGCGATCCAATTCGGTCAAGGCACGCCGCATCAAATCGAGTCGCTGATTGCGAATGAATTGTTCTTCCGGGTTGCGCGCTCTGTCGCGCAGCTTATCCCCAAATTCAATCTCATGTTCAGCCTCCGAAGATTCATCCAACGACATCAAATTCAGCCGCTTCCGCCGAATGTGGTCTATGCAATTATTGATGGCAATTTTAAACAACCAGGTGCTAAACGCGTGGCGCGGCACATAGCTGATTAAGTTGCAAAACGCCTTGCCAAAGGCTTCCATCGTCAGGTCAGTGGCATCTTCATCATTGCGCACCATGCGAAACATGGTGTGATACACCGACTGTTGGTAGCGATTCAACAAAGAGGCATACGCCTGTTGGTTGCCTCGTACTGCCTGCTGCACCAGTTCGTAATCTTCATACGCCCGATGTGTCAAGCAAAAAGCGGGAGGGGTTACTGCTTCCATATGTCCTTTCTACCGATTAGTAGCGCAGGTGCGAATACCAGGTAGTACAGGACATAGGCAGCGTCGAGCAGCGGAATCCACCGCCAAAGCTCCAACGCTTGCAATTTTTTGAGCACGTTGTAATATATCCATGAGACTACTGCCATTCTCACCAACACTGTGATGAATATTGGGATTACAAATGTACCGCCCAACAACAAGGAAATCGCCAACAGATAGTGTAGTGCATGACTCAGCGACAATGCACCCAACCACACCTGATGCTTACCCTGATAGCTGGTAGCGGTGCTTAGATGTCGGGATTTCTGGTGGTAGTAGCCTCTCCAGGTTCTTTTAGGTTCTGACAACACAAAAGCGTCTGGATGTATAACAATTTGAACATTTGCGTATTGAGCCGCTTCGTTTACAAAGAGATCATCATCTCCCGAAGCGATGTTTTGGTGCTTTTTGAAGCCTTCGGTTTTGGAAAAAACGGATTTGGTATAGATTAGATTTCTGCCTACGCCCATATACGGCAAACCCATCAGCGCAAACGACATATACTGAATAGCCGTATAAATGGTCTCAAAGCGAATGAAAAGGTTTAAGATTCCTCTGTGTGTTTGATAAGGGCTATAGCCAAGCCCTACTTCTACGCGCTGCCGTAGCGCCCCTTGCATAAATCGAAGCCAATTGGGACTGGCAGGCTGACAATCTGCATCACTCAACGCTAAAATGTCGTGGCGTGCAGCTTCAATACCAAAGGTTAGTGCAGTTTTCTTACCTGGCAGCTTTTGACTGCTGTTGCAATTAACCAGGCGCAAATTGGCATATTTTTTTTGAAAATTCAAGACCACCTCCGTCGTTGCATCTGTAGAATGGTCATTTATGACGATTATTTCAAACGAACGGTAGTTTTGATTTAGGAAATGGATTAAATTTTTTTTTAAATTTTCTGCTTCGTTCCTTGCGCAGATGATGACTGAGACGGGTGGCTGCTCTTCCCCGCTGAAAGGTGGAGGTTTGTACAACGCCAATTTTGAAAAAATAAAAAGCCAATAAAACAACTGAACCAGGCTGGCAGCAACGAAGAGATAAAAAATAAAAGGTATCATGTTGTTAGGCTTTCACCGGTGCTCTCTGCTTAAACGTCAAATCCAGCATGCGCAAGCGGCGCTTTTTACCAAATTTGGTAATTTTATTTTTAAAAATTTTCGGGAGAATCCAACCCGTCAGCCAGGAAGTGCCCGTCACAACGGCGTCCGACCAAAGGTAATGCGTGTCGGGGTTATTGTCGGTGAGGGTTCCAATCAGCGCATTTGCCGACCAGCCGGCACCAAAAGTGTACAGGGAAGTGCGCGCTGCCTTGCTCCAACCCTTCGGGCGACGAAAAGCTTCAATACTATCGAGCGGTACGTAGCGGTCAGGCAGCACAATCCAATTCCGTTCAATGTCCAAATCTTCGATCACGCCGCGATACCAGACTTCATCATTTTTCAATTTATAATTGATTTCCTCACCAATGTACATTTTTTTGGTCTTTGGGCTTCCATATTTTTCAATCTGCAACACCTTTTGCGCATTGGCAAACCAGCATGAACCCAACAAAAGCAGTAAAGCGAGCATTCGCATAAAAACGATTTTAAAATGAAACGTCTGGTACTTGGCATCGGTTCTTCGATGTCGTCTATTGCAAGGAGCTTTCAGGGCACGCGTTGGTTGTCCGACCGCCATTTTTTTATAAATCGACGCAGCATTTGTTGCATAGCCGCTTCAATGTCTTTGAAAGGCAATTCTTCCTGACCGGTATAAATGACCAAAAAAGCCAACTGATGCGGCGCTTCTTTCATTGCCTCGTACAAACGGTGTTTGTTCAGCCGATAGGCTTCTCGCACCAAACGCCGAATTCGATTGCGCTGTACCGCTTTTTTTAATTTTTTTTTGGGCACTGCCAATGCAAATTGCACCGGAAACGCACTTTGTCGCGCTTCCTGCACCGTCCATACGAGCCGCAGCGGATACTGCGCAAAAGATTGTCCATGCTTGAACAACTGTTCAATCACAGTGCGGCTTTTGAGGCGCTCGGCGCGTTTGAAGGTAAAATCAGGCATCACAATAAATCGAAGTTCTTCTTTTTTAAAATGAAAAAATGAATCTTTTTGCAAACGTACAGTCGCAAAAGCAAGTTTACTCAAAAAATACTGCTTCCGATTAAAATATCACCATTTTCAAAAAATAAAGAAATTTCCACTTTTTACAATAATTTGATTATCAACACGGATCACCGCTCGTCAGCTCACTTTTAAAATGGAATAAATCATTTTCAGAAAGTTTTTTTACTTATAAAAATCCCAATTGTAGGGGAAATATCGTTTCTTGTTCGTTGTATAACAAAATTTTTGAAACATGACGTTCAACGAAATAAGTGAAAAGGTGAAAAGCCAGGCGCATCGCGCACCACAGTTAGGCAAAACATTGAAATTGGTTTTAGGAGGCGAGGAAGAGGTGATTCACGTGGACATGACGAGCACGCCAGCCATTGTCACCAACGACAATAAAGACGCTGATTGTACTATCATTACCAACATCGAAACACTGGAGGCGCTGCGCAGCGGCAGCCTGAACCCAATGATGGCGGTGATGAGCGGCAAAATCAAAATAAAAGGCGACATGGGCGTAGCCATGCAGCTACAATCTTTGCTTTCGGGCGCTATGTGAAAAAGTGGAAGCTTGGAATGTTGGAATAATGAAATTCCACTTCAATGCTCCGACATTCCATTTTCCCAATTTAAGGATGCGCACCGACCCACACTTCGCCATCCTCAAAAATTTCTTTTTTCCAAATCGGCACCGTTTGTTTTAAGGTATCAATGATCCACTGGCAGGCGGCAAAAGCATCCGCGCGGTGAGGGGTAGAAACAGCAATCACTACCGCAGCTTCGCCCACGGTCAAGATGCCCACCCGATGATGAATCGCAACACCTAAGAGCTGCCACTTCTTGCAAGCTTGGTCAGCAATTTTCCGCATTTCGGAAATCGCCATAGGCGCATAGGCTTCGTACTCAAGGCGTGTCACGCGCTTTGCCTGCGTGTGGTCGCGCACCGTTCCAATAAAAATATTGATTGCACCGGCACCAGCACTGGCTACAAAATCAATACATGGTTGGGCAGAAAGGACGTTTTCCGTCAGCTGAATATCTATCATGTTTTTATTTAGCTTATTATGATAAAAATCATCCGCCACTGACCGGTGGGATGAGCACTACTTCATCGCCGGGTTGGATGGACAAATCTTCGGCGGCGTATTCGCCATTTACAGCAATTGCCAGTGAATTCAAGCGTTCCAGCGCTGGGTAGCGCTCAAAAAGGGCTTTTTTTAGCAGCAGCGTGGTTGTGGCATCCGTCACCTCGAAATGAAGGGCAGCACTACCGACGATTTCTTTTGTGATTCCAAAAGGCAAAATTTTAATTTGCATAGAAAAGTTTTTACAAACAAAAAAAAGGGAATTTAAACAATCATCCTACCTGCACAAAACACTTTTTCGACCAAAAAGTCGAATTTTTTTCAATTTTGAATTGCCAAATTTTTTTTCGTAAAAGCAAAGTTAAGCTAACAAATTTGAATTCAAACAGCTTGTTAACCAAGAAAAACCTCCTTAACATATCATTTCACGGAACTCTTTACATTCAAATTATTAAGAAAAAATAAAAATGTGGATAACTTTTATTCAATAAAGGTTGACAACAAAGAATTTAACACATATCTTTGACAAACATTAATAAAAAGAGAAGCTCCTTATTAAACCTGTCCCTGTTTTAACTAAAGGATTTGCATGAATAAACCTTTACATTAAATCCATTTACTAAAATATTAAAACCTTTATTCAAAAAAATTGAAGCGCAAGCTTCGACGACTATTTTTTCACTAAATTTTTTTGATGAATTTCCCATGGACACTCGTTGCCGTTGTGGTAGCCCTGAACCTATCGGCAACAAACAACACGACCGCGCGACCCCTCAGCGCATCGGTAGAAGATCCACTGAACCGATGGAACAATTACACGGAAAGTGTAATTGAAGAGCGGATGGAGCGCATTACGCTTCCTTTTGAAGCCAAATACACCGCTAAAGTGCGTACGTACATTAAGGACTATTTAGTAACTGGTTACCGACAGACGGAAGAGATGCTTGGACGGACTGTCATGTACTTCCCGATCTTTGAACACTACCTGACGATTTACAAGTTGCCCAAGGAGTTGATGTATCTTGCAATTGTAGAATCAGCCTTGGATCCCACTGCAAAATCTCCCGTTGGCGCTGCCGGATTGTGGCAATTGATGCCGCACACCGCCCGCCAATATGGCTTGAGAGTGGATGGCTCGGTGGATGAACGCCTCGACCCTTACCGCTCAACCGAAGCAGCCGTGCGCCTTTTGTCAGATTTGTACAATATATACCGCGACTGGCGTTTGGTAATGGTTGCCTACAATTGTGGAAACGGTAAATTGGATCAGGTGATGCAATCGGTGCGTTCAAAAGATTACTGGGAACTGGAAAATTACTTACCCGCGCAAACGCGCCATTATGTGCCTGCTTACATCGCGGCTGCATACATTGTGCAGTACCAGCACCACCACGAATTAAAGCCGACTTATCCTGCTTTGAATCTACGGGAAACCCGCGTACTGAAAGTGTATCATGCGCTGAGTTTTCAGGAAATTGCTTCTGCATGTAATATTTCACCTACGATTATTGCAACTTTAAATCCAGGCTATCGCTTGCGGTCGGTTCCAAAAAATCCGAAAGGTCAGTTTTTGATCTTGCCTGCAAGTTCCGTATCGAGTTTCAAGGAATTTTTAGCTGGTAAAACCGGCGCCAAACCAGCATTGGTAGCGCCTGCCAACAAGGTGAAAAGCTCTTACGTCGTTGCAAAAGGGGATAAATTGGAAACACTTGCAGGGCTGTTTAAATGCAGTGTGCAGGACATTATGAAATGGAATGGATTATCCGAGCCAGAAGTGTTTGTGAATCAAGAATTGATTGTTTACCTTCCAAGTGGTACAGTAACAAAACGAGCATAATACGTTTACATGAATCCAGAAAAAACGTCGCGCAGGCATCAGGGTTGCTGGCGCGGCGTTTTTATTTTCAGCCTTTTAAAAAATCAGCGCCCCATCTGTACCTTATTTTTTCTTCTTTTTACCTCTAGGCTTGGCGCCGCGCGTTTTGGGTTTGCCGTATTTCTGCATCATTTTATCCACATGACGCACTTTTTTATTTACTTTTTTATTCTTCGCTAATTTTTCATGGAAGGCAGGCGCATCAGGATTTGGGGCAGCTACCTCCGGATTTTTCATACGGATGACTGGCTTTTCCTGCTCTATCAGTTCCTCGGAAATAGCAAGATTTTCCGGCAAGGACAACATCGGAATTTCATATTGCATCAAATTTTCAATCGCTTCTTGATATTCTCGTTCATTTTTTGTAATAAATGTAATGGAAATGCCCCGTTTTTCCATTCGCCCCGTTCTGCCGATGCGGTGAATGTAATGTTCCGGCACTTCCGGCGTATCAAAATTCACGACATGCGTAACTTCTGGAATGTCAATCCCTCGCGCAATCAAATCCGTTGCAATCAACATCTGATACGTGCCGTTCTGAAACTGATTCACCGCGTTGAAACGATAATTCTGATCTTTATTGGAATGAATGACGCCGACTTTTTCGGGAAATTTTTCCTGCATGCGCTCGTACAATTCATCCGCCAAGGCTTTGGTCGCCACGAAAATCAACACTTTCGACATTTCAGAATGATCCTGCAAAAGCCGTTCCAACAAATTTACTTTGGTATTAAAATTAGGAACATGATACCCCCGTTGCTCAATATTTTCAAGAGGTGTGCCCATCGGTGCAGCTTCCACCCACACCGGCGCATTGAAATATTCTTCAATAATCAATTCTACTTCCTCGGTAATCGTCGCGGAAAACAGCATATTCTGGCGCTTCTCTGGCAACAAATCCAAAATATTTTTCAACTGTGTGCGAAAACCCAAATTTAGCATTTCATCCACTTCGTCGATCACCAGTTTTTTAATCGCCTTGGTTTTTAGCGCTCCACTCAAGATCAAATCGTACAATCTGCCCGGCGTCGCCACCAGCACATCCACGCCCTGCATGACTTCCGCTGCCTGGTTTTTCATGTTGGTTCCGCCGTACACACCAACGGACACCACGTTCATATATTTGGTGAGTTGTTGCACGGTTTCTACCACCTGCACCACCAGTTCGCGCGTTGGCACGATTACTAAAATCTGCGGATGCGGCTCTTTTGAAAACTTCCACAAACGCAGGCAGGGCAGCAAGTACGCCAAAGTTTTTCCGGTACCCGTCTGCGCAATACCGCACACATCCCGCCCGGACATGATGATGGAAAACGCTTGCTGCTGAATGGTGGTCGGCGTGGTGAAACCCAAGTCCTGCAAAGCGTTGAGCAGCGGTTTATTTAAATTCAAATCCTCGAAAGTCATAGGTCACTTTTATGGATAATGGGTCAAAACGTTTTTTACCTTTCAGGCTCGTAAAAAGATTTACGAAATCGCTCCAATCATTTAGTCCACCACCTTTTTATAAACACTTGTGCAAAGGTAGTGGTTAAAAAGGCTAAGCGGGGCTGATATTCTATTGAAATTGTAATATTTTTACCCATCGTTTAATAAATTATACTAAATTCATGTTCCCGAACAAAAGGAGTACATTGTCTAAACGAGTTTAGCAATGCACAAATCGTTCATCATCAATCAACAATCCTTTGACCGGCAAAGCATTTCATATTATAATTTTTAAAGATAAGATTTTACTCAACTGGGGCAGTCAGCAAGGCATTCCTTATCGAATGGCAAGTGGGCTGGAAAAAGATCGCCTCATTGCGCGCATTTTGCACAAGATTTTAAACCTGCGACTTGCGGCTGATAGTGGCGGCGTGTTGGGTAAAGATGAATTTCGGGTGTTAGGAAGCACCTTGTTCAAATTATTGTGGAATGACGATGCGTTGAAAGTACAATTCAGCACCTTTTATCGGGAAGCCCTGGGTAGCCCAAATGAGCGGTATCGCCTGATTTTAGAATTTGAAAAAGACGCCGAAGAACTGGCGCTGTTGCCTTGGGAATACCTGTTTTATGAAGAAGATGAAGTGCAGGAGGCGTTCCTTTCGGCGCATCCCAAAAAATGCCTGGACGTCATCCGCAAACTCCCGTTCAAAGGCAATTGGCTGGAGTTGGACAAAACCGCTTCGCTTATTGAGCCACCTCTGAAGGTATTAATCATTGCCGCAAACCCTGATACTGCGCTTTTTATTGACCATTTAAATCAATCCATCGCTTATTTTGAAGCATTGGAGCAACGCTTTCCGCAAAAAATAGACGTCGAAATTATTGTACAACCTGAAGTGGATTTGTTGGAGCAGCAATTGGCGCAAGCCAACCAAAATGGCGCTTTTTCTCCTCACATTATTCACTTCATCGGGCGCGGGCGCATGGAGGGAGAGAATGGTCAGCTTTGTTTTGTGAAACGCAACGCCGAAGGCAAGTATGATGAAAACTGGATAAGTGACGATACCTTTGCCGGTTTTTTTGAAGAATGGCGTCGTCTGCCGCACCTGGTAGTGCTGGATGTGTGCGACAGTACCCCCATCGGAAGTTATCGCGAGGACAAAGGCGTGGCGATTCGGCTGGTAAAAAAAGGGGTGCCCTTTGTGCTGGCTTTGCAAAATCCAACCCCAGAGTGGATGCTGGTGATGTTGATGGAAAAATGCTACGATTGCCTGCTCGAAGGTGCCGACATTGCTCAGTCGCTCACCGAAGCCCGCTTTTTTCTGGCGCGAAAGCTCACCGATGCCAAGGGCAGAAAATATGACAACTACGAACATAAGGTTTTTGGTAGTGCCGTTTTATTTTCGAGTGTATTGCAGCCTTTTATGCTGGCAAAAAAGGAAGCGCCCATCCCACAGAAAATTCCGTCAGATTCTTACAAAATTTGTCCCAATCACCCGCAGGTCAAATTCATTCCCAGCGAGACACGCTGCAGTCTTTGCGGCTCTACCTTGGTCTTGCCTTCGCAGTTGGAAACGCAAAAAACAGAAAGTCCCCGCAGTGTAGAAGTGCCCGTATTGGAGAGCAATCCCGCAGAACTTTCCACAGCGACCGGACGCGTCACTGCCGAGCGGCACTTGCGTTCGGCGGCACCCAACAAAGACGCGCTGAGCATGGCGAGCAGCAACACCTCCACGAGCCCAGGCGTAGAAAATGTGAAGCTCACTTCCATCAAACGCTATTTTAAAAAGCTGATTTCATTGGAATTAAAAGACGCTTTCATCGAACTGGAAACGGTTATCGCCATAGAAGCCGGTGAAACCTCTAATAAATTTTACACCTTATTGGGCGATTTCAATAGCTTTAACCGCGAATACGAAGCCGGAATTTTGGATGAAAAAGACGCTGCCATTCGTCAAAATAAAGTGCGTTATTTGTTACTCGAATTCGTAGATAGTATCAAAGTATTGGACATAGAAGGTGCTTATTTCGCCAGTTTTAGTAAATAGCGAAGCGCTGAAAAAAATGAAGATTTTTAAATTTTGTAAATGCTAAATGCCCAAGAGATTCGGACGCTTTTTGCGGATGCCTACTACGAGGCAGCGCAGGCAGGTGCATACATGCGTACCGCGACGGAAGTATTGGAATCGGTGCGTGGTTTGTTTGAAACAGCAGAGGAACCCTATAAAATTTGGGAACAGATTGACCGAGCCCTAGGGCAAATGCTGGAAGACAAAGCCATGTTTAGCGCACTTCAAAAGCTAAAAAAAGGCTTTATATCAGCTATTTATAAAAAAGAAAAAAATGTAATATCTGAAGCTTTTGCTGAAAATGAAGCAAAGGGCTGGGAGCGCTGGCTGCAAACATTTGCACAAGGGTTGAAAGAATGGAAAGATGAAATTTTTAATGCCCTGCCGTTTGAAAATTTTCCATTTGCTAAAGAACGCCAGCCAACATTGGATTTAATCAAAAAAAACTTGCCCTATGTGATGCAGGAACGCTGGGCAGAAAGTCACTCGCTTTTTGTGTTTTTAGCGCAAGAATCCTTGTTGTCAAATGACATTCGTGCCGATTTTTGGGCAACTGCCGGACAAATTCAGCTCTACCACTTTTTGAATAACGAAAAAGCGTTGCAAAATTTTCAGGAGGCTCAAGCCCTCGCACCTCAGTTGGCACGCACCGAGCGCAGTTTTGGCGAGTATTACCTCAAAGATTTGAGCATCGAACCGGTAGAGGAACGCATCGAAAAAGCGCGGCAGCACTTTCAAAAAGCATTGCAATTGGATCCGGAGCAGCTTGAAAATTATCTCTATCTCGGCGACAGCTATAGCGAAGAAGACAAAATACAGATAGCCGCCGAATGGTATCGCGATGCCATGCGCAAAAATCCGGGCGCGCCCGACCCGTATGCACGCTTGATTTCACTGTGCGGTAAGCCAGATTTTTTGAAAGAACATGAAGCGGAAATTGCCGATTGGGTACGCAAAATTGCCCTGCTGGAGCCAGTGCGCGAGTACGGCGCCTGCATTGATGCGGGCTTTGCTTTCCAAAAAAATGAGCGGTACGCAGATGCCGAAGCTTGGTTTAAAAAAGCCATTAACCTGGATACTACAAAACTTGCAGGCTATTTGAATGCAGGCTATTTGTACCGCGATTGGGGCAAGATGGCTGAATCCGAGCAGGCATTTGCAAAGGTTTTAGCGCTGGATTCTCAAAATTTTGACGCGCATTGGGAATTGGGATGGCTCTACCAAAATCAAGAACAATGGGGAAAGGCGCTGGATGCTTTTGAAAAAAGCCTGCCCTTGCGACCTGAATGGAACCAGTATATCCTCGATGCTATCGGCAGTATGCAGGAAAAACTGGGGAGCCCGGAAGCAGCGGAAGCGAATTTGCTGGAAGCATTGCGCTTGAATCCAGAGGATGTCAAAACGACCGATTCCCTACATGCCTTGGTGGATCGCTGGAAAAAGTCGCCTGGCTGGCAGTATGCGTTGGAGTTGTTGCAAAAAATGCGCGACCTAAAGGGCGAATCTTACGAAGCAGAATTTCATAATCGCCTGGGCATTGTTTATTATGAAAATGCCGAATATGATACTGCAATCAACCATTATAAAAAAGCGCTGCTCCTTCGCCCGAATGATGCCATCCAGAATGAAAATATCGGCTTAGCTTTTGAAGCAGCAGGACGCTTGAAGGAAGCAGAAGCTGCCTACAATCGCGCGGTGATGCACGCGCCCAACGACCCCATCTCCAATAATCGCCTAGGCATTTTTTATTACAATATTCAAGAATATGATAAAGCCATTTCATTTTACCAAACCGCCATTCGATTAGACGCTGGAAATGCTATTTATTGGAATAACCTCGCGCTGGCGCAGGAATATGGCGGAAAGTTTATTGCAGAAGCGGAAAATTCCTACCAAAAAGCCATTGCATTAGCGCCAGAAAATACGGATTATTATAATGATTTGGGCGTTTATTATCATAATCGTGGCAGGTATAAAGATGCCATTACACAATATCAAAAAGCCATCGAATTGCAAGGGGAAGTTGGGTTGTATCATAGCAATCTTGGCTTCGCCCATGAATCCACAGGTGATGCAGAAGCAGCGCTGACGGCTTATTTGGAAGCTGTAAAATTTGACAAGACACAAGGTGGTCGCATCGCGAAATTATATTTCCAGCAAGGCGCGTATGAACAGTCGGAAAAATATGCGCGAATAGCACTGGAAGCCTCGCCCAGCAATGGTTTAGCTTTTGATTTTCTGGCGCAAGCGCTCCAACAACAAGGTAAAATGGCAGAAGCCGAAGCGGTGTTACATTCAGCAATTGAACAATGTGTATCAGAACGAGATATTTTTTATAATAACTTAGGCTTGCATTATTACAATTTACAATTGTATGATAAAGCCATTCTATTTTATCAAAAAGCCATTGACTTACGGGACGATTTTGCTTTGTATTATGACAATCTTGGGTTAGCATTTGAAAATCTTCAGCGCTCCGAGGAAGCGGAGGCGGCTTACAAAAAATCGTCGGAACTGGAACCTGATAATGTATTGTATTTGAACCGTTTAGGCACGTTTTATTTCCGGCAAAACGAATTTGCGGAAGCCAAAAATTATTATGAAAAAACGGTGAAAATTACCGCACAAGACCCCATCAGTTGGGAAAATCTAGGCTTGGCATGTGAGCAACTGAATCAACAGGAAGAAGCAGAAGCCGCATTCCAAAAGGCGTTGGAAGTGGCTCAACAAAATCGGGATTTGTACTTCAATCGCATGGGCGTTTTTCTGTACAAGCAGGGGCGCGACGCCGAAGCGCTGGCGTTTTATCAGCAAGCGATTCAATTGGCGACAAACTCGGTTTATTTTGAAAATTTAGGACTCGTACACGAACGGCAGTTGCGGTGGCACGAAGCTCAACAAGCTTACGAAAAAGCCTTGGAATTTGCACAGGTAGCGGATAAAGATTTGTATTTGAATCGATTAGGTGTGTTTTATTTCAATCAGCAACAATTCGACAAAGCCATCGATTATTACCAACAGGCGATTGCGGCATTGCCAAAACCGGTTTATTATGAAAATATTGGATTGGCTTACAATACGATGGGACAAGTGCAAGAGGCGATAGAAGCTTACAAGCAATCGGCTTCTTTGGATGCTAGCAATTCATTGGTTTTCAATATTTTAGGAAATTTATTGTATCGAAATGGCGATGTAGCCGAGGCAATTCCTTTTTATCAAAAAGCAGCCGAATTAAGTCCAAACATTGCTTACAACCACGAAAATCTGGGCTTGGCGTATGAGCAAAATGGACAATTTCAAGAAGCAGAAGCCGCTTATCAAAAAGCATTGGAAGTCGCATTTGACGACAATAAAGCGTTGTATTACAATCGATTAGGCGTTTTTTATTATACCCAATTTCAAAATGAGCAAGCCATAGAGCATTATCAGCAAGCCTTGAAATGGGACGACAGTAATCCAGTTTTCTATGAAAATTTAGGCTTGGCGTATGAGCAATCCAATCAGTTGCCTGAGGCGGAGCAAGCGTATTTGCAGGCGCTCGATCGGGCAGCAGAAAAAGAGGGTTATCACAATCGGCTGGGCAATTTGTACTTGAAAATGCACGATTCGGCACGGGCGCAGGAAAGTTTTGAAGAAGCGATTTCGGCAAATCCAGACAAAGCTTTGTATTATGATAATTTAGCATTCGTTTTTGAGCAGCAGCAACAGTGGGACAAAGCCATTGTGGCATACCAACGCGCCAGCGCTTTGGAGCCTGACAATGCGCTGTATTTTGAGCGAATCGCCAATGTGCTGGTGGCAGCAGAAAACGCAACGGAAGCGCTGCCTTGGTTTGAAAAAGCTTTGCTATTGAATCCCAGCAACGCAACAACGCTGAATAGTTTGCTGGAAGCCGTTGCTGCTTTGCCCGACTCAACGGAAGGAAAAACAATTTTGCAAAAATTGCTGTCCGTTCAAGGAATCAATCATGCGTTGGTGCAACAAGCACTGAGCGTTTTGTCAGATGACCAACCAAATGATACTTCCAAAACTTAATTTTTTTGTGCAACTTTGCAGCAGTTTTATGTTTGTTGAAGTTTGTAGTTGTAATTTTTTAAAGCAACTTTCTGATTGTCAATTTGTTACAAAAATCTAGTGTTACGCTTCCATTGCCTGCCAAAATTAATGCCGCTCTGATTGAACGAACGCTCATTAATTCGTTTCTGATAATAAAGCACGCTAATTGACTGTTTTTACTTACAAAATTAATTACATGAGAAAACTGTATGGTTTTTTGTTGCTTTTGGTAGCTACGCTGGCTGCCTGTAGCCAATTTGAGGAACTGGACAATCTGGATGGCGTCAAATATGATGCCGAATACGCAGCGCCGCTGGTGGACACGCGCCTGACGCTGGAGGATTTGCTCGAAGATTTTGAAGAAGATGCAACCTTGGTGGTGAATGCCGATGGCTCGCTGAGTTTGGTGTATCGAGATGACGTTGTTTCACAAAGCAGTGACGATATTTTTGCTCAAATTAATCAGTCTTTGCAACAACCAATTCCCATTCTTTTTCCGACTATGCCGCTGCCTTTGTCGCTCCCTAGTGGATTGAAAATCAATCGGTTGAATTTTAAATCAGGTACTTTGAATTACACTTTTGAAAATCGTAACAATCAAAGTGTGAATGTAGTCGTCACCTTTCCGCAAATTACCAAAAACGGCAGCCCCTTGAGTTTCCAGGCGAGTCTGCCTGCGTATAGCGGGAGTGGCGCAGCCCCAACGGCTACCAGCGCTGGCATGCCGGTTGATTTGAGTGGCTATGATCTTCAGGCAGTTAATAATTTGATTTTTATTCAATATGTTGCAACAACGCCTGGCGGTACGCAGGTGAATCTATCCAATTTTACCATTCAACTCAGCAATCTGGCGTTTTCATTTGCCGAAGGATATTTTGGAAATTTTTTATACGAAGGCACTCGCGATACGTTGAATATTGACTTTTTTGACAATTGGATTCGGGGCGATGTATATTTTGAAAATCCGCGCATCACGTTGAACGTGCAGAATTCCTTTGGCATTCCGACACGCGCGCGCGTGAATGTCTTGAATGTGTTGACGGTGAAGGATCAAGTGCTGCCGCTCGAAAGCCCTTATGTCACCAATGGTATTGATTTTCCTTATCCGAGCAGAAGCGAAGTTGGGCAGGTGAAGACAGGTTCGTTTTCCTTTACCAAAGAAAATTCCAACATTGATGTCATTTTGGGAGAAGGTCCGGTCGCCTTGGATTATGATGTGGACGCCGTGACAAATCCTGACAACAACACCGGCATCATCGGATTTATTACCGACAGCAGTTTTTACAAAGTAGAACTGGAAGTGGAGTTGCCCTTGTACGGGCGTGCTTCGGGATTTGCTGTGCGCGACACGATTGATCTGGATTTTGACAATTATGACGATGTGGATGAGGTAGAATTTAAAGTGGTGGCAGACAATGGCATCCCACTGGATGTTGCCATTCAAGGCTATTTTGTAGATGCAAATGATGTTGTGATTGATTCGCTACTGCCCGCTCAACAAACACTGGTGCAGGCGGCTCCGGTCAATGCCAATGGGCAGGTGACAGGCTCGCAGCAAAAAATCAGCTTTATTCCTTATGATGAAGTGCGTTTTGCCCGCTTGCGCGAAAATGCCGAACGACTCTGGCTCTTTGCAGCTTTTTCTACAAATAACAACGGTGCAACTTCTGTACGCGTGCTCAATACGCAGGACGTGCGCATCCGCATCGGTGCAAAGCTGCGGGTTCAGGAATGATTTGCTAACCAAGCGAAGTATCAATTTGCTCATCTAAATCATTAAAAATCAATGGATTCGAAATATATTTTTCAAAATAAATGGATTTACTTGCTTATTTGTGCCATTTCAATGACGAATGCGCTCTTTGCGCAGCAAGAACTGGGCACACATTTGCTGCGCGACGTGTGGCAAGTGAATCGCACCAATCCGGCAATTTTTCCTGATAAAAATGTAATCATTGGATTACCAGGTATTTACAATAATTTAAACATCGAAAATATCACTTATAACGACCTTTTCATAAGCGAGAACGGCGTCACCAAACTCGATATCGACAATGCCATTTTAAAATTGGAAGCTGACAATCAAATTCGGGAAAATTTGGAAATTGAAACCGTGAGTCTGGCGCTGCGCCTCGGCAATGTTTGGCTCAGTGCGGGACACAACATCAAATTCAATGCGTTTATTGATTATCCAAAAACCTTTCCGCAGCTGATTTGGCAGGGCAACGCCCAATTCATTGGTCAAAATGTAGATTTTAGTACCAATTTGCAGCTTTTTGGATACAATGAGTTTGCGTTTGGCGCGGCGTTTGCCTTGACTGAAAACATCACCATTGGAGGTAAATTCAAGTGGTTGAGCGGCTTCGGCGATGTGTCAACGGATCGAACCAAATTAAATTTGCTGACCGATGAAGAGGCGTATGCGCTGACGTTGGACGCCGATTTTCGGGTGAACTCAACGGGTGCAATTGAATACAATGGCTTGCGAGATATTACAATTGATTATAATTTAAATGATTTTGACGGCGATCAATTGTTCAATCAAAACAATGGTACTGCCTTTGATTTCGGGGTGTATGCCAAATTTGGCAAGTTGGACCTGGCTGCCAGCGTGCTCGATCTCGGTGGCAAGATCAATTGGGAAGAAGACCCTCAAAATTTTTCGTTGAATGGCGTCATTCCTTATCAGGGTTTGGACATTGCCAAAGACGTCCTGGAGGATTCTGCCACCATCAATAATGCAATTGACTCCTTGTTTGAATTGTATGACTTTACAGAAACAAATAATGCGTATTCTACCAAATTACCAGTGCGTTACTACCTAAGCGCCACCTATCAGCTCAATGACACCTGGCGTTTTGGCGGCATGATTTACAGCGAAAATTATCGCGGCGAAAGTTTTCCTGGCGTGGCGGTGAGCGGCAATATGCAATTGCTCTCCTGGTTAAACCTGGGCGCTTCTTATGCTTTCCGCAGCGAAACCTTTGATAATCTGGGCATTAACGCAACGGCAAAGTTGGGTCCGGTTCAAGTATTTTCCATGACCGATAATATTTTGAGCGCATTGAAACCCAAAGATAGTCACAGTGCCAATGTGCGCGTGGGCTTGAATTTGCTATTTTAAACAATTCCGATAATCATCTTTTTTCTGACGGTTTAAAGTATTTTTGTCAGACAATAACAAGCGCTTTTAATCAGTTTTTGCTGAGTAAAATTGCTTGGAAAAACGTTGCGTTTGTTCTGCAATCGGTTTGTTTGACATTTTAAAAAAGCTATATGCGTGCTCCTCTACTCTTGGTTTTTTTTGAAATTGTGTTATTTTACAATATTTATGCTCAAGATAATCTTGCCATTGGGCAATGGCGCTCGCATCTGCCCTACACCACCGGGCAATGGGTGACGCAAAGCGAATCGACGGTTTATTACGCGACGGAATGGTCGGTGCTGCTATTGGATAAAGAAGAACGTTCGACCGATTATTTAACGACGGTAGAAGGCTTGAGTAATACAGGCATTCGTTTAATAAAATATAATGATCGAAGTAATATTTTGATTGTAGTGTATAATAATAGCGTGATTGATTTAGTAAAAGAAAAAGAAATTGTTACACTCAATCAAGTGCGTAATTTTCAAGGTATTGTCGGAGAGAAAGTTGTTTATGATATTTCCGTTGAAAATGATTCAATCGTTTATCTGTCTGGCAATTATGGTGTTTCCAAATTAAACATTCGTTCCAACCGTTTTTTATTTACCACTTTCACCGACGTGGATACGCGCAGCGCACAAGTTTTTGAAAATCAATTGTATATTGCTACAGACAAAGGCGTTTATCGCACACCAGTGAGTAATCCGAGCATCGAAGATTTTACCACCTGGCAATTGTTAGGTACAACCCAAGGTTTTCCGGCGGCGTACAGCAGTGTGAGCATGACCATTTTCAACAATCGTTTGTACATGGATGTGGAAAACACCTTATTTTATTGGCAAAATAATCAACTGAAGCAGGTGCGGTCAGAGCCGGGCTTTCGGCTTCAGTTTTTGTCTGCCGAAGGTGCGCATTTATTGGTGGGGTATCGATGCGTGAGCGGTTGTAGTCGTGGCAAGGTATTGTATTTTGACGCAGCTGAAAATGTCGGCACACTAGCAGCCGACTGCGTAGATGCGCCTAGCTATGCCGTTGAGGATCAGCAAGGTAGAGTGTGGTTGGGCGATGTTGGGCGCAATTTTAGAATGATTAACACCTTGAAGGATGCCAATTGCACTTTTATCAATATCAATTCTCCTTATTCTCAATATAGTCGCGAGCTTACGGTTTATAAAAATCAATTATGGCTGGCGTCGGGCGGCGTCAATCAGGTGTTTAGTTATTTGTTTTTGGATCATGGTTTTGCTTCTTTGATCGATGGGCAATGGACGGTTTACAATCGCCACAACCGTATAGAATTGCGTGGAGAAGCCCCCAATGATGTCAACGACGATTTATTTGATTTTCTGACAGTTGCCGTTCATCCTGATAATGGCAAAGTTTACGCAGGCTCCTATCTGGAAGGGTTGGTGGAATTTGACGGTACAAATATGAAGTTGTACAATGATAAAAATTCAACCTTAAACAATGCCGTAGGAGACGCAGCGCGCACGCGCATCAGCGGCTTGGCTTTTGATGAGGATGACAATTTGTGGGTGTCCAATCACAGTGCCGAACGCCCGATTTCTGTGCTGAAAGCAGATGGTACCTGGCAAAGTTTTAAACCGACGTGCAGCCCTACCGATTTGCATCAAGTGGTGGTCGATCAAAATGGGTATAAATGGTTTGTAACGAGCGGTAGCAGCGTAGGTGTGGTGCTTTTTGATGAAGGCGATTTGGCAAATAATGGCGATGATCGCTGCCGAATTTTTACGCAGCTAAACAGCAATTTACCAACAAATATTGCGAATTGCCTGGCGGTTGATCTCGATGGAGATGTGTGGGTGGGTACTGCCCAGGGCATTGTTATTTTTGAATGTGGCAGCAGCGCTTTTGATGAAAATTGCAGAGGTACTTTGCGCATTGTAGAATTGGACGGTTTTAATGAGTATTTGTTGCGTTACGAAGAAGTGCAAACCATCGCTGTGGATGGCGCGAATCGCAAATGGGTGGGTACAAAAAATGGGGTATTTTTGTTGTCGCCCACCGGCGAAGAGCAAATTGCTCATTTTACAACTGAAAATTCGCCGCTTTTTGACAATACCATCACCGATATTGCAATCAATCCTGAGAATGGCGAGGTTTTTATCGGCACCGACAGAGGCGTGATTTCTTATCAAAGTGATGCGGTAGCAGGTGGCACGATTAATAAAAGTAATGTAGAGGTTTTTCCCAATCCTGTACGCCCGGATTATGTGGGTCCTATTGCCATACGTGGTCTGGCGCGCGATGCCAATGTCAAAATTACAGATGTGACAGGCAGACTGGTGTATGAAACGCAAGCCTTGGGTGGGCAAGCCGTTTGGGATGGACGGGATTACAATGGGCAGCGGGCAAAGTCTGGTGTTTATTTGGTATTCAGCGCCACCAATGCACGCTATGTGGGCTTTGGCAAACCCGACGCGGTGGTGGCGAAGATTGTGTTGATTAATTAGGAAATTTCAATATGTAATTTTTACAGGTGGAGAATCCTGCTCCTCCTTTTATCTTAAAAATCCTGATAAAAAAAGGGCTATGCGCAGGGAAGAGCATAGCCGACATTGATGATATTATAGGGCTACAGTATAGGATGCAGTGAAGGTATTACTTACGTGTGAACTCAATTTTAAATTCGGGTTAAGTTTTGTTTAACAGTGTTCTTACCATTTCATTAAATGAAAAAAAAATGAAGTGCGGCGCTATAAAAAGTGTCAGGGTCGGATCGGGGATGATCTGACCCTGGCAACAAAAGCGACTTTAGATTGCAGGAAAGATTAGCATTGTAAGAGAAGATGACAGCAAGAAATCAACATTTGACGCTGCAAATATTGCCTGGTAAGATGAATTGAAAATTAAGGCTAGGTTAATTTCACTTTAATTTTGAGCCGAATTTATTGAAGGTCTAATAACATACGCAAGGTTGGTAATACGCGAGCTGCTCTTTCTTGCTCATAATCAGGCTGTTCTATGTCTTTTTGTGTGACAATCGGTTGCGCCGCCTTTTGCAAAATTTTTTGTTTTTCGCTGTTGGTAAAAGTCCCAAATGCACGCCGCAGCAGCGGTAAAATGTTTTTAAAGTGTTCGTCAGGAAGTTGATGAACCCACTCATGAAGCACCAACCACAAAGGCTGATGATAAATCAACAACAAGCCACTGCCTTGCAAAAAACCTTCGAGCCATAGGGAGGCTGCCGTTGGCGTAGCGGCTAAGGAAAGGGCAAAATGCAGTAAATCACTGGTAATGTGGAGCTTAAATATGTTTTTATCAAACAAAAGCCGAGTGGCTACACCGCGCAACAGTTCATGTGTGCCTTTTTGTTGAACAATTTGAACCAGACTTTGCTGCCAAAGCGCGTGGTGCGCTGCTTGATTTAATAATGTCAACGCTTGATTGGTATTCAATATTTGTTGCAGCAAAATAGCCGCAAGATCATCATCAACCTGCGAAACAGCGCCCGCCAATCCGATGCAAATTCTTGGAATTAATTGATTTACAACCTTTTCTACAGCCGTAGCGTCGGTTTTTCGCACATTGCCATAGCGCAAAATTCGCACCAGCGGCTCCAGCGCATCCATCAAATACTGCACATCCGTCGAAAGGGCTGCCGCATTTTGTAATTGTTGCAACAACAGCTCCACCGCATCTTGCAAATCGGCTTGCAGCACTTCCTCCGTCAGCGTTGCCAGGTGAATCAAGCGACTTTCTTGTTTTGCTTTGTCAATCACAAAATTGGTCGCGGCTTCCTGCACCGTGCTGCCCCACATACCTGCCTCGATGAGTTGAAGAAAAAATTCAGCTTGCCATTCCAATTGCCAAACCTCTTTAAAACTGCCGCGTTGCAACGCAGAAGCCGGCTGCAATTCTCCCCAGGGAATATCTAGAATGCACAAACGATGCAGCAAATGACTGGCAAGCAAGTTGCTTCCATTGCGCAAATCGAGTGTTTTTTCAACGGTTTTGGTGGTATTAAATGCTGCCGTCAAGCGCGCGGATTTCACCTGTTTTTCCAAATCTTTTTGCAATGGCGACGCCAGTTTTTCCGGCACTTTACCGATGACATCGCCGATAAGTAGCTCTTTTTCAATGATTTCCAACATCAAAGTCTCTCCCCGACAAATCACTGTCAAAGCTGCTTCGCGCAATTCATTCATCCCCGCAATCGACAATCCGCGCAAAGTCGCCAGGGTTTCCGCCAGTCGAATGGCTTCGATCACGTCTGCTGCTGAAGTGTCATATTTTTCCTTGCGAAACAACTGCGCAGCTTTCGATAGAAACAGCATCGTCGCTTCGGCATGATTTTGAAAAAGCAATTCGTACCACGCCGGTGCAAGCACCCCTGCCGAATAACCGCTTTGAAATGCTAACCGCTCGTAACTCCAGGGAATCCAGGTCGCTTCAGTCGAAATTTTATTTGGCAATGATTTCAGAATTTTATCATCGTCCTTCTTTTTAAAATCTTCCCAACGCTGTAACACCGGCGCGTGCCAGGCGCCACACACCACGGCAATTTTTTGAAACTGAGTCGCCGCTTTGCGAATGGCGTTGCGCATGTGGGCTTCGCGCAGCAGGGTTTCGTCGGTTTCCGGGCGTTGCAATTCGTTGCGCAGGGCAGTCATCATTTCCAAAACAATCGCAAAAACGCTGGTTTCATTGGCGGCTTGTTCAAAAGTGACTTCCCACCAGCGCTCGCTGTCGGAGTAGCCCGCGAGTTGGGCGATGTAGGCGATGGGGTCATGGGGGGATGGGGGAATAGGGGAATGGGTTGAGTTAGGTTCGAGGTTTAAAGTTGATTGAGGATTTTTATTTTGCTGGTCGCGCAGCGCAAAAGTGCGTTCCATCGGCAAATCCATCAAGGTGATTGGAATATTATTTTTTAAACCATATTGAATTACCTGCCATTCGGGAGAAAATTCGGCAAAAGGGAAATAAGCAGCTTGCGCTAAATTTTTAGCATTGTACATTAAAATGGCAACCGGCGGCTGCAAAAGACTAAAATCCTTGTGTTCAATGGCTTTCTGGGCATCGGCGGGACCTTCGATGAGGATATGATCGGGTTTCATTGCTTCCAACGCCTGCACCAAACTCTGCGCCGATCCCGGACCATGATGTCGTATGCCGAAAACATTAATCATTTAGTGTTTTTTATTTACCATTACCCAAGCAAAGCTTTACATGCTTTATACAAATCCCCCCAACCATCGCGCTGCTTGACCACTGTTTCCAGGTATTCCTGAAAAACGACTTTGTCCTGCACCGGGTCTTTGATGACCGCGCCCGTCAATCCGGCGGCGACGTCTTCGGCTTGTACAATGCCTTTGCCAAAATAAGTTGCCAACGCCTGCCCGTTGTTGATGACCGAAATCGCTTCGGCGGCGCTGAGCGTGCTGCTAGGCGATTTGAGTTTGGTTTTGCCGTCTTCGGTTTTACCACTGCGCAACTCGCGGAAAATGGTGACCAGGCGCTGAATCTCTTGCAATGGCGCGGCTCCCGGCGGTAGCTCCAATGCTTTGCCGATTTTTTCAATGCGGGTTTTTACAATTTGCACTTCTTCGTCCAAGGTTGCCGGGAGGGGCATGACCACTGTATTAAATCTTCGGCGCAAGGCGCTGGACAATTCGTTTACGCCTTTGTCGCGGTCGTTGGCGGTGGCAATGAGATTAAAACCTTGAATCGCTTGCACTTCGGTGTTCAATTCTGGTACGGGCAGTGTTTTTTCCGAAAGAATGGTAATCAACGCATCCTGCACATCGGAGGGAATCCGCGTCAATTCTTCGACCCGAGCAATTTTACCATTTTGCATCGCTGTCATCACCGGACTAGCTACGAGCGCATTGAAACTTGGACCCTCTGCCAGCAAACGCGCATAATTCCAGCCGTAGCGAATCGCATCTTCGCCCATGCCCGCCGTTCCTTGCACGAGCAGCGTGGAATCGCCGGAAATCGCCGCTGCCAAATGCTCGGACACCCAGGTTTTCGCGGTGCCGGGCACGCCCACGAGCAGGAGCGCACGATCGGTCACGAGGGTGGCTACCGCAATTTCAATCACCCGACGGCTGCCGAAATACTTGGGTTCGATGACAAAATCATTGTCCAGTTTGCCGCCCAGCAAGTATGTGACAACTGCCCAGGGCGACAAATTCCAATTGGGCGGGCGCTGCTGGCGGTCGGCTTTTGCCAGAGCGTCGAGTTCTTCAGCGTAGGTGGTTTCGGCGTGGGGACGCAGGATGTTTAATTCGTTCAAAGCTTTTTATTTTTTATTTGAATATTTGACGTTTTGCTAAGCGCTAGCTAATTCTTTGATCATTTCTTCCCGGAGCAACAAAATTTGCAGGGATTTTTGAATAAAATTGTCGTAAACCCGCGTTTCAAGGGATTGCCAGAAAGTGCGCAGCTCCGCAAAATCTTCAGGGCGGCTGCGGTACGCCACGTCGTCTTCTCCCCAAATTTGAAACTTATTTTTCAAAACCGGATAAATTTCTTCCTCCAGAAAAGCGCCTGTTTTTTCTTCTTGCAATCGTTTTATCAGGCGATTCCATGCTGGATTTTGTTCTAACAACCAATTTCCATGATTTCCAATAATCGGAAAGATGGTCTCCCACAATTTTCGATTGCGCATGCTTTCCTGAAAAATACCGGGAAGGTGTTCCGGTGGCAAAATTTTATTTGCTTTTGCAGCTAAAAACACAAACTCTGGCAATGCCTTTCGATAAGGTCCATTTAAAATTAGCCCTAAAAATCGAATAGAGGAGCGGTTACAAAAATTTTCTTCTGAAACGAGAGAAGCTTCTGGCAATTTGCCAATAAAATTTGGTAACAGGGTACCTGCTTTTCGCATTTGAGCCAATACCGCAGCACTTTCCAGCAAAACCGTCGGAGCAGCAGTTGTTGTATCCACCCCCCAATTTTGCAATGTGGTGAGTGCCTCTGGCGGCAGTGCACGGCGTTCGGTGCCAAGCAGGGCGGTTTGAGCCAAGGTTTCCCAAAGATTTTTCATAACGGGTCAGATGAATTACCTTTATTTCTATTGCAAAATAAACAGAAAATCAATAGGGTGCAGCCTGTTTTTTTGATTGTGATTTTAGCCAAAAAAGAAAAATTTTATTTTTTGATTCCCGAAAGGAAACTTATTTTTATTTAAAATCGCGATTAAAATTGTCATTTTAATATTTATTATTATTTAAAATTGGAAGAATTTGACACCGTTCTGATAAACTCAAAACTTAATTTTCTTTTGATTATCAACGTGAAGCACTATCTTTGCAACCGATTTTTAGCGAACCTATTTTAGTTCAAATATACAACTCAACATGGCTAATATTGGATATGTCAAGCAGGTGATTGGACCGGTAGTGGATGTGAGCTTTGAGGGAGAAAACTCTAAACTTCCTGAAATTTTCAATGCTCTGGAAATCAAGCGTGCACATGGCGAAACGCTGGTACTCGAAGTGCAGCAGCATTTGGGCGAAGACAGTGTGCGTGCGATTGCGATGGACTCTACGGATGGGTTGACGCGCGGCACGGAAGTAATGGATACGGGAAAAACCATTGCAATGCCAGTGGGCGATGCAATCAAAGGTCGTTTGTTTAATGTGGTGGGCGAGCCAATTGATGGTATTGGTCCGGTTTCTCGCGAACGCGTTTATCCAATTCACAGAAAACCACCTACTTACGAAGAGTTGTCAACGGAAAAAGAAGTGCTTTATACCGGTATCAAAGTTATTGACCTGATCGAGCCATACATGAAAGGTGGTAAAATTGGGCTGTTTGGTGGTGCTGGGGTAGGTAAAACCGTGTTGATTCAGGAATTGATTAACAACATTGCCAAGGGATACGGTGGTCTGTCCGTATTTGCAGGGGTAGGCGAGCGTACACGCGAAGGGAATGACTTGCTGCGGGAGATGATCGAAGCGGGCATCATGCAATACGGCGAAGAATTTAAGCACTCGATGGAAGCAGGCGGCTGGGATTTGTCGAAAGTGAGTTTGAAAGGATTGGAAGATTCCAAAGCAACCTTCATCTTTGGTCAGATGAACGAACCACCTGGTGCACGTGCACGCGTGGCGCTGTCTGGTTTGACCATTGCAGAGTATTTCCGCGATGGCGACATGAATGACCCTATGGGCGGCAAAGACATCTTATTCTTTATTGACAATATTTTCCGTTTTACACAGGCGGGTTCTGAAGTATCGGCATTGCTAGGTCGTATGCCTTCTGCGGTAGGGTATCAGCCAACGCTGGCAACAGAAATGGGCTTGATGCAGGAACGAATTACCTCCACCAAACGCGGTTCGATCACTTCAGTGCAGGCGGTTTATGTACCTGCGGATGACTTGACTGACCCGGCTCCGGCTACTACTTTCGCTCACTTGGATGCAACAACGGTATTGAGTCGCAAAATTGCATCTTTAGGTATTTATCCTGCGGTGGATCCATTGGATTCTACTTCGCGCATTTTGGATCCGCTGATTATCGGGGAAGCCCACTACAATTGCGCTCAGCGCGTGAAGCAGATTTTGCAGCGTTACAACGAATTGCAAGACATCATTGCCATTTTGGGTATGGAAGAGTTGTCAGAAGATGACAAACTGGTGGTACACCGCGCTCGTCGTGTACAGCGCTTCTTGTCGCAGCCATTCCACGTGGCAGAGCAGTTTACCGGTACGCCTGGGGTGATGGTGCCTATCGAAGAAACAATTCGCGGTTTCAACATGATTATGGATGGCGAAGTGGATGAGTATCCAGAAGCGGCGTTCAACTTGAAAGGTACGATTGACGATGCAATCGCAGCTGGTAAAAAAATGTTGGCAGAAGTGGGTGCTTAAAATATCAATTTATGATGGTCAACAGTAATTGATTAAGTATTTTTTACGGATAAAAGTTGTTGATTGTCAATGATTGATAGTATTTTATAATTTGTATGAATACAGACGATATGAATATCGCTATTTTGACTCCGGAGAAAGAAATTTTCCGGGGTGTGATTAAATCTATTAAAGTCCCGGGCACACTCGGGCAATTTCAGGTATTAAAAAATCATGCACCGATTGTTTCTTCTTTGGAGCGTGGCAAGGTGGAAATTGTTACATCAAAAGGGGAGTACCAGTACTATGACGAGGAAAGCGGCAATATTTTGACAGCAGAAGAGCCAGGAAAAAAGATTGTGTTTAACATCACCGGCGGATTTATAGAGGTGCTGAATAACGAGGTAGCGCTATTGATTCAATCTATCGCTCGCTCCTAATTACAGTTGGAATACAAAAACTAGTATAAGGTATTTTAAAGAGGAATAAGGGCTCACACCTTTATTCCTTCTTTTTTTGAGTATTTGCTTCTCTTTTTGCTTTTCAAAAATCTGGCGCAGCTCATCAAACCAATCGCCATTCCTCACTCGTATTTTAATCTATGATTATCGGTTTAGTGATTTATTGCTTATAAATGGCACAAGGGGGAGCCACGGCTTGAAGCTGCCGTGCTCTTTTATGGGTGTAACGTAGCCTTCGGTTTTTACAGCCGAAGGTTTTTAATTTTTTCAGCAGTCAAGTAGATTAATTTATAATTTTCAGCGGAGTTTATAATATTTTTATGGATTTAAATCCTAACTGGTCTTTACAATTCTAAAAATCAGTGTCCTATTTATAATTTTTGATTTTTAGTAAATGAAAAAACATCTGTTCTTCGATTTCACGAATGCCGCCTGCGGGTAAGTCGCCCAGGGTCAAATCTTCAATCGCCACGCGAATCAATCTTCTGCAAGGATGCCCGACTGCTGTCACCATTTTGCGAACCTGATGATATTTGCCTTCTACTAAATTGATTTCCAACCAGGTATGTGGATATTCTCTGGGAATTTCGGTGACGCCGGGTGCCCAGTCTTTCGGGCTTTCTACGATGCGAACGTCGCAAGGTTTGGTGAAATAAGTTGTTTTATTCTCCACAATAATCGGCACGCCGCTTCTCAATTGCTGCACTTTTTCCTCGCTTATTACATTTTTTACCTGTACTAAATACGTTCTTTGATGCGGTGTATCACTTTCAAATAATAAGCGCGTCACTTTTTTATTCGTTGTTAAAATTAATAATCCCTCCGAATGACTGTCCAATCTGCCGATGGCGTGCGTGCCTTCGGGAAAGTCAAAATCCAGTTCGCCCAGCAGCCGTACTTTGTCGGAACTGACAAATTGGGAAACCATGTTGTAAGGCTTGTGGATGATGAAGTAGCGATGTGACGTTAATTGCATTGGAACAAAAATAAAAAGTCATCTTTACATCATGCAAAAAATTTCCATCATCGGCTCCGGCGGGTCGGGAAAGTCAACATTGGCGCGGCAGCTGGGCGATATATTAAAAATTCCGGTCTATCATTTGGATGCGTTGTACTGGAAAAGCAACTGGACACCGACGCCATTGGAAGAATGGGAAACCATTCAGGAGGCATTGGTGCAAGAGGAAAGCTGGATCATGGATGGGAATTATAGCAACACCATGCGCATTCGATTTCAAGCAGCCGATACGATCATTTTTATGGATTATCCGACCTGGCTTTGTCTGTGGCGTGTGCTGAAAAGACGCTGGACATATCGAGGAAAAACACGACCGGATATGGGCGAGGGCTGTACCGAAAAAATTGACCTGGAATTTTTGAGTTGGATTTGGAATTACCGGAAGACGCGTCGTCCGGGCATTTTGAAAAAATTGGAAGGTTTAAAAAGTCAAAAAAACGTGTTGATTTTTACTTCACAGAAACAGGTTTCAACATTTTTAAAGCAACTAACCCAATGAGCGGATTACTTTAATATTTCCAAACGTTGATTTGGGTTTTGAGAATTGTGTAAAATTTCAACAACGGTAACAAAGACTTCCGATTCTTCAATAGAATAGATGATTCGGTAATCCCACTTCAAAATCCTTCGGAAAACCGTTTGTTCATCGCTGATATCATGTTCCATTTCATGAGAATAGGGTAATGAAGAGAGGCTTTTGATCGCTTCTGTAATGCCCTTTCTGACTTTAATTGCAATATCTTTAGAAGCGGTTTCCTGAAGATAATCGTAAATTTTTCGAAGGCTGGTCTGCGCTCGAGGCGAAACAACCACTTTATACTTCACCATTGATCGGCTTCTTTTTCCAAGTCTTCAATGGTAATAAATTCGCCTTGTTTGACGCGTTCCAGCTCTGCTTTGAACTGCGCTTTCGCTACACTTGCATGAATAGGCGTGCCATCTAACTCGTAGCCGATGATAGGATCCGCTTGTTCCTGCGTATAAGTGTGCAGCATGGCATGTACCGCCTTTAAAAAAGGTTCATCCAGTTCATCAACCATGCGATGCACGTCGCTGCGTATATTGGAAGTGCTCATTAAATTTCTTTATTTTGTCAATAAAGATAAGGGATTTGGCACAAAAAGCCAAAAGATTCTTTTTGAAGAAGGGATTAAAATGTGCATAATTCCTGCTTACACCGCCATTTCTCTTGCCACTTTCATCGGCACGGCGATGCATTTTTGCTCCATATAGGTGAGCATTTTTTCGAGCAGTTCGCGGGTGGGCGCGTCGAGGTTTTCCACATCTTTGCGGAAAACTTCGTTTAATGCCTTGTTTTTCACGGCTTTGATCTCATCCGGTACGCGGCTCATGGCGCGGGTGAGTTGACGTTGTTTAAAAATAGCAGGGAAATCTTGAATGTGTTTAGCCAATAAAATTTTGGCTTTTTCCACTTCATCTTCGCGGAACGCCATATTTTCCTGGGCAAGCGTGCGCAAGCCTTCGATTTCGATGTAACGAACCGGGAATTTCTGAATCACCGCTTCTTCCACATTGTGCGGAATGGCAAGGTCAATGACCATTTTTTCGCCGGCTTCGCCGTTCAGCAATTGCTCATATACCTGAGTAGTGATAATCGGGTCAATGGCACCCGTGCAAACGATGAGGCAATCGAAACCTTCTTTATAATCTTCAATATCAGTAAGCGAGCGAGCTTTGCCTCCTACCAATGCAGCGAGTTCTTCTGCTTTTTGGACACTGCGGTTGAAAACCGTTACATTATTAAAAGTGTGCTTATTTAAAAATTTGGTAACCAAGGCATTTGTTTGACCGGCGCCGATTAATAAAATGCGGGCGTCTTTTGGTAAATGAGCAGACATCATCTTGCGCACCGCCAGCGAAGCGACTGACACCGGCTTGTCGCCAATGCGGGTTTGGGCGTAAATTTCTTTTGCCGCAACGACGGCTTGTTGGAATGCGAGTCGAATGTTATCACCCGTGAGACCCCAGGCGTGGCACTGATCGTAGGCTTCGCGGAGCTGACCTAGAATCTGGCGCTCGCCAACGACCAGTGAATCAATAGAAGCAGCCACTTCAAACAAGTGTGCGATGGCGGCTTCGCCTTCCAGCGCTACAACGGATTGTAAAGTTGCTTCGGAAAGATTCGGATTGATATATTGAAAAAAGCGAGTGGTGAATTGGCTATCCAAATTTTCGTTGGTGACAAAGAAGTAGAGCACCCGATTGCAAGTGGCGACATAAAATAATTCATCAAAGGCAAACGTCGCTTTGAGCGTTTCCAATTGGGTTTGGAGGGTGGTGCTGTCGGAGGTGCGCACTACAAAATCCCCGATTTCCTTGAGTTTCGCCGACTTATGTGTAACCGTGAGTATTTTCAAATTCCGCAGTATCATGATGTTTGATCGAATGCTTTTGGAATGTTTGTTTGCTTGTTTATATCCGCAAAATTAAAGATTGCTTGCGCGGCGTGTGTCACCGTTCTGTCAATCAAAAATTTGGCTTTTTATTTGGAAATTGTCTAAAGAAGGTTGTTGGTATGGGGTGATTTTTTAATTTGTTATTGATTGTTTGTTAATGGGGAACTTCTGATGGCTCTTTTGATGTAATTTTTTGCACAACAACATTTACATGTTACAAAGATTGGGTGAAAAAAGGCAGCTTTTGATGATAAAAATCATGGGGGTGGATGTGTTTCGGCAGTTGTTTTTTGAATTTGAAAATGAAAAAAATGGGTATTGCATTTGGAAATGTGGATTTGCCCGCCTTCGCCTTATTTTTTACTGCGTTAGCAGCGCCACTTTGGCTATGGCGGGCAAGCGCGAGGGATAGGAGCGGTACCGACAGCCCCCGACCCCCAAGGGGAGGAAAGGGATGGCGGTAAGAGCGGATAGCCCGGTGCCGACAGCCTTCTAACCCCCTAAGGGGGAACCCCACCCACTCTGCTAATGGCTGGCGGCACGCGCCCAAATGGTCTGAACGATGATGATTGTGATTTTTTTGATGGATTTGATTTTTATGGTAAAATGTAAAAGCTATTTTTGTGCGGTTTTTGGGGAAGTCGGAGGGTAGAGGTCAGAAGTCGGAGGTTGGAAAATTGTAAACGTTAAATATTCAAATATTTAAATATTAAAAAAATGTATCGTACGCACACCTGCGGGGAACTCCGCATGAGCCATGTTGGGCAAGAAGTGACATTGAGTGGTTGGGTGCAAGCCAGCCGGGATTTTGGCGCGCTGACGTTTGTGGATTTGCGCGACCGTTATGGCATTACGCAGTTGGTGTTTGACGTGGAGGATGATGCGGCGCTGAGTGCGCAGGCGCGGGAGTTGGGGCGTGAGTTTGTAGTGACGGCGACGGGTTTGGTGCGCGAGCGGACGAATAAAAATCCGAACCGGGCGACGGGCGATGTTGAAATAACGGTAAAAAGTATGCGGGTGCTGAATGCGTCGAAGGTGCCGCCGTTTACGATTGAAGATGATACCGATGGCGGGGATGACCTGCGGATGAAATATCGCTATCTGGATTTGCGGCGGGCGCCAGTGCAAAATAATATTTTGTTCCGCAGCAAAATGGGCATTGAAGTGCGCAAATATTTGGCGGGTGAGGGTTTTGCCGAAATTGAAACGCCATTTTTGATAAAAAGTACGCCGGAAGGAGCGCGAGATTTTGTGGTGCCGAGTCGGATGAATCCGGGGCAGTTTTATGCTTTGCCGCAGTCGCCGCAGACGTTCAAGCAGATTTTGATGGTGGCGGGTTTGGATAAGTATTTTCAGATTGTAAAATGCTTCCGCGACGAGGATTTGCGGGCTGACCGGCAGCCGGAATTTACGCAGATCGACTGTGAAATGGCGTTTGTGACGCGGGAAAATGTGTTGAATACGTTTGAAGGGTTGACGAAGCATTTATTTAAAGAAATTTTAAATATTGAACTCGCTGATTTTCCGCGCATGAGCTACGATGAGGCGATGCAAAGATTTGGCTCGGATAAGCCGGATTTGCGGTTTGGAATGGAGTTTGTGAGCCTCACCCCCGACCCCTCTCCCGGAGGAGAGGGGAGCCAAGACCTCGTCAAAGGTAAGGGCTTCCCGGTTTTTGACAATGCGGAAGTAGTCATTGGCATCGTGGCGGAAGGTGCGGCGGGTTATTCGCGGAAGCAAATGGATGAATTGACGGATTTTGTGAAGCGTCCGCAAATAGGGGCGAAGGGCTTGGTATATGTGCGTTGGGATGCGGAAGGCGTGAAGTCTTCGGTGGATAAATTTTATTCGCAGGAGGATTTGAAAGCTTGGCTGGAACGTGCCGGGGCGAAGCAGGGTGATTTATTCTTGATTTTGGCTGGTGAGGAAGAAAAAACGCGGAAGCAGCTCAACGAATTGCGCCTGGAAATGGGTACGCGCCTGGGCTTGCGCGATCCGAAAGTGTTCAAACCCTTGTGGGTCGTGGATTTCCCGCTGTTAGAATGGGATGAGGATACGCAGCGTTTTTATGCGATGCACCACCCTTTTACCTCCCCGAAGCCGGAGGACATTGAAAAAATGCAAAGCGACGACCACGAAACACTCAAGGGTTTGCGCGCAGATGCGTACGATTTGGTGTTGAATGGCGTGGAAATTGGCGGTGGTTCGATTCGTATTCACGACCGGGATTTGCAGATGAAAAATTTCCGTTTGTTAGGATTTACACCACAACAGGCTGAAAATCAGTTTGGTTTCTTGCTTGGTGCATTTGAATACGGCGCACCGCCGCACGGGGGCATTGCGTTTGGTTTTGACCGTTTGTGTGCGGTGATGTCGGGACAGACTTCGATTCGGGACTTTATTGCCTTCCCAAAAAACAATCAGGGACGCGATATGATGATTGACGCGCCGTCGGAAATTGCGGGAGAGCAGTTGAAAGAGTTGAATTTGGAAGTGAATATTGTAATGAAGAAGTAAAAATTGTTATTGGTTAACAGTTATTGGGTGTTTCCATATTCTCTGATAACGGTTAACCAATAATTATTTTTAGATTTAATTTTCTTTGTCAATATTTGTATCTGGCTGTGGTTCAATGATTTCCGAAGGAAATTCTGAGCCGCTGGACGGGTTGGTTGTTTCGAGCGCCGGTTGTAAATTCGTTTCATCCTCTTTTTTCGTATTAAAAAAGCTGCGCTGAAAGATTAAAATACTCAACACTCCGCAGGTAATGGCAGAGTCCGCCACATTAAAAACCGGTCGAAAAAACAACACATCGTCGCCGCCCCAGAGCGGAAACCAATTCGGAAGCGTGCCCTCGTAAATCGGGAAATAAAACATGTCCACCACGCGCCCATGCAGGAAGCCCGCATAGCCGCCTTCGGGAGGGAAGAGTATTGCCGGAGCGCCGTGATACGTGGATTCGGAAAAAATCAATCCGTAAAAAGCACTGTCAATGATATTGCCAAAAGCACCTGCCAGAATCAGTGCAAAACTCACGAGTAAGCCCGTAGGTGCCTGTGCTTTAATCAGTTGGCTAATGTAATAAATGAGAAAAACGACCGCGATGATGCGAAACAAGCTGAGCGCGAGTTTGCCGTAGCCGCCGCCAAATTCAATGCCAAACGCCATGCCCGGATTTTCAACAAAGTGAATCCGTGCCCAATCCAGCCCAAAAATCTGAAATTCCTCGCCGTAAGTCATCTGAGTTTTCACCCAAATCTTTACCATCTGATCTACTAGTAAGACCAGAAAGATAATCAGCATCACTTTGATTGACTTGCTCAAAATATTGTAAATTTTTATTTGTTAATGGTTATTCGAAGCATCAAAATGAAGAGAGACGCCAAATAACAAAATAACATTTAACCAGTAACGTATAATTGTTAGACAAGGTTTGCATTACAATTCTTCCCCTTCCTCTTCCACCACTGCTTCGTCGCCTTCTTCTTCCCGAAGTTTTTCTTTTCTTACAAGCGGATTGGCATGATCCTTTGCATACTCATATCGGTTCTTTGCAATTTCAATCGCCAAAAAAAGTGCTTCCCGGAAGGAGGAAGGATCGGCTTCATTTTTGCCGGCAATGTCAAACGCGGTGCCATGATCGGGCGAGGTGCGTACATATTCCAAACCCGCCGTAAAATTCACTCCGCTACCAAAAGACAATGTTTTAAAGGGAATCAGCCCCTGGTCGTGATACATTGCCAGAATGGCATCAAATTTTTTGTACTGCCCGGAACCAAAAAATCCATCGGCAGGGAATGGTCCCATCACCATTACGCCGTGCTCTTTTGCTTCCTGAATAACAGGCTGGATCAGCATTGCTTCTTCCTCGCCCAAAACCCCTTCATCACCGGCATGCGGATTCAATCCCAGAATGGCAATCACCGGCTGCGCAATGCCAAAATCAACACGCAGTGCCTGGTGTAAAATTTGCAACTTTTTGGTAATCAATGATTTGGTAATGGTGCTTGCTACCCGAGACAAGGGTAGGTGATTGGTGACCAAGCCGATGCGAAGATTATCACTTACCATCAGCATCAGACTTTCATTCCCATTGCCCAATTCTTGAGTGAGGTATTCGGTATGCCCGGGAAAAGGAAAATCTGCCAGTTGCATGGCGTGTTTGTTGATTGGCGCCGTTACAAGCGCATCAATCAAGCCGTGCTGGAGTTCTTTTACCGCCATTTGTAGCGCGGTGTAAGCATATTTCCCGCCAATGTCCGAAGGTTTGCCCAATGTAATATTAACATTATCCTGCCAACAATTGACAATATTAATTTTATCAAGGGCTATTTGTTGCGCACTGCGGATGCCTTGAAATTGAAAATCAATACCTACAATATTTTTGTGGTAAGAAACAACTTTTGACGATCCATATATGACGGGCGTACAAAAATTCAAAATACCAGGATTTGAGAGGGTTTTCAGGATGACTTCCAAACCAATTCCATTGATGTCGCCTATACTGATCCCTATTTTCATTTTCTCCATTGTTGCTGCATCTAAAATTTCGGTGGTTGCAAAACGCAAATTTAACCAAGTTTCGCACAAATGTGCTTCCTTTTTAGACAAGCAGGAGTTGGAAATGGTTGAATGGTTGAAAGTGGGATAGTCGGATAGTCGATAGTCAATAGTCAGTAGTCAATGGCTTGTATCAGATTAAATTTTCATCGGCGAAGCTAAAATAACTGGAATCAGTGATGATTAAATGGTCAAAAACAGTAATATCCAGCGTTTCTCCGGCTTTTTTGAGCTTTTTTGTTAAATCAATATCCTGTTGGCTGGGTTGCAAATTTCCGGAAGGATGATTATGTACTAAAATGATACTCGACGCCATGCCCTCAATGGCTTTTCGGAAAACAATTTTGGCGTCCACCACTGTGCCGGCTACCCCGCCCAGGCTGATCTGCTCGCGACCCATGATTTTATTGGCTCTATTCAGCAGCAATATCCAGAATTCCTCATGCGGCAAATCCATCAGTTGCGCAGCAATTGCCTGATACGCGTCGCGGCTGCTGCGTATTTGCGGGCGCTCCCGTATGTCGGTGAGTTGTCGCCGACGCCCTAGCTCCATTGCTGCTACGACCGAGATTGACTTGGCTTCGCCCATGCCTTTGAATTTCATCAATTCGCTGATTGAGCGTTTGCCTAAGTCGTTCAAATCGTTGTCCACTGATTTTAAAATACGCTGTGCCAGCCCCACCGCCGTCTCATCGCGGGAGCCGGAGCCGAGCAGAATGGCTAACAATTCAGCGTCAGAGAGACTTTGTTTGCCTCTGGTCAATAATTTTTCGCGCGGGCGATCTTCCTCTGCCCAGGCTTTAATGGTTAAATTTTGATTGGAATAATTTTCCATATGTCGAGACTTGCTTTTCCCTTTTGACGCAGGATTTTATAAAAAGACACTTTTTTCACAACAAAATAAAATTTGGATTAAATCGATTTTTATCTATCAAGCACTTCCTGCACTCTTCTTTTCCACAAATCGCCAAAAGGCTGACGCGGCTGTTGGCACAAATAAACCGTTGTCCCAAATTCACGCGCATATGAATCCTCTATTTTTCCAATGATTTGAATATCCGCAAAAAGTGCTTGCACCTCTTCGCCCAGTTCATTATTTACATAAATCAAAACATTTGTATCTGTATCTTCTTGTATCCAAAGACGATAGCTATCGCTAAAACTGTTCACCGGCGGCAAATTTTTAGCAAACAATTCCACGGCACCGGCTTGTCCATAATTTTCACAATAAATCAGGCAGCGATTTTTATCGGGCACCCGCGCATAAGCAGTTGCAACATGCTGCGCCAATTCTTCCCAGCCCAGCATGTCGGCATAATCTTGCGGCAAGGGATAAATTTTGCCATCTTCCCAGCGCGTAGCGCCGTCAACGCCCCAATTTTCGCGGAGATTTTCACAATACGCCACCATTTTTGGAATGGATAAGTAAGGAACGCCCATCGGCAGTAGCGGAAAAAACAGCAAGGCAATTAAAATAGGCAAGGCCACTTTGAGCCACATGGATGATAATATTTTTTCAAAATAAGCGCCACCTGCTGCAATCATTACAGGATACAAACCCAAGGTGTAATAACTTTTGCCTTTTAATAATAAAAACAGCATGATTGTTATAATAAAAACAAAAGCAAGCAGCCTGTAAGGTTTACTTTCTTTATATAAAAGTAAATAAATCAAGCCTCCAAGCCATACGATTGTAACCGGTAGATTCGCCAGAATTTGATCGAGTAAAAAATCAACATATTGGACATTTACCAATTGACTTTCCGACAATTCGCGCATGTGCGTGACGACTGGAAAACCATGTTGGTATTGCCAAATAAAATTCGGCAGAATAATAACAGCTGCCAGTAGCACGGCACCAAATGTATATTTCGACCACAGCACGCGTCGATGCGGCGTGAGCAATAATCCGATTACCAAGGCAATCAAAAAGAACAATACCAGGTATTTGTTCAAAAATCCAAACCCGAAAGCAACACCAAAGCCAAGCAAATACCATGGATTTGTGGTATTCAAATAGCGCAAGACCAAATAACAAAACATGGTCCAGAAAAACATGTCCACTCCAACGGGTTGAAACAACCAGCCGCTCCGGGTAAAACTAATGGTCATCAAAACGCTGAGTCCCGCCAACAACTGTGCGTACTTGCCACCGCCCATTTCACGCGCCATGAGGCACGTGAGCACCAAAATGCCGGTACTAAACAGCGATGGCAACAGTCTGACCGCAAACATAGAATCGCCGAGCACCGCTTGAATAAAGGCGGAAAGCCAGCCTATGAGCGGTGGATTCGACCAGTAGCCAACATCCAAATGTCGCCCCAGCGCCAGGTACAACATTTCGTCGCGGTGAAAGCCATAATTAACATTGGTAAAAAGATGGAACAGTAGTTTGGCGGCAGCCAGCAGCAAAATGAGGCGCCAGGCAATGGGTTTGAGCGGCATGATTTCTATTTTTACCAAAGATGCAAATTTTTGATCGCTTCCCTCACTCATCAGCCTTTAAATTCAATCGTTCCGACTTGCTTATTAATGTTAATCCTTTTTATTGGATAAAATATTCGTTCTTAGCAGTCTAATACCAAATTTGAAATATGAGATTTGAAATGTGAAATTTGAATCATACATTCATCTAAACCTTTATTCAAATAAACGATCTTTTTTGACTATGAAAAAATACTACTTCCTTGGGCTCACCCTGCTGTGGGCAACGTTGTTTGCCACCGCTCAAAACACCTATTTTTTCCCGAAGCACCAGGGCAATTTTGACCCGAATATTCCCACGTCGGAGCAGTTTTTAGGCTATCCGATTGGTACGCATTTTACAAGGCAAGATCAGGTGGCAGCTTATTTCAAAGAGTTGGATCGACTTTCGGATAAGGTCAGTTTTCAGGTGATCGGAAAAACCTATGAAGAACGATTGCAAGTTATTTTGACGATTACTTCCCCTGCGAATCATGCTAAGTTGGAGCAAATCCGCCAGGAACATTTGAAATTGGTGGATCCAGCTTTGCCGGAACCTGATTATAAATCGATGCCGGTGATCGTACACTTGGGCTACGGCGTACACGGCAACGAAACGTCGAGTACCGAATCTGCGCTGATGGTAGCGTACTACCTCACGGCTTCTCAAAGCGAGGAAACCCAGCGCTGGCTGGAAGAATCGGTCGTCACCATCGATCCATGCTTCAACCCGGACGGACGTGATCGCGCCGCTAATTTTCACAATCAATACAAATCTTTTCCGCCTGTGGCAGACCCTGTGGATCGGGAACACAACGAGGTGTGGCCCGCCGGGCGCACGAATCACTACTGGTTTGACCTCAACCGCGACTGGCTGGCAGTGGTACACCCCGAAAGCAAAGCGCGGGTGGATTTTTTTCACCAGTGGTATCCCAACATTATGACCGATTTTCATGAAATGGGTACGAATGGCACCTATTATTTTGAGCCAACGCCGCCGCTGGGTTCCGAAAGTCCGGTTTTGCCGCGCTGGGTGTATGAGGTTTGGAATGTGAAACTCGCTCAATTCCACGCAAAAGCACTGGATGAACTGGGTGTTTTATATTTTACAAAAGAACAATATGATAATTTTTCGCCGATTTACGGCGCTACGTATCCCGATTTTCATGGAGCAGTGGGTGTGACCTTTGAAATTGGCAGTTCGCGCGGGTTGGTGCAGGAGAGTGGAGATGGGTTGAAAACTTTTGCCGTTACCATTCGAAATCACACTGCAACTGGATTGGCTACGGTGCGCGGCGCTGTGGAAGAACGGGAATTTTGGCTGAAAGGGCAACGCGAATTTTTCAAAACGGCAATGAATGACGCTGCTAAAAATCCGAATAAAGCCTTTGTTTTTGGCAATTCTAAAGACAAAAATCTCACCAATAAATTTTTAGACCTCGCGCTGCGCCACAAAGTGGAAGTGTATGAATTGTCGCAAAATGTGACGCTGGAAGGCAAAAATTTTGAAAAAGGCAGCGCTTATATCATTCCCAGCGGGCAAAAGCAATATTATATCGTTCACTCGTTGTTTGAACCATTAAATTCCTTTGTGGACAGCGTTTTTTACGACATTACTGGCTACTCGATGGCGCAAGGCTACGGCATCCCGTTTGCAGCGATCAAAGATGCGAAATTCGGCAAAGGCAATCGCGTCACGCAGGTGCCCGCGCTCAAGGGCGGCGTGGACAATGGCAAAGCCGACTACGCTTACATTTTTAGTTGGAATGATTACAATGCATCCAAAGCCTTGTACGACCTGCAATCTGCGGGCGTGCTCACGCGTGCGGCGTTCAAGCCGTTCAGCGTAAAAATGGGTACTAACAAAAAAGACTTCAGCTACGGTAGCATTGTGATTCCGGTTGGTTTGCAATCCATTTCGGCGGATTCGTTGTATCGATTGGTGGATCAAATCGGCAAAGTGACCAACATTGCCATCACCAGTGTTTCCACGGGTTTCAGCGTGGCGGGCATTGATTTGGGCAGCGCCAATATTCGCACGGTCAAAAAACCGGAAGTTGCCCTTATCATCGGCGAAGGTGTGCAGGCGAACGAAGCCGGTGAAACCTGGTTTGTTCTAAATAATCACCTGCAAATGCCGGTCACCAAAATTGATGTCAGTTCCCTGCGTCGCGCCGATTTCAATCGTTACAACACCATTATCATGGTTAGCGGCAATTATGATTTTGATAAAAATATAATGGATCGTTTGAAAAGCTGGGTCGGCGGGGGCGGCACACTCATTACGTATAAAACTGCTGCGCAATGGGCGATCAATCAAGGACTTGTAAGTGAAAAATTGATTGTACCAACCAAAGTAGATTCTACCAACACCAAGCGTTTTGATTTTGTGAATGCCTCAGAAATAAATGGCACAAGCAATATCGGCGGGGCGATTCTTCGGGCGGATTTGGACATTACCAACCCGATTGGTTTTGGATTAGAAGATCGGAATCTTTATACTTTTAGAAATAGCCGTTTGATTTTCAAACCTAGCTCAAATCCCTACGCGACAGTTGCAAAATATCCTGCAAATCCAGTGGTAAGTGGCTTTGTATCAAAGGATAATGCGCAAAAACTGGCGAATTCTGCTGCTGTTTTGGTAAGCAATTCCGGTGGCGGACGCGTAGTTTTATTTGCGGATAATCCAAATTTCCGGGGCTACTGGCATGGTACTTCGCGTTTGTTTTTGAATGCCGTTTTCTTTGGCAATGTGCTGAATGTGCCGAATGTAGTGGCAGAAGAGTAACAAATGGGATATGTGAAATGAGAAATTTGAAAAGTAGCACGGTTTCTCATTTCACATTTTTTAATTGTTGCGAAAGCCCTCAAATAGCGGTACATTTGTAAAAAACCAAGTAGTATGATAAAGTTATTGTTGTTAGGGCTCGTCATTTACGGGGTATACCGGTATTTTGCGATAGCCAATAGACAATTAGAAGCAGGTTCGGAACAAAAACAAGTAAGAGACAAGAAAGGTCCAATTAATATTCAAATCAATATCAATCGCGACAAGAAAAAAGAAGATGACTATATTGATTATGAGGATGTTAAGTAAGTAGGCAGTTCGCAGAAGCAGTAAGTAGTCTAAAGTATGACAGAATTTAAAATTGGCGATCTGGTTTTGTACAAAAACAACCAACTCATCGCTTTCAACAAACCGGCGAATGTGCCGGTGCAGGAAGATAAAACCGGCGACAAATCTTTGTTGAACCTTGCGGAAATTTATGCAAAGTCAAAATTAGACGTGATTCATCGCCTCGACCGACCCGCGACGGGCGTGGTGCTTTTCGCTAAAACCCACGGCGCACTGGTCTCCCTCAATGAGCAATTCAAAAACCGGCAAGTACAAAAAACTTACCTGGCTGTTGTCAAAGATGCGCCGCCAGATGCTGAAGGCACTTTGGTGCATTATTTGCGAAAAAATGCGAAAGACAATCGCTCGATTGCCACGACGGATGAAGCACCCAATTCTAAACGAGCAGAATTACATTACAAATTGCTCGGCAGCAGCGACAATTATCATCTGCTTGAAATTCAGCTTATTACGGGGCGGCATCACCAGATTCGGGCGCAGCTCAGCGCCATCGGCTGTCCGGTGAAAGGCGATACCAAATATGGTTTTAAAAGAAGCAATCCCGATCATTCCATTCACTTGCACGCTTGGAAATTGCGATTTTTGCATCCTGTTTCCAATGAAATGGAGGAGATTGTGGCGCCGGTGCCGACGGAAGACGCGGTTTGGAACGCTTTTTTAATTTAAGCGTTTTAAAGTTATATTTGTATGATAAATAACTCGCTATGGCAGTAAATAATCAAATAGAATCAAAGTTGAGTCCACTACAACTAGAATTACTCAAAGTATTTTCTTTTAATCCAACCGAAGAAGAATTGCTGGAAGTAAAAGATATGCTCGCCCGATTTTTTGCTTACCGTTTCACCGAAAAAGTTGCTCAAGCTGCTGCAGAACAAGGCATTAGCGACACAGATTTAGACAATTGGCTGGAAGAAGATGAACAGTAAGCTGCGCCTGGTTTTAGATACCAATGTTTTTTTGGTATCTATTTTACCCCATCACAAGTACTGGTGGCTATTTGGGGCGCTATTGCAGCAAAAATATACCTTATTACTTACCAATGAAATATTAGAGGAATACTATGAGAAATGTATTCAAAAATATGGTGTTTCTTTATCCGAACAGCGATTGGATTTTTTATTAGAACTTTCCAACATTGAGTTACTGACCATTTATTTTAACTGGAATTTAATTACGGCAGACCCGGATGATAATAAATTTGTGGATTGTGCCGTAGCTGGGCAGGCGGATTACCTCGTTACACATGATAAACATTTCAATATTTTATTAGAAATTCCATTTCCAGAGGTAAATATTATACGTTTGGAAGCATTGAAGCCACTGCTGGCACCTGAATGATTTATCAAAAATTCAAACCTTTTCATGGATCTCCTTCAAAAATACTTTCAAAATCTTTCAGATACACAAAAGGCTCAATTCGAGCAGCTTGACCCGCTTTACCGCGACTGGAACGCCAAGATCAACGTCATTTCGCGCAAAGATATTGACAATTTGTACCTGCATCATGTGCTGCATTCTTTAGCTATTGCAAAAGTAATCCAATTAAAGCCCGGTGCGGCGGTGCTCGACATCGGTACGGGCGGCGGTTTTCCGGGTATTCCTTTAGCGATTTTATTTCCCGAAACGCAGTTTACCCTAGTGGACAGCATTGGTAAAAAAATAAAAGTCGTGCAGGGAGTGTCGGAGGCGATTGGTTTGAAAAATGTGACGGCGCTGCATCAGCGGGTAGAGGATTTCAAAAAACAACAATTCGATTTTGCAGTGACGCGCGCGGTGACGACGCTGGACAAATTGTATGCCTGGAGTGCCCGGCTTTTCAAAAATAAAGAACAACACGTGTTGCCCAATGGCTTGCTGGCGCTTAAGGGCAGCACGTTTCGCGAAGAAGTGAAAACCTTGCCCAGGGATTCCTACGTGGAAGATTACCTCATCTCCGATTTTTTTGAAGAGGCATATTTTCAAGAAAAATTTGTGGTGTACGTGCAGGCTTAGCGGCTGGTGTAACATCACTTGAGCCGCTGACATTTGTCATTCGTTTTTGATATTCAATTACTTAAATTGAATCAATCAAAAAAATGAAGTATATGATTACCACGAACGAACGCCAGATTCGGATTTATTATAATCCAAATTCGCTCAATCAGCGAAAAGCCATCGCTTTAGCAGAATCTATCTCGCCTCATGTGCAAAGCTTCGAGTTTTCAAAAGCGCCGATTAATCTAAGCAGTTGGGAACAAATTTTGCAGATGTTGAATTTATCGCCTGTTGAACTCTTGGATGAAACGGATGCTTATTTTGAAAATCAGTTGAAAGGCCATGATTTTATGCTAGAAGATTGGATCAAAATCATTCAGCATCATCCTGATTTGTTGAAGGGCGCGATTGCCATCAAAGGTGACCGGGCAATCTTTTGCACTTCACCTGCCGATATTTACAAGCTTTTGGAAAACGTGACCTTGCCCGTGGCTTGAAGCAAAAGCGCTTGAAAATGCTTTCGGCAAATGCACGAAGCCTTTACGGGATTTTGTGATAAGTAATCTTATGTTTATGAATTTTGAAAGCATTGTAAACGTAAGTTGAGCCTCAATTTTGGGGTGTTATTTAACAGTTTTTAAAAACCAAGTATGGACTTAAAAAGCATTATTACAAAAAGTGGCGATTAGGATTCTAGGCAATTTTTTATATTTAAATATTGATTAGAATTAAAATAATTATTGACATTTTAGTAAAAATGTAGTATATTGTTTTATTTCTAACCAAATTCGCCTAATGATGAAAACCCACGCCAGAGAAATCCAGATTTATTACAATCCGGATTCTAATTCCGATCGCAAAACCATTGCTTACGCACAAAGCGTGGTACCGCATCTGAAAACGTATGCTTTTGAAAAATCGCCCTCTACTGGCACCAGTTGGCACCAGATTCTACAAGCATTGAATGTGCACCCAAAAGAGTTGATGAATAAGGCGCACCCATACTACCAGCAGCACATCAGAGGACGTGAATTTGACGACGAAGACTGGATCAACGTTTTAAAATACAATCCTTCCATCATCAAAGCGCCCATTGCCATGCGGGGTGATCGGGCGGTATTGTGCTGTACTCCGACGGATATTTACAAATTGACGCAATAATTCCTCGTTTTTCCTGTTCCTTTTGCGTATTTTTGAGGAAAAATTAAAACCGACATGAGTTTCGAAGTGGAAGGCAAACTGCACAAGAAGTTTGACATTGAAAATAAAACCAGCTCTTTTCAGGCAAGAGAATTTGTATTGGAAGTACCGGATGGCAACTACCCGCAGTTCGTGAAGTTTCAATTGGTGCAAGATCGTTGCACTTTGATTGACAGTATGAGCGAGGGTGAAATGATAAAAGTACACTTTGACCTGCGTGGACGTGAGTGGCAAGGGAAATATTTCACCAATTTGAACGCCTGGCGCGTAGAAAAGGTGAGCAGTGATACCAGTGCGCCTGCGGCTACCACCGTAGATGCCGGTTCTTTCCCATCGGCTGCCGATGAACCCGCTGCGGACGACGACCTGCCTTTTTAATCGTTATTTACATATCAAAATACCCATTCAAACGTTTTACCTGTGTAAAACCTAAGATGACATTGCATTCAAATACATAACCCAAAACCATGAAAGGACTTCTTCTCAGTAGCGCGTTGCTCCTGGCTGCGAGCGTGCAGGCACAGATACTTACCGGTATTAGCTCTAAATGGAGTGATTCTTTTGGCGAGTGGACGATTTATACCGATAATCAGGAATTGGAAGGCGAATTGCGACTGCGCTGGTTGGCAACCAACGACTGGACGGAATGGGAATACCGCTTGGGCGATGAAACAGGTACCATTCGAATGAAGTGGAAGGATAATCCAAATGAATGGGAAGTGCGCGGCAGCAACGAAGTGGTGACCATGCGGACGGTATTGAATGGGAATTTCCGGGAGTGGCGCATTGTTGGTACTAAAAATTTTGACTGGAAAAGTCGCTATGGCAATACTTTCGACGAGTGGGAAATATCGAACAGCCGCCTGGGTATATTCAATGTGCTGACGGCTTGGGAAGGCAACCCTAGCGATTGGATCGTTGAAGACGAACTGGATGAAAATATAACCTTGCCTACTAAAATGTCGCTGGTATTTTTAGCCGTATTTTTTAGCTCACCAAAGTTTTAGAAAAATTTTTGTGACTTGGCTTACCTTTGAAAAGGTTTCCAAATAAAATTGGGATCCATCATTTTTTTGTTAAATTTACACAAAATCAAAACTTTACACAGTTAAATTTAATTCTCTTTCTAGGTCGAAAGTCAGTATTCCATTTCCCAACCATCATTCGAATATGAAGCCATTATATCTACTCGTCTTCTTAATATGCAGCATTCGCTTTACCGCAGCATTGGCGCAAGAGCAGGAGCAGCCCGCTTTTCGGATTTTTAGCATTTATTTTGGCGGCGGCAGCTATTATATTGATGAGGAGCAAGTAGGCGAATTGTATAAATTCATTGATGCTATTGAAAATATTGAGTCGCACGAAATTAGCATTCACAGTCATACCGATAACATCGGCAGTTTGCAGTACAATCAATGGCTTTCGCAAATGCGCAGCGAAGCAGCTTTTAATAAATTATTGCAAAAAGGCATTCCTTCGGATATTATAACCATTGCCGATTTTGGCGAACAAGCGCCGGTGTATAGCAATGAAACTTGGAATGGAAAATTGCGCAATCGCCGCGTGGATGTGATTATTAAGCCTTTGAATTTGTAAAAAACTGCATATGCGTTGAGAGAATTGTCACGCTATTTTAATTTTTTCATCGGGTCGGTCATTCACAAAAGTTTGGCTAATTATAGGTTGCCCTGTTAACAAAAGCCAATGTTCAAACAATAGAAAATGTATTTTTTACACTAACTTTTGTCATAGTTAGCGCTGAGTTTTATCTTTTCAACACAGCCCTGCTTTCCACTACTTTTGGGTATTCAAATGGAAAAAACCATGAAAATAATGAATCAACAGAGTTATTCGCCCGTCACCGCCGAAGAAGCCGTATCGATTGTAAAATCTGGTGATAAAGTATTTGTCCACACTGCTGCTGCTTCTCCGCAAGTGTTGGTTCACGCATTGGCTAACCGCGCAGACGAACTGAATGGTATTGAAATTTACCAATTGCACACAGAGGGCAAGGCGCCATATGCTGACCCAGAGGTAGAGCAAACTTTTCACGTTAACAGCCTGTTTACAGGTGCCAATATGCGCAAGGCAGTGCAGGAAGGACGCGCTGATTTTGTGCCTATTTTTTTAAGTGATATTCCACGTTTGTTTCGTTGGGGCATTGTACAATTGGATGTAGCCATTTTGCAAGTTTCACCACCTGATAAGCATGGGTATTGTACTTTGGGAGTTTCCGTGGACACGGCGTTGGCAGCTGCCCAAACCGCAAAGTACGTCATTGCTGAGATCAATCCGCATATGCCGCGCACCAATGGGGATGGCAACATTCATATCAGCAAATTTCATAAAGTAATAGATGTAAATTATCAATTGCCAGAGCTCATCATTCCTGATCCAGACCCTGTAGAAACAAAAATCGGGCAGTACATTGCCGAATTGGTTGAAGACGGCGCTACGCTTCAAATGGGCATTGGTGCTATTCCAAATGCAGCGCTGGCAGCAATGCGCAATCATAAAGAATTGGGTATTCACACAGAAATGTTCTCCGATGGTATTCTCCCGTTGATAGAAAGTGGGGTGATTACCAATCAGCATAAAGTGCGCCATCGCAATTACCTGGTTACCAGTTTTATCATGGGTTCTAATGCCTTATATGATTTTGTAGATAGCAATCCGATTGTACGGGTACTTGATGTGCAATACGTCAACGACACTGCGATTATTCGTCAAAATCCAAAAGTGACTGCTATCAACAGTGCCATTGAAGTGGACATCAGCGGGCAGGTGTGCGCCGATTCAATTGGTACTAAAATTTACTCCGGCGTTGGTGGTCAAATGGACTTTATCCGTGGCTCTGCACTTTCTGAAGGTGGCAAACCCATCATTGCCTTGCCTTCTACTACGAATAAAGGCGTAAGCCGCATCACCACGCTGTTGAATCAAGGTGCCGGGGTCGTCACAACTCGTGCGCATGCACACTACATCATCACAGAGTACGGGGTAGCCTATTTGTTTGGCAAGAGCATTCGGGATCGTGCCAAAGCCCTTATCAACATTGCGCATCCTGACCACCGCGAGCGCCTGGCAAAAGAAGCACATGAGGTTTGGGGTATCCATATAAGTTTATGAGAATTAGCTTAGATGAATGGTATTTGTATGAAGCAAAGAGCTCCTGGGAGTCACCTCAGGGGCTTTTTACTTTCAGGTACCAGTTATTTGTTAAAGGTTACCAGTTAACCAGTAGCAGATAACCAACCCCAATTCATTTACTTTTATCAAATTTTGTGTAATAATCATACACTTGCCGCGACACCTTTGCCATTACCTCCGTCGCCAGTTCATCCGATTCCCAATTTTTTGATAATAAAATCAACACATATTGCCGACCGTCGGGTAGCAGTACAATGCCCGAATCGTGCCGCACGCGTGTAATCCAACCAGTTTTGTGTGCAACTTTCACATTTTGAGGTAGTTGCGCTGGAATCATTTCATTGAATTTTTGGTCGAGTAGTATGCCAATCATCGCCTCAGAAGCTTCCGGGCTGACCAATTCTTTTTTACCCATTTTTTCAAAAAGCAGCATTAAATCATACGCAGTTGTTGTGTTATTCAATCCTTTTTCAAATGCTTTACTATCCTCTACACCGCGCCGCACCTGAATGTCCATCGCGCCGAGGTCGCGCATGGTTTGGGTTACATTTTTAGCATCCACCAATTCTATAATAATATTCGTCGCCAGATTACTGCTGTAAATAATCATATCATAACACAAATCATAAATGCTGACTTTCTGACCAAGTTTTTGATACAATTTTGGCTCAGAATCATCCGACACCTCCAAACGAAAAGGGCTCCCATCTACAATACTTTTAAATTCATTTTTCACTAATAATGAATCTGTTATCTTAAACTTCCCAGCAGCGGCTTGTTTGTACACTTCCAATAAAACCGGCGTTTTCATCGTGCTGGCGGCATGAAAATTTTCTTTCTCGTTGATAAAAATTGCTTTTTTCTTACCAGATATATCCTTAAAAACCAAAGCGAAAGTGCCCGGCGAACGCGAAAACGTTGCTTGGATAGATTGTTGCACCAATTGACGCGAGGTTTGGCAGCTACACAAAGAAGTGGCGCCGATAAGGAAAATAAAGAATCGAACCATGTGCATTTTTTTAAGTCCCTAGAGGTATTTTCCAGATAAAATTAATGGCTATTTTCGCATTACAATAAAAAAACGATGGCAAAAAAGCAAAAAACTCGACCGAAACCAACTCCGAACATCCAAGCACCCGTTAAAAAAGCATTGCCGCAGGTGCCTTTTTGGCGAAAAAACTGGCTTCCAGCGTTGGTGTTGGCTGCGGTTGCCATTGCAATCTATCTGCCTACGCTACGCTATGAATATGTGCTGGACGACCGCGTAGTAATGACGGAAAACAATTATGTGAAACAGGGTTGGGCTGGCATTGGCACTATTTTGAGCACAGAAAGCACCGAAGGCTTGTTGGGCAAGCGAAGCGATTTGCTGATTGGCGCGCGCTACCGCCCGTTGTCATTGGTCACTTTTGCAATGGAGTACGGCACCTGGGGTTTGAATCCAATGCTGAGTCATTTAGTAAATGTGCTATTACATGCACTATTGGCAGTGGTGTTGTTTCGATTATTACATGTAATGTTTGCTAATAAAAAAAGTTGGTATGTGAGTTTGCCATTCATTGTTACATTATTATACATTTTACATCCTATTCATTCTGAGGCAGTTGCCAATGTAAAAGGACGCGACGAAATCATGGCAGCCCTGGGTGCATTTGCTGCGTTGATATTTAGTTTGCAATATGCCCGATTCGGGAAAATATTACATAACATCATAAGTGGCGGATTGTTGTTTGTGGCTTTTTTGTCAAAAGAAAGTGCCCTGCCTTTTGTAGCAATTACTCCACTAACTATTTATTTTTTTACCAAAGCCAAAAGCAAAGTTGTTATTGCCAGTGCTGCACCTGCCGTCGTTGCTGCATTTTTATACCTCGTAATGCGCTACAACGCCGTCGGATATTTTCTTGAAAATGCAAACCAGGTGACGAATGTCATGCTGAATCCATTCCTCGGCGTGGCACCCCTCGACCAGTTGGGCACTATTTTATACACTTTGTTATTATATCTTAAATTATTAATTTTTCCACATCCATTAACCATTGACTACTACCCATATCATATTCCGGTTATTTCTTTATTTGATTGGCGAGCACTGACTTCTTTAGTATTGCACCTAGGCTTGGTTTGGCTTGCTATTCGTGGATTTCGACAAAAAACGATTCCGGCTTACGCTATTTTATTTTATTTACTAACACTGTCTATCGTATCCAATTTATTTATATCCGTTGGCGTTTTTATGAGTGAGCGTTTTGTATTCATTCCATCACTTGGTTTTTCGATGGTGGCAGGCTGGATATTGGTAGAAAAATTGCCGAGCTGGATCAAATTAGCGAGTATAAAGCCCCAGATTTTAACCGCTTCGCTGGTAGGTTTATTAGGTATTGCTTACATCATAAAACTGACGGATCGCCTACCCGATTGGCAAAATGAATATGAATTGGATATGTCTGCCGCTGCAGTTTCGCCGAACAGTGCGCGTGCTAATTTATACGCTGGCGTCGCTATTTATAATAAAGAATATAGTGAAGGACTGGCACAGCCCCAACAGTTAGCATTATTACAAGAAATTTTATATTTTATAAATAAATCCATCCAAATTGTACCTACTTATACGGATGCCCTGAACTTTAAAGCCTCCCTGGTGGGCGAGCGTTATACATTGGATAATAATTTGCAACAATTATTAAATGAATATTATACAATTGCTCAAGTTTACCCGAATGGAGAAAATATGAACACGTATTTGAATTGGCTTATTGACAACGGACGCGGGGCGCAGCAAGTTGTTGATTTTTCGTATAAAATTGGTTTTGAATACTTTGCAAAGCAGCGCAAATACCAGGAAGCCATTTATTTTTTACAATTTGGCGAAAAAGCCAATCCCAATGATGCGCGTATTCGACAGGCGTTGGGGCAGGTCTATCAGCAGATGGGCAATCAGGCAAAAGCTGCTTTTTATTTGAATTAAAATCAGACCGGTCGAATTTATACCAATACACAGTTAATAGCTCATAATTACTTGATTAAAAATTGTTTATGAAATTTTAAAATACTTATAAATGACTTATTTTAGTATTCTTTTGACTTGAAAAGAAAGCTTATTTTTATTGCAAAAAAAATCAAAAAATCATGACATCACACGAGATAGATTATCGTATTTATGGCGAAGAGATGCAATTTGTTGAAATCGAACTCGATCCATACGAAACCGTCATCGCCGAAGCCGGCAGCATGATGATGATGGAAGATGGCATCGAAATGGCAACGATTTTTGGCGACGGCTCGCATCAGGAGGAGTCTAAAGGCTTGTGGGGCAAGGTGTTATCGGCGGGTAAGCGATTGATAACGGGCGAGAGTTTGTTTATGACCGCCTTCACGCACGGAGGCATGGGCAAGAAAAAAGTGGCGTTTGCATCGCCGTATCCGGGTAAAATCATTCCACTAGATTTGGAAAAGCTGGAAGGCAAGATTATTTGCCAGAAAGATGCTTTCCTCTGCGCGGCGAAAGGCGTTTCGGTCGGGATTGAATTTTCGCAAAAACTGGGTAGAGGATTTTTTGGTGGCGAAGGTTTCATCATGCAAAAGCTGGAGGGCGACGGCTTCGCGTTCCTGCACGCGGGCGGGCATATTGTGCAGCGCGAATTGACGATTGGGGAAGTGCTAAAGGTGGACACTGGCTGCCTGGTTAGCTTCACGCGGCACGTGGATTATGACATTGAAATGGTGAAAGGCATCAAAAATATGGTGTTTGGGGGTGAGGGTATTTTCTATGCACGTCTGGAAGGTCCTGGTACTGTTTGGATTCAATCCTTACCGTTTAATCGCCTGGCAGATCGTATCGTTGGGGCTTCTAAAAACTATGGCTCCGGCAGCAAGGAAGAGGGCAGTATGCTCGGCGGCTTGGGGCGGATGTTGGATGGGGATAATTGGTAGAATTAGTCGGCAGTGGGCAGTAGGCAGCGTCCACACCAAGGTGCAAACTGCCTACTGCCAACTGCTCCCTAAAGACTAATTCCGCGTTTCTTTTACGGTGATTTTTTCTACGGCTTGTGACAGGCTGATTTTGTTTTTATCGTAATCCTCAAGTACCGATTTTTTGACGGAGAGTTCTACTTTTTTGGGAATATTACATTCATCACAAAAATGAAATCGTAGATTAAAAGCCAATAACTCATTGGTATTTAAATTCTTAACCGTTCTGCCATATTCAATCAAATTCTTTTTAAAATCTTCCAAAAACTGAGGAAATTTTTCTGTCACCTCTTTTTTCCATTCTTCTTCTGACACTTTCGGTTTTTTTTCTAAGCCTTCCTGACTCCACACAGTGCCCCCCGCGCTGTTATAAAAAAAGCTACTTGTACCTTTGGTAGCGTACCCGAATGACATTTTATAAATAGCGCCTAATCCTTCAATCTTCTCATAATCAGTATTTTCGATTAAGCGATACGTCGTTGATAAATCCCCCTGGTACAGGCGATTGAAAATAGAGCTCAATAACTCCAGATCGGTTTCGCGTTTACCCCCTTCTATTTGCTCTGAAAATTTGATACGTTCTTCTAACTGGGTTTTGGTTAGTTTGCCTGCACGTGCCTCGTCAAGCGCAGCCTTCGTAATTTCGGCAGTTAATTCTTTCGAATTTTTTTTACTGCCATCCGAAAGCGCGACGGCGGCATTGGTGGTTATTTTAAAGAGAGAAGTGGAAGCCGAGTTGCCGTATCGTAAAAGGACTTTTTCATTGGGTTTAAGCTGACTCAGCAAGTGAGCGTAATCAGTGATAAAGGTTTTCATTACAGTTTTGATATTTTCATAAAAATTGGCAGCTATGCTATCACTTTTTTCCACCGTATTATTTTTCTTGCTATAAACCGTCCCTTGCCCGGCAACAAAAATATCTGTACCCCGCCCTATTGCGAAAAAAGAGCCACTGCCCAATGTGAATAAAATGCCATGTCCATCAATGTAAGAGCCTTCTACCGTACTTCCATTAATTCGGAAATTTTGTTCTCCCTGAATCAATGTTTCTAAAATATTCTCCGCCACTTCAATGTCGCGCTTCATGCGATCGTTGCCGGATTCCTGCGCAGATGTAAAATTTGCCAATAGGATAAATAAAAAAAGTAAATAACATTTGATTTGTGTATTCATGTCGAATGATATTTTAATTGTTGATTGTAAATTGTTGATTGTAAATTGTTGATTGTAAATTGTTGATTGT
>CAZFBN010000005.1:78832-81350 GCA_964517145.1 uncultured Saprospiraceae bacterium
AATTGTTGATTGTAAATTGTTGATTGTAAATTGTTGATTGTAAATTGTTGATTGTAAATTGTTGATTGTAAATTGTTGATTGTAAATTGTTGATTGTAAATTGTTGATTGTAAATTGTTGATTGTAAATTGTTGATTGTAAATTGTTGATTGTAAATTGTTGATTGTAAATTGTTGATTGTAAATTGTTGATTGTAAATTGTTGATTGTTAAAGCTAATCACCGGTATTCGTGCGCATAAGAATATTTTTAAATAATTCTTCCGTGCCTTGCCGATTCAACTCCACATTTTGATTCAGCATTACAAAATTGCGTTCGATGGCTTTCAAATCGTCATTGCGCACCTGCTGCCAATTGTTCCACAATTCGGTGAGCAAATAGCGCATTTCCTGCTGCTGTTCCAACTGCATATCCTGCATCAAAGCCGCGAGTTGCGGGTATTTTTGTTGAAATTCCTTACCAGCTAAAGTTTTCAATTGCGCTTCATAATTGGCTTGTCGAGCCGTCCAGCGTTGCAGCCAATCCTGTTGTAAATCTTGCTGATTAGCAAGTAATTGTTGTTCTAAACTTTGCTGAATCGAATCCAGTTTTTTGTAAAAAATGGCATTGTTTTCCGCCACAGCAGACGCAATGGCATCGGCTGGTGGCGCTTGTTGGACTTGGTTTTGTTGCACTTCCTGCGCTTTGCCGAGGCTGATGCTCATGCCGCCATCGTATGTTTCAATTTTTACATTTGATACCATCAACAGCAAGAGAATTGCCGCCGCTGCTGCGGTGCTGATGGCGGGCAACCAACGGCGACTTATCCTAAGAGATGATGAAGTTACGGGTGCGGGTTTTGCCGGTTTTACGCTCGGCAATTGCGCCAGAAAGCCGCGTGTTTGTTGCAGTGCAGCCAATTCTGCACGGGCTTCGGGATTGTCCGCCAGCCACTGTTCTACCTCCTGCTTTTCCACAGCGTCTAGCTCGTCGTAGAGGTAGTCCATCAAGCGATTGTGCATCCATTGCTTATCCATGACAAATTTCTTTCGAGGCTTGGTTTTTTAATAAAATTTTTTTCAGGTTTTCCAAACCATAATACAGCCGGGCTTTCGCGGTATTTTCGGAAATCTCCAGCAGGTCGGCAATTTCCCTGAATTTTAATCCTTCGTACTCTTTCAAAATTAAAACGGTGCGTTGTTCTTCGGGCAATTGTTGTAACGCCTTCAAAATCAGTCGGGTGGTTTCTTCGCGCTGCATCGCCTGGTCGGGTTGTTCCGGGTGCAACGAAATTATATTCTGTGAGTAACTTTCTTTCAAACCGCGCATTTGCTTCTGCTGCCGATGCTCCAAATGGCACTGATTCACCACAATCCGGTAAAGCCAATATTTAAATTTGCTCGGGTCTTGCAAGGTATTTAAATGTCGTTGTACTGCCACAAACGCTGCCTGACAAGCCTCCATCGCCAAATCTTCATCGGCAAAATATTTCCACGCGATGTTATACACCCGCTCGTACCACAGGCTGAACAGTTGGTTTAGCGCACGGATATTGCCGCGCTGGGCTTTTTCGATCAGGTGTACCGTTTGTAGTTCCACGCAATTAGTTAGAGTCAGGTAATTAAAATTTGTCCTTAGGATTCAGGTCATTGAAAAAAAGTTGTAGAGGAAGGTAGAAAAATTTTGATAACGATTTCACAATTTGACTTTTGAATTGAAAAGCTGTAATTTTCAGAAAAATTTCAAGCATGACCACACGAGCCGGAGCGGAGCAGCCAAAGCATAGGAAAAAAGAAGTGCCGGAATATCTCATTCGGGATGAGATCGATGGAGAATTATTTTATTATGCTGGTTATCAAGATGTTTTGAATAATAAAAAAACAGCTGAAGAAATTATGGGCTCCAGTACATTGCAAGCTTGGGTAATTGGTTACATTTTGAAAATATTTTACAAACAAAATCTTGACGAGCAATATCATGCTTTTACAAATGAAATTGGCAGTCATTTAGGAAAGAAAAATAATTTAAGTTTAGATATAGGTTTTTTTGATAAAAATGTTTTGACTCCTGCCCATATTAATACAAAATATGCAACAGTTCCGCCTGTTATAACCGTTGAAGTAGATATAAAAATTGATGTCAATCAACTCACAGAGACGGATTTCGTCCACAAAAAAACTAAAAAACTCCTCGAAAAAGGCGTTTCCAAAGTTATCTGGATTTTCACGCGCAGCCAGCGTGTCCTCATCGCCACGCCTGAGCCGGACTGGCTCAATGTAGATTGGAATCGCGATATTGAATTGCTCGACGGGCATACCTTCAATATTGCCAAAGCGCTCGAAGAAGCCGGAATCAAAGTAGAAGAAGCTTGATTAATTCGTTAAACCATTGAATTTCTTGAACTTTGAACTTCATTACAACCAAAATCCTTACCTTTGCGTTTCTTTTTCCTGAAACTTTAAACTTTTGAACTCGGAACTAAAATAACGTGACGCCAAAAACAGTCGCCTTCCATACCCTGGGCTGCAAGCTCAACTACT
>CAZFBN010000006.1:0-75945 GCA_964517145.1 uncultured Saprospiraceae bacterium
ATGTGCAAGACCCCGATGGCTATTGGATTGAGATCAATGATGTGAAACGGAAATAGTTTTTAAGTTATAGCTTTAATAATTGTTGATTTTTTAAAGTAATTACTTTATCTTTACAAAAGAATTTAAAGTTTTTACTTTATGAATGTTGCGCAACAACAACTTTTAATTAAACAATTAGATAGAAAGATTACCAATATTCAAAAAATTGGCAACATTGGGATACCTGGGGAAGGATGGATTTATTCGATTCGTACTGCGCTCAAAATGTCGCTGCGTCAATTGGGCAATCGCCTGAAAATCACGGCACAAGGCGTGAAAGATTTTGAATCCAGAGAAAAAGAAGGCTCCATCACCCTCAAAAATATGAGCGAAATTGCAAATGCGATGGAAATGCAATTTGTGTATGGCTTTATACCGAAGCAAGATGCCTCCCTGGAACAAATAATTGAGCAACGCGCTTTTGAAATAGCCACTCAAATCGTTATGAAAACTTCTAATACCATGAAATTGGAAGATCAGGAGAATTCCAAAGCTCGCCTTCAAAAAGCGATTGAAGAAAAAGCAGCTCAAATCAAAGCAGAAATGCCCCGGTATTTATGGGATTAGAATTGAATTACATAGAAGGACAAACCCCTATTGATGAGGATGAAAAGATTGGGCTTCGTATCAAGGCGATTGCTACGCAAGAAGAATTGAATGAATTTGAACAGCAAAATATTGAGTTGGCAGTCGAATGGGCTTTGCTGCGCATTTTTAAAGTGGAGCAAATTTTGACCGAAAGTTTTATAAAAAATGTACATAAAAGAATGTTTGGCAATGTATGGAAATGGGGCGGAAAGTTTAGAAACACCAATAAGAACTTAGGTGTCATTTGGTTTGAAATTCCGATGCAGCTGCGGCAACTGCTAGAAGATTGCAAATATTGGATTGATAATCATATCTTTACAGAAGACGAAATCGCGATTCGATTCAAGCATCGTTTGGTAAGCATTCATCTTTTTCCAAATGGCAATGGACGGCATTCGCGCCTGATGGCGGATATTTTGATAAAAGCCCTTGGTAAAGAAGCGTTTACGTGGGGTAGCCAAAACCTGACGCCAGATGGTGATATTCGTCGGCAATACATTCATGCCATTCGCTGTGCCGATGTTGGCGATTGTGAGCCATTATTAAAATTTGCCAGAACTTAACCTTTTTGATATTGTTAATCAAACACCACCCAATTCCCTCCCGCGTCGCATCGGGGTCTTCAGCCTTGCTGCGAATGCCATCAATCTCACCGTTGGTTCGGGTATTTTTGTGCTGCCAGCCATTGTGGCGGCGAGTGTAGGCGCGGCGGGCGTGCTGGCTTATGTCAGTTGCGGCGTACTCATTACGCTCATCATGCTGTGCTTCGCGGAGGTCGGCAGCAAAGTGACCTCAAGCGGTGGCGCTTACGCCTACGTGGAAAAAGCCTTCGGTCCTTTCGCAGGTTTTTTGACTAATTCGTTGTTTTGGTTCGGTTATGCGATGATGGCAGACGCCGCCATTGCCAATGCGCTGGTGGATACGCTGCGTGTACCGTTACCGATTTTATCCAATTTCTACTATAAAGCTATTTTACTCATTGGTTTATTTACTTTTCTCGCCTGGATCAACATTCGGGGCGTGAAGCAAGGCACACGGCTGGTTGAAATCAACACGCTTGCCAAATTAATTCCCCTTTTTATACTCATTCTCGTTGGTATTTTCTTCATTCAACCTGAAAACCTGGAATGGCAAACAATGCCGACCTTTCAAAGCATTGGAGACGTCTCCCTGACGCTTTTTTTTGCCTTCCTCGGCATTGAAGCAGCCTTGAGTGTGAGCGGAGAAATCAAAAATCCGACCAAAACCGTGCCGCGTGGCGTGCTGATAGGCTTGTTGGGCGTTGTAGGCATCTATTTGCTCGTTCAAATCGTCGCGCAGGGCTTGCTGGGCGCCAATTTAGCTGCTGAAAAAGACGCGCCGCTAGCCGCCGTCGCCCGGCTTTTGTTCGGCAATTGGGGAGCTACCCTCATTATCGTAGGCGCAGCCGTTTCGATGTTCGGTACGGTGAGCGGAGACATCCTGGCGTCGCCCCGACTTATCTACGCGGCTGCGGAAGATGGCTTGTTGCCGCGTTTTTTTGCCAAGATTCACCCGCGCTATACCACGCCGCACCTTGCCATTCTCACCTATGCCGGGTTAGGCTTGGTCTTTGCACTTAGCGGAGGCTTTCAGCAACTGGCGATTCTGTCCAGTGCCGCCACGCTCATCATTTATCTCGCCGTAGTAGTCGCCACCATCAAATTACGATACACCCTGCAAGCGCCGGAAGGCAGTTTTAAAATTCCAGGTGGCATTTTTATTCCCATTTTAGCCATCTTGGTCATTGGATGGTTCTTATCGCATTTGAAAATAGCAGAATGGCAAGCCTTAGCAGTCTTTCTCATTGCAATGGCAGGCATCTTTTTTATCGGGAAAATAACGCGTGGTAAGAATCGGGTAAGAAAGTAGCTTTCAACTCAATCATTTTCAATCAATTACACTAATAAAATTGTTTAAAAATAAAATTCTACCTGCAAAAGGGTATTATTGCACTAAAACAAAAATTAATGGAAAATGATGGTTCCTTCGCGCTACGCCTAAATTTTCATATTTACACCTTCGCCTTTCAAATTTGAACCATTATTCTTTTACAAGCTCAATCCAGATTTCTTCCGTGTTAACTCTGTTTAAAGAAAGAGAACGCATTTGAATCGTGCGCTTGGTTTTGATTAAAATGGGCCAACCTGGATCATATTCGTATTCAAATTCATTATAATCATTAATATCATATTTCATGTCCGCAAATTCTTCCCGAATCGCTTGAATCTGTGCTTCTCTGTCTTTTTCAGCGGTGTAGTTCATGCCCGCTATTATTTTCCCTACTAAATCTATTATCATATCTTTACTCGCGTCGGGGTCTATCCGCAAAGTATGAATAAAACGGCAGGTATAATTATCATAATCCACGTTTTCAAAAGAAAGAGACCCAATGGCTTTGAAAGGCTCACCACCAAAGGCGTTGGGCAATTTATCTTCATATACAATGGGCGCTTCAATATCATATTCTGCCCCAAAAGGGAAATGAAAATAAACAATTTCTTTTAGTAATAATACTTCAATGCCCTCCGGCGTGGTAAATGCGTTGCGAATGGGCACTATTGCCTTTCCTATGTCAAGCCCCTCGGTCGTATCAATTTTGCTAAGCAAAACATCAAATATTTTATTCATCATGGTTTGTATTTCAACCATGTTGGTGACCTCCTGAAAAGCGCCTAATTCATCGGTTTTGTAACGAATGGTCAAGTCTTCAAACTCTTTAAAAGCTTCGCTCAACTCCGCGCTTAATTCCGTAGAACTCGCCAATTCCTGCTCATAAGTCATTTCTATCGAATAAGAATTTTCGGTAGAATCCAATATTTCAAAGCGTGAAATGTAAGCATCTATTTCCTCTTTTGCCAAAGAATCTGCTACATATTGCCGTTTGATTTTGGTAATTTTGTAATGCTTGACGTCGCCCTTACTCCAGTAAGCCACAAATGGAAGTGTATAATTATCATCCTGTGCATACAATGTTATTGCAAACAGGGTTAAAACGAGGGTATAATAAGTTTTCATATTGGGATTATAAAGTAAGCTACAAAAGTACGCTGTTGGAAGGATAGAGTCAAGGGACACTCTGTTAAAATATGAATTGGGAAAATAAATTTTTTTTGAATAATAAAGTATAATATGATAATTTTATAAAATGTCATTTTATGGAATTTCCATCTCGTCGCCAATTTTTATTACATACCGCTCAGATGGCTGTATTTTCTTGTTTTCCACCGCCCGTTTTATTTAGTTTATTAAAAAATACACGTTTTTCCATTCATATTTTTTCTAAACATTTACAATGGCTGGATCATGCGCGAATGGCGGAAACCGCGGCTGCGCTTGGGTTTGATGGGGTGGATTTGACGGTGCGACCTGGCGGGCACGTGGAGCCTGCGCGTGTAAAAGAAGACTTACCCAAAGCGATGGAATTCATAAAAAAAGCGGGTTTAAGAGTTGAAACCATTACCACTGCGATTGAAAATGTAGATTCTCCTTTTGCGAAAGATATCATAAAAACGGCAGGCAATTTGGGCATTCGTTATTATCGGCTGGGATGGATTAAATACGATGTAAATAAATCAATCCCCGAGGATTTAAAAAGAATTAAAAAGCAACTAAAGGCGCTAAATGATTTAAATCAAAAATATAATATTCGCGGCGCGTATCAGAATCATGCGGGGAATAGTTTTGGCGCGGCGGTATGGGATTTGTGGTCAGTTTTAAAAGATTTAAATTCAGAATGGATTGGTAGTCAATACGATCTGCGTCATGCGATGGTAGAAGGACTGCATGCCTGGGAAAATGGTTTTGAACTGATAGCGCCTTTTATAAATACGTTGACCCTTAAAGATTTTCATTATACAGGTATAAAAACCGGCGATCCTTTGCAAAATATGCCACTGGGCGAAGGCATTATAAAATGGGAAACATTTTTTAAAAATTTGAAAGAAAAAAATATCAAAGTACCGATTAGTTTACATTGTGAATATCCGCTGGGCGGCGCGGATCAAGGAAACAGAAGGCTTACACTGCCTGAATCGGAGATTTTGGATGCGTTAAAAAAGGATTTGAGTGTAGTGAAAAAATTAATAAAATGAATTGCTAACAGCACTCCAAGTGCTGTTAGCAATGTAATATTACCGCGTCAAATACATATACCGCTGCCGATCCAACTCGCGGAAGTACGGGTCGCTCAGGTCTTTGATAAAATAAATCGCCTCGCCGGTGGACTTCATTTCTGGTCCCAAATTTTTATCCACATTCGGGAATTTTTCAAAAGAAAATACCGGCACTTTGATCGCAAAACCGCTCGGCTGGGGCTTGATGTCAAAATCCTTGAGTTTGTGTGTACCCAGCATGATTTTGGTCGCGATTTGTAAGTAAGGCACTTTGTACGCTTTCGCAATAAAAGGCGTGGTGCGCGACGCACGCGGGTTGGCTTCGATCACGTAAACTTGGTCGCCTTTGATCGCATATTGAATGTTGATTAAACCCTTGACATTCAGTGCTTTCGCTAATTTATGCGCATATTCTACCATTGTACTCACCGCTTCGACCGAAAGGCTGTACGTGGGCAATACCGCCGAGCTATCGCCAGAGTGGATGCCTGCCGGCTCGATATGCTCCATGATGCCCATGATGTGCACGTCGTCGCCATCGCAAATGGCGTCGATTTCGGCTTCTTTGGCGCGATCGAGGAAGTGGTCAATCAGGACGCGATTATTGGGGAGATGTTTGAAAATGGTGAGTACATGGCGCTCCAACTCGTCATCGTTGATGACGATGCGCATATTCTGACCACCCAAAACATAAGAAGGACGCACCAAAACGGGATATCCGATGCTCCGCGCCACCTGCAAGGCTTCGTCGGCATCATTTGCCACGCCATACTGCGGATAAGGAATTTCCAGTTCTTTCAACAAATCAGAAAAAGCGCCGCGATCTTCCGCCAAATCCATATTTGGGAAGCTGGTGCCAAAGATTTGAATGCCGTTTTTGTGGAATTTTTCAGCGAGTTTTAATGCCGTTTGACCACCTAATTGCACGATCACGCCATCTGGTTTTTCCAGATCCAAAATTTCTTCAATATGCTCCCAAAAGACCGGTTCAAAATATAATTTGTCGGCAATGTCAAAATCCGTAGAAACGGTTTCAGGATTGCAATTAATCATAATTGCCTCGTAACCAACCTCTTTTGCAGCCAATAAACCATGTACACAGCAGTAATCAAATTCGATACCTTGACCAATCCGATTCGGACCAGAGCCAAGCACGACGACTTTTTTCTTATCAGTGGTTGGAATACTCTCGTTTTCCGAATCAAATGTAGAATAAAAATAAGGTGTTTTTGCTTCAAACTCAGCCGCGCAGGTGTCCACCATTTTGTATGTCCGGCGAATGCCTAATTTCTTGCGATATTTCGTCACCTCTTTTTTCTTCACCCGCATCAGCCAGGCAATTTGCGAGTCGGAATAACCGCATTGCTTGAGTTCGCGGAAAAAATCTTCGGGAATGTCTTCCGGCACGTTGTAACGCATGATTTGCTCCTCCATTTTCACCAGGCGCTTGATTTGCTTGATGAACCAGGGGTCAATCTTGGTTAATTTTTGCACCGTTTTTTCCGGTACGCCGAGGCGCAGCGCATCTTTCACGCGGAAAATGCGGTCTTCCGAAGCGTTTTCAAGGCGTTCGAGCACATCCGAAGTCTTGATCCATTCTTTCATATCGCTGCCCAAGCCGGTGCGCCCATTTTCCAGGGATTGACAAGCTTTTTGCAAAGCTTCCAAGAACGTGCGTCCGATTGCCATCACCTCGCCGACTGATTTCATTTGCAAACCCAGGCGACGATCTGCTCCTTGAAATTTATCAAAATTCCAGCGCGGCATTTTCACAATCACATAATCCAGCGTAGGCTCGAAGTAGGCAGAAGTCGTTTTGGTAATCTGATTTTTCAGTTCGTCCAAACGGTAGCCAATCGCCAGTTTGGCAGCAATTTTTGCAATTGGATACCCCGTCGCTTTACTCGCCAGTGCCGACGAGCGCGACACACGCGGGTTGATTTCGATGACAATCAACTCCTCGGTTTCAGGATTTTGTGCAAATTGAATGTTACAACCACCCGAAAAATTGCCTAGCGAACGCATCGCTTTGATCGCCTGGTCGCGCATGTCCTGATAAGACGTATCGGAAAGCGTCATCGCCGGTGCCACCGTGATGCTGTCGCCCGTGTGGATGCCCATCGGGTCGAGGTTTTCCACAGTACAAATGATGACTACGTTGTCTGCCGCGTCGCGCAAGAGTTCCAACTCAAATTCCTTCCATCCCAACACTGCTTTTTCTACCAATACTTCATGCGTCGGCGATAAATTCAAGCCCCTGCGCAATAGCCCGTCAAAATCTTCTTCTTTGTGTACAAATGCAGCGCCCGTACCGCCAAGGGTATAAGAAGGTCGTATAACCAACGGAAAACCAATCTTTTGTGCGGCTTCTTTTCCTTCCAGGAAAGAATTGGCAATGTAAGACGGCGCCACACTTAGACCGATGTCGATCATGTGCTTGCGGAAGAGTTCCCGATTTTCCGTCAGGTCAATCGCATTCACATCCACGCCGATCATGCGCACACCATATTTTTCCCAGACACCCAGTTTATCAGCTTCCACGCAAAGATTCAAAGCCGTTTGACCACCCATTGTCGGCAGCACCGCGTCAATCTGGCGTTCTTCCAAAACCTGGATAATACTTTCGACCGTAAGCGGCAGCAAATAAACGTTATCGGCCGTGACCGGATCGGTCATAATGGTCGCCGGGTTGGAATTGATGAGCGTCACCTCGATGCCCTCTTCGCGCAGCGAGCGCGATGCCTGAGAGCCGGAGTAATCAAATTCGCAAGCCTGACCGATAATAATAGGACCACTACCGATGATCAACACAGAACGGATGGAAGTATCTTTTGGCATTTTTTTTTTATAGTCAAGAGTTACAAGAAACCAGTCAGATAGGTTAAGGGCTGATCACTCGTAGCTTGGAGCTTTTACAAAAAATCGCGCAAAGATAGTTTTTTGTTGGAATGCTTAAAAGTTAAACCATTGATTTTTTCCAAATAAATTTTTTGACATCAATCACCTACCGTTGCTGCATTATTTTTTAAGCTGCACTTCAATTGTCTTGCTATAAAATTCCACTTCGGAGGTGATTTCCGATTTTTCAACCAGATCGGTAGTCAATTGTTTTTTTACCAAATATAGCAAATATTTACCAGGTGTAATGCCGCCCATTTCTTCTGGTGCAATAAATAAAGGATTGTCAATCAGACCTTTGTATTCAATGGTATAAGCTTGATTGTCAGCCACATTTGTAAAAAAGAGCACCAAGCTTTCATTGTTAAGAAAAGGAGGCGACTCTAAGCTCAGCTCCATCCCTTTGGAGCGGCTGGCTGCTGCGTTGAGGGAAAAATCAGCGATGGGCGCCATTTGCAGCACCTGCTGTTGGGTTTTTCCGGTGCTATCTTGGTATTGAAAGATAAATCCCTTGGACGCGTAATCACCGACACCATTATATATATAGCGAACAGTGCGCGGAGGCAACTGACGGGCTTGCATGTTCTGACCCTGAAAGATCACCTCATTTTGAAATTGGATCGGGCGCGCAGTAGGTAAGCTATCGCCTTCAAAAAATGCCACGTGCGCTTTGATTTGGCGTTCTTCCTGCAAATATCGCACATAATATTGCGCAAAAAACGTATTGGTATGGTCGTTAGTCGTGTCCGTGTTAGCATTAGATTTATCACGGTGACAGGCGGCTAGTAAGATTACAAATAATAGCAAGTGTAATAATTTTCTCACGTTTAGGGAATTTTTTTTGGAAGCAAAGATAGAGATCGCTTTTTAAAAAGGAGAACGAGAGAGTCCGCAACAAGGTACAATATTGTTCATCATATCTATAAATTAGCAAACTGTCATTTTATAGACCAAAATGAACCTAGCAGGAAGCGCTTTTTTACGCATCTTCGTTCTTGAATTACAGCGACTGTGTACAATCCTCTTTGTTGCCACCATTTTGCTTTTCAATTGTCAAATGTAATCTTGCATTGCAGTTCAGCGATTGAAATTATTGGTTGAACAATTTAATTTTATTAACATTGCAGTTCCTCATTTTGATCCTAGCAGTTAAAACAGATACGTATGATCCGACTTTTACTTATTGTTTTGTGTTCTTTTATTAGTGCGGTTGCGTTCACTCAAACCTCCACTTCGCTGGGCGGAAAAGTAACCGACGAAGAAACTGGCGAAGCCATCGCCTTTGGCAGCGTGGTTTTGTTCAAAAATGGCGTACTCATCACGGGCGAATTGACGGATGAGAATGGCAATTATTTATTTTCCAACATTGATCCGGGTACCTACGACCTGGAGGCGAGCTACACGGGCTATTCCACCAAACGAATCACCAGTGTGCAGATTTTGGCGGGTAGATCCAATAAAGCCGATGTGAAGCTTGCTGCGGGTATCATGCTGGGCGAAGTAGTCGTAACCGAATACAAAGTACCCTTGGTACAGCAGGATAACACCACTTCGGGGGGCGTTATTACAAGTGACCAGATCAGAAATTTGCCCACCCGAAACATCAACGCCATTGCAGCGACTACCGCAGGGCTATCCTCGGCAGATGAAGGGAGCGCTATCACCATTCGGGGGTCGCGTTCGGACGCTACGAATTATTACATTGACGGGATTCGCGTACAAGGCAATTTGATTCCAGAATCCGAAATTGACCAGTTGCAGGTCATCACCGGTGGGGTAGAGGCTCAATACGGCGACGTGACGGGCGGTATCATTTCGATCACTACAAAGGGTCCGTCTAATGTGTTCTCCGGAGGGGTAGAAGTAGAAACTTCTAATTTTCTGGATGCGTATGATAATACACTGATTGGTTTTAACCTCACGGGACCGCTGCTGCGCAATAAGCGCAAAGAATCCATTTTGGGCTTTCGCTTATCAGGACGTATTACCGATCAACTGGACGACGATCCATCCGCGGTGCCGCTCTATCGCATCAAGGAGGAGAAATTGAAAGAATTGGAAGCTAATCCAATCATTAATATTGGTGGAAATCCTTTCCTGGCAGCTGATTTTCTGACGCAAGAAGATGTAGATGCCCTGGACGTTCGCCCTTACGAAGATTATCGTCGGTATAGCCTAACGGGACGTTTGGATGCGCGCTTGAGCCGAGCTATTGACGTGTCTTTCACAGGCAATTATTCGGATGAAACAGATCGCTTCACGCCAGGTGTGCTGGGCGGACCACGCACTGCTCAAGGCAACATCAACAACTGGCGCTTGCTCAATAGCCATTACAATCCGACCAACCCAAGCAAGGTGTATCAGGGTATCTTCCGTTTTCGGCATCGTTTAGGCGGCACGGAGGGGAGCAATGATTCTACCGGGCGGCGCAGCAATTTTATTCGCAATGTTTCCTACACGCTGCAAGGCGGTTATGAAAAGAATTTGAATGATTTTTATGACACGCGTCATCAAGATAACTTGTTTGATTATGGCTACGTTGGTAAGTTTGACATGGAATGGATTCCAACGTTTAGCACACAATTTGATCCGGTAAATGGGCAATTTTATTTGCAACATACCGATTATCGTCAGGTGTTGCGCGGGTACACTTCCGGTTCGGTCAATCCTGTTTTAGCCAATTATAATAATGCAATGGGCATTAATTTTAATGAAGGACTGAATGGTCAAATTGGAAGTTATTTAGTGACCGATGCAGGTGGCGGTGGTACCAGCATTTTACAACAAAACGCTTTCATTGCGCCCAATGGTGAAATTTCTGACGTTTATACCAATTCCTGGGGATTTAATGCAAATGTGGGAACGGTTTACAATTTTTATGGAAAGTCTGATGATGATATTTATACCTTTAATGCCAATGCTTCGTTCGATCTGGTGCCAGGCAGTTCTAACAAAAGTCGGCACAGCATTCAATTAGGGGTTTGGTATGAACAGCGTACCAATCGCAGTTATCAAATTTCGCCGCGTAACCTTTGGAACGTTGCTCGCCAGCAAGCGAACATTCATATACAAGGTATTCCAGAAAATGCAGATACCATAGGCTCCATCAATGTAGAGGGCTATGGCGAAGTGCCCCTGTTGGGCGTTGCAACAGCGCCGGGTGAAGACAGCCGCTTTTATCGTCGAATCCGGGAAATCACCGGGCAATCTTTGACAGATTTTGTGAATGTGGATGCGCTTTCTCCCGATCAACTGAGCCTGGATTTATTTTCGGCAAAAGAATTGAATGACCAGCAATCGCTTGGTCTCAACTACATCGGTTATGATTACCTGGGTAATAATTTTGATGGTACATTCGATGACTTTTTCACCGCTACGGATGCCGATGGCGTGCGCACCTTTCCGGTATCGCCCAACCGCCCTATTTATACGGCGGCTTACATTCAGGATAAATTTACGCTGGGCGATATTATTTTCCGCGTTGGGGTGCGGATTGATCGTTATGATGCAAATACCAAAGTTTTAAAAGACAATTATTCGCTCTACGAAATCATGGGTGCTTCGGATTACCACGCTCAAGCGGGTAGCCAAAGACCTGGAAACATTGGAGATGATTATAAGGTGTATTTGGACGAATCGGGAAGCGCTGTGGTGGGCTATCGCAATGAAGACCAGTGGTACTCCAGCAATGGTACACCTGTGAATAATCCGGCGACTTTGTTCCCTGGTGGTTTGGTGTTTCCAAAGTATGTAGATGAGCGTCCTGCGCGGGATTTGAATTTTATCAAAAGCCGGAATTTTGATCCAAACGTTTCGTTTGAAGATTATGAAGCGCAGATTAATATTATGCCGCGTTTGGCATTTTCTTTCCCAATTTCGGACGATGCAAACTTCTTTGCGCACTATGATATTTTGGTACAGCGCCCGCCTTCCAACACCATTGCGTCACCACGCGATTACTTTTACTTTGCGGATGTTGCCTATTCTGCTGGTAATCCAATCAATAATCCAAAATTGAAACCGGAACGCACGATTGATTACGAAGTAGGTTTTCAACAAAAGCTGACCGAGTCTTCTGCTATTAAAATCACGGCTTATTACAAAGAGCTGCGCGATATGATTCAATTGCGCACGTTCTTCCCAGTTCCGATTGTAGGGCAATACACAACTTACGACAACCAGGATTTCGGTACGGTGAAGGGCTTTACGTTTCAGTATGACCTGCGTCGCACGGGCAATCTGGCGCTTACCGCTAATTACACCCTACAATTTGCTGATGGCACAGGCTCCGACGCCAATTCGCAGCGCAACCTGACCAGCAATGGCAACTTGCGTACTTTGTTTCCACTCAACTATGACGAGCGTCACCGGTTTGTTGCCAATTTTGATTATCGCTACGGCACGGGCAAGCGCTACAATGGTCCGCGCCTGTTTGGGTCTGATATTTTTGCAGATGCAGGCTTGAATTTGCAAGCATTTTTGGTATCGGGTCGTCCTTACACGGCTCGTCTTACACCAATTGAATTGGGCGGTTTGGGCACGGTCGGCTCGATCAACGGTGCACGTAAACCTTGGAATTTGACGCTGAATTTGCGGGTGGATAAAAATTTCACCATTGCAGAAAAATACAATTTCAATGTTTATTGCCGGGTATCCAATCTGCTGGATCGCCGCAACGTGATTAACGTGTATCAAGTGACAGGCTCTGCAACAGATGATGGCTTCCTGCAATCGGTAAATGGACGTCGGCAGTTGGAAAACATTCAAGGTTCGGTGCGTCAGGTAGAATCTTACTTGGCTTCGTACCAATGGGCTTTGCTCAATCCGAATTTATTTAGCCTGCCACGTCGCATTTTCATTGGCGCTATTATGGATTTTTAAATATAAATATGGTTTAAACAATACAAATTTTAATATATGCAGTATTTAAAATATGGGTTTTTAGTGGCACTTCTGCTAGGTCTGCTGACCGATGCGGCGGCTACGATCAATCCTAGGTTTAAAAAAGATAAAAAGACCTCTAACAGCCAGGTTACTTTTCGAGATAACTGTGCGAATTCGGTGTCACAAATCGACCAAGCCATTAACAACGTGCGTGCGCGTTTGCTCACAGGAGGAGATGTGTGGTGGGATGGCAATGAGAATGGCAGATACATCGTGCCTAAAGTGCCCGCAGGCGAACCCGAAGTGTCGTCTATTTTTGCTGGAGCGGTTTGGTTGGGCGGGGTTGACCCGGCAGGTAATTTGAAATTGGCTGCAAAAACATTTGGTACGGGCAACGGCGAATCCGATTTTTTCTCTGGTCCGCTTGATCCTGAAAGTGGTAAAACAACGCAGGAAACTTGCGCCAAATGGGATAAATTTTTTGTAGTAAAAGGAGCTAATATTCGGCAGCATATTCGCAATTTCCAACAAGCGAAACTCGCTGGAAAACCGTATGATACAGATTTAATTTCTAGAGATGTGAAAGGCTGGCCCGCGCGCGGCAATCCTTTTTTCTTTGATATTCACCAATTTGACTTGCCAGACACCCGCCAGGGCTTAGCTGGCTTTTGGGATGAAGACGGCGACGGTGATTACAATCCTGAACAAGGTGACTTCCCGATTATTGAAATCAGAGGTTGTAGTTTTGCAACGCCAGAAGAACAGCCCATTCCAGATGAAATGACCTTCTGGATTTACAATGACGCCGGCAATATTCACTCCGAATCACAAGGTGATCCGATTCAGATGGAAGTGCAAGTGCAAGCTTTTGCCTACGCCACCAACGATGAGATCAACGACATGACGTTCCAGCGTTATAAACTGATCAATCGCGCCATCGAAAGCATTGACAGTATGTTTTTTGCAATGTGGGTGGATCCCGATTTGGGTTGCGCCTTTGATGATTATGTGGGTTGTGACACTACCCGAAGCTTGGCATACATTTACAACCAGGATATTTTGGACGGGCAGGTAGGTTGTGTGTGTTCAGGTACGAATACATATTGCGATGAAGTGCCAATTTTGGGTGTGGACTATTTCCGCGGACCATTGGACGAAGATGGCAATGAAATTGGCATGTCTTCTTTTACCTATTACAATAATGGTGCAGGTACACCTTCACCGGCACCGGGTACGAGCGACCCTAATAATGCTTTGGAATACTACCGCTATCTCTCTGGCTCCTGGCGCGATGGCTCTTCCTTTACCTATGGGGGCGACGCTTACCAGGATGGAAGACCCATCAAGTATGCCTTTACAGATACCCCCAATGACTCGCGCGGCTGGTCTATGTGTGCGCAAACACTGGCACCTGGCGACCGCCGTACCATTCAGGCTTCTGGTCCTTTCCGCTTGGATCCGGGTGCTGTCAACGAATTGATTATCGGAGCCGTGTGGGTGCCCGATCAAACTTATCCTTGCCCTAGCGTTGCTCGTTTGCAAGAAGCGGATGACGTGGCGCAGGCTTTGTTTGACAATTGTTTCCGCCTAACCGACGGACCCGACGCGCCAGATGTTGATTTTATTGAATTGGATCGCGAGATTATTGCGGTTTTTACCAATGATACGTTGCTTTCTAACAATGCTTACGAAGCCTATGCCCAGCCTGGATTGCGCATTCCGGCAGGATCGATGGATAGTTTGTATCGCTTTGAAGGGTATAAATTATATCAATTAACCAGCCCGAATGTCACCGTTGCAGATTTGAACGACCCGGACAAAGCTCGTCTGATCTATCAGGTGGATGTGCAGAATGGAGTCGGCAAAATTTATAACTGGAGCAGCATTGAAAACCCGACCGGGGTAGAGGTATATGTGCCCAACCTGGTGGTGGACGGTGGAGACCAAGGCATTCGGCATACGTTTCGGATCACAGAAGACCAATTTGCGCAAGGCGACCGCCGCTTGATTAATCATAAAAAATATTATTTCACCGCGATTGCTTACGCGCATAACAACTATTTACCTTTTGATCCAAAGCAAAATTTAGGACAGCGCCAGCCTTATTTGGAAGGTCGTCGCAATATTGGCGATGGTACAAATATTTATTATACCACCATCCCTCGACCCATTGTGGATCGTAATTTAAAAGCACAATACGGCGACGGTGCCATTGTGACGCGTGTGGATGGGGTAGGCAATGGGGGCAATTTCCTTGATTTGTCCAATGAAACAAGGGTGGCAATTCTGGATTCTACTACCAAAACCGAACTGACTTACCGCTCTGGGCGCGGACCCATTCAGGTGAGTATTTTCAATCCGCTGGATGTAAAAGATGGCAATTTTGAATTGTCGTTTTTTGATGAAAACATGAGCAATGCAACCTTCGACAATGAGGTACGTTGGCGTTTGCGCAATTTGGATAATCCAAATGGTCCGGTGGTTATTTCCGAAACGACCATTGAGAAACTGAACGAGCAAATTGTCAAAGAATTTGGCTTCAGCGTCACCATCGGGCAGGTGGCAGATGTAGGAACCAATCCAGATGATCCGAGCAATGGTGCTATTGGCTACGAAGAAGAATACGTTCGCGGTGAAAACGCCGTAGAATGGCTGTCGGGTATTCCTGATAATTTTATACCAGGACCGCGCTCTTTTGACGAGACGGTTTTCAATTATGTAGCAACAGGAGACGGAGAAGATGATGCACAGCTGGATCCGAATCAAGCATTCTCTACCCTTGGTGCTGGTTATTTTGTACCATTCTATCTGACCAATTACCGTTCGCAAAGTGAAACAGATCCACCTTACGTTTCGCCTGCCTGGATGAATGTGGCGGGTTCTAACACGTATCGTCAGCTTAGCAAATTGTCCGAGTTGAATAACGTGGACATTGTATTTACTTCTGACAAATCCAAGTGGAGCCGTTGTGTGATTGTCGAAACGACCAATCGTTATTACAGGGCATTGGGCAGCGTGACGGCGGAAGGCAATAAAGACAATTTTGACTTGAGAGCCGCTAAAAGTGTGACAAAGGACGACACAAACGACGATGGTTTGCCAGATGTGGATGCACAGGACAATGGAGTCGGTATGGGATGGTTTCCCGGCTATGCTGTTGATGTGGAAACAGGGCAGCGCCTCAATATTTTCTTTGGAGAAAACTCCACTTATGATGGCTCGCTTTTCCCGGAAGGGTATAACGAAAAACCGACCGGGCGGGATATGATGTTCAATCCATCTTCGCAAATTTTACTGAATCTTGGAGGCTTTCCAAATATTTACCAGTATTATGGTGGTGGTCAGCACTTTGTGTATGTCACGAAGCAAGTATATGATGGTTGTGCACAATTGCGTACACAATTGGGTAGAACCGGGGCAAGTAAAAGACAGGGTATCAGCCAGATTACCTGGGCTGGTTTCATTTTGCCAACTTCGGGTCAGCAAATGCGCTCTTACAAAGACGGCTTGATTCCTGATGATGTCATCGTTAAACTGCGGGTGAACAATCCATATGCGGTATTTAGAGGAACAGGACGGAACAATGGCTACCCGGCTTACTCGTTCAAAATTGAAGGCGAACAGGCAACCGCTTTGGATCAAGCGGGCGTCAACAGTGCTTTGGACATGATTAATGTGGTGCCCAATCCTTACTATGGCTACTCCGCTTACGAAATTTCGCAGTTTACCAATATTGTAAAAATTACCAACTTGCCTGCCAAATGCGTGGTCACTATTTATTCGTTGGATGGCAAATTCATTCGCCGCTACACCCGCGATGAGCAAGGCGTGGTGCCAAGTGGCGCCAATCGTGCCATCGAACGCGCACAAATTCTACCTGATTTGGAATGGGATTTGAAAAATAGCAAGGGTATTCCAATCGCGAGCGGCGTTTACCTCATTCACGTCGAAGCCGAAGGACTGGGCGAGCGCACTCTCAAATGGTTTGGCATCAATCGTAAGTTCGATCCATCTGGTTTATAAAGTGTTATAGAATAAAATTTTTTAAAAAGCATCCGAAGTTTGTAAAAAAAACTTCGGATGCTTCCAAAAAAAAGCTGCATGAAGCAATTTATACTCATTTGTTTGGTCATCCATCTTTTTGCTTTTGCGACCTTCGTGAAAGCCGGAAACCCCGACCGCCAGGGCGAAGCAGGGGCTTACGAATTGCTGATGAATCCTTGGGCACGCAGTGCAGGTTTGCACACGCTGACTACCTCTATGGTCACAGGCGTAGAAGCATTGCAGTTGAATGTCGCAGGATTATCGCGTATCAATCGTACGGAATTGCTGGTGGGGCACAGCATTTACCTGCAAGGTGTGGACATCAGCACCAATGCCTTTGGTTTTGGGCAGCGCATGGGCAAAAACGGTGCTTTTGGATTTTCGTTGACGGCGTTGGATTTTGGTGACATTCGCGAAACGACAACCGATCAGCCAGAGGGCACGGGCGCTACGTTCTCGCCCAATTTTTTCAGTTTAGGCTTGTCCTATGCGCATCTTTTTGAAAATAAAGTTTCCGTAGGCTTTACTTTGCGGGCTATTTCTGAGTCTATCAGCGATGTGAGTAGTTTTGGGCTTGCGCTTGATGCGGGCGTGCAGTACGTGACAGGAGAGCAGGACAATTTTAAATTTGGTATTTCCTTGCGCAGTGTGGGTTCTCGCATGACTTTCAGGGGCGAGGGCTTATCTACGCAGCGACCAAGCCCTGACCAGGGCGCGTATAATTTGACCTACGACCAGCGTTCCACCGGCTTTGAACTACCGTCCACGCTGAATATCGGCGCTTCTTACGATTTGCGGTTTGGCGAAAAAAATCGTTTGACGATGATCGGTAATTTTACAGCGAATTCTTTCTCTCGCGATGAAATTGGCGCTGGCTTGGAATATTCTTTAAACGAATTGTTTATGCTGCGCGGCGGCTATCGCTACGAATTGGGCTTGGACGATGAATTGGAAGCTTCTGTTTACAAAGGTTTAAGCGCAGGGGTGTCCATCGAAACAGCCCTGAGCAAAGAAGCTAAAAATACCCGCTTGGGAATTGACTACTCGTACCGCCAAACCCGCGTTTGGAATGGCACACACAATTTTTCTGTACGAATTAGCATTTAATTCTTACCCAAATCGTTGATTCTTCCAGCGATCTTTCGTATATTTGTAAAATTAAGAGCAAGAACGTTTCCCGTGTGGAAGCGTTCTTGCTTTTTAGTCAAACACTACAAAACACTATGCCAGGCGGCGGTGTTCATTTAAGAAGCATAGCTTAGTTGAAGTTTATAAACGCAATGCAGGCAAGTTTTGATTGAAAAGCGCTTATTGCAGTTGTAAAAATCGAGCGGATTGAAAGAGTTTTTTTAGCTATTCCTGCAGGACAAAAGGCGCTCTGCCGATTGCTCCCGCAAAGTCCCCAGGAAGTAAATGGACAACTTATAGATACCGCCTTAGATTTGAATTTTTTTATCTAAAAAATTACCAGTATAAGTTAGAATCCTTGGGTCTGGAACAAAGCACCGGACAGCTAGGGGTCTCTGACGTTTAAAAAAAGATGATTTATGAATGGGTACAGCTATTTAACCCAAGACGGGTATGACAAATTAAAATCAGAATTAGAAGACCTCAAAACCCGAGGTAGAAATGAGGCTGCCAGAGCCATTGCAGAAGCACGTGAAAAAGGCGACCTATCAGAAAATGCAGAGTATGACGCTGCAAAAGAAGCACAAGGTTTGTTGGAACTGAGAATCAACGAGTTGGAAAAAACACTGGCAAATGCTCGGGTCTTGGATCAGAGCACCCTGGATACTTCCAAAGTGACCGTTTTTTCTAAAGTGACAATTAAAAATAAAAAGACCGGCAAGCAAATGAGCTACAAGCTCGTGTCGGAACAAGAAGCGGATTTGAAGGCGAATAAAATTTCGGTAACCTCTCCAATCGGGCAGGGGTTGCTGGGAAAAGTAGTGGGCGATGTTGCTCACGTGGTAACGCCGGGTGGCAAAATGGATTTTGAAGTGATGGAAATTTCAATTGACTAATACAATGGCAACCATTTTTACAAAAATTGTCAACGGCGAAATTCCTAGCCACAAAATTGCTGAAACCGAAGATTATTTGGCTTTTTTGGATATTCGTCCCATCAAACGTGGACACACCCTGGTGATTCCCAAAAAAGAGGTGGATTATATTTTTGACATAGAAGACGAAGACTTGAGTGGACTCCTGGTTTTTGCTAAAAAAGTAGCAAAAGCAATCAAAGCGACCGTGCCCTGCAAGCGCATTGGCGTAGCTGTGATAGGGCTGGAAGTACCGCATGCGCACGTACACTTGGTGCCGATGGATGCGATCAGCGATCTAAGTTTTGAGCACGGCTTTTTGAGTACCAATCAGGAGGAGCTTGCTGCACTTGCCGCTGCTATCCGAGCTCATTTTCAATAAAAACAAGGCAATAAAAAGACCGAGAGATTCAGGGCACCCGACTCACGTGTGCGCTAAGTCTCTCGGTTTTTCTGAGTTACCCTTTCACCCGCTTTGGGTTATCTTTTATAAAACTGCTCCAGGTATTATTTTTTTTACCAGCGCCAATGCGGTTGGTAGATTGATAATAGTGACAAAGCGCAGTTGCCAGGGCGTCTGTCGCGTCGAAGTATTTTTCGTTCAAATTGGTTTGTAAAATTTTTTCCAGCATAGCAGCCACCTGCTCTTTGGAGGCATTGCCATTGCCGGTCACCGCTTGTTTGATTTTTCTAGCCGCGTATTCAGTCACGGTCACCCCTTTTGTAATTGCTGCCGCAATTGCCACCCCCTGCGCTCTGCCCAATTTAAACATGGATTGCACATTTTTGCCATAAAAAGGCGTTTCAATCGCCATTTCGCGCGGTTGGTACTGCGCAATGATTTCCTGCAAATGTTCAAAAATGCGCTGCAACTTGATTGCCTGTTCCTCTTCACTTTTCAAGTGCAATACGCCCAAGTCCTTCAATTGCAAGGTTTTATCTTTGATCTCCAAAATTCCGAAGCCAAGAATATTGGTACCAGGGTCCACCCCTAAAATTCGATAATTGGTTGTTGTTATTTCGTTCACAATTTTTATTAAAAATAGAATGTAACTGAATTTGGGTGGTTGTTTAGTCGAATAGTCGCTAGTCAAATAGTCAAATAGTTGGTAGTCGGGTAGTTGTCGCAAAAAATTGATTAAGCACGATTGCTGATGAATATATTTTGAGCTACTTTTTTAGAAAGTAATTGCTCTTTTTCGCTATTCAAAATGATTTTGACCGATTCATCGTATTCAAATTTTTCCAACACTTCAATCTCTGCTCCCAGCGTAAGCCCTAGCCGATCCAAATATTGTAAAAAAGAAGCGGCATGATCCTGAACCCCAACCACAACGCCCTGCGTGCCTGCCTCCAGCTCAAGCAAAGGTGTTTGTTTGCGAAAAGCAAAAACGCCCTCCGCGTCGGGAATGGGGTCGCCGTGTGGATCAAATTTTGGAGAACCGAGAAAAGCATCGAGCCGTTCGACGAGTTCTGGTGCTTGAATGTGTTCCAATTGCTCGGCAATATCATGTACTTCGTCCCAAGAAAAATGCAGCTTTTCTACCAAAAAAACCTCCCACAGCCGGTGCTTGCGAATGAGGTGCGTTGCAATTTTATTACCGCTTTCCGTCAGTGTGACGCCTCGATGCTTTTGATAATGAATCAGTTCTTTTTTCGACAATCGAATCACCATATCCGTTGCAGAGGCTGCCGTAGTGCCCATTTCGGTAGCAATGGCATTGTTGCTGGCAGCTTTGCCTTCGCGCTCCACGATTTTAAAAATCGCTTTTAAATAATTCTCTTCTGTTTGGGAAATTGCTTCCATGCTTTTTTAATAACTATTCAAAGATAAGCAGTTTAGGCAGGTCTAAAAATGATTTTTAGAGAAGTTTTTCAAATCGCATTTGGAAATATGATTTTTACAATAGGTAATCGAGCAGCATTTTGACACAGCATCGCGAAGTTTGGTTAGATTGTAAAGTATTGGTTATCAGGCGCTAGGCGTTTCTGATCTCTGCGTGAAATGATAAATTAACTAGGCTCGCTTACTTATTTTGGGGCGCTTTTTTTAACTAAATTAAATCCCAAAAAGAACGTGGACGGCGATACACTACTACCGTGTCCCGAATGGTTTGGATAAAATACCAAATCACTACGCCGATCAGCGGTAAGTAAGCAAGTGAGCCAATGAGGTGCGTCCAGATGGGCAAGCTGACTGTAAAAACGATGGCGGTGCGCAAATAATTGAGCCGACGAATGTGCTTGTAAACATAAAACAAGTGCAATGCGCTGATGAATTGCCAGATGGCGAGCACCAGCAGGATGGCACCCGACCAGCGAATGCCATTGACAAAAAGCAATAACAATAAGACCGCCAGAATAAGAACACTTTGCGCCAGCAGGTCAATTTTCATACGAAAACGCGAAATCATCGTCTAGGGTTGGTTGTGGTGAATTTGGTTTTGTTAGGGTGAAATTATAAAAACTAATATTTGTCAATAAAAATATCTTCTGTATCCAAAATACGATCCTTGTCAGGATGCCATCGGCTGGCAGCATGTTGGCGTTCTAGGCGATACCAGTCAATTCCCGCCAGCACCAAGTTGCCAAGCAATACAATTGGTATTAACAAAAAAGCAATGCCGCTCAAAATGCCGTTTACATTGTAAGCATCTAGCGCAAATGCCATTATGACCAATAATAAAAAAGTTACTGGCGGAATAAATCGATACCGCATTTTGAACTCAGTTGCAATATAAATATTGCTGAAAAATTGCCAAATTACAAACAACACAAAACATACCACCGCCACTGAGCCACTCGAGCCGTATTTATACGGACTTAAAAAGGCTCCAATCGCAATAATAATCAATGCTGCCTGCACAAAAAAATCTGTACGTACCACCTTCCGTTTATCCATAGGAAGCGATTTCCATCAAAGGTGGCAAATTTCTGGCATTCTTATGATACAAATGTTGCTTCTTTTTTAGCTTTTGCATACTGCTCGTAAGTAATAACACAAATGTAAAAATAGATCAAAGCAGCGAAAAATGGAATCAGTCCTACGAATGTAAGCTGCGCCATATCAGTGTATTGCACACCAAATGCGCTGTAATGAAATTGAATGCGACTCATAAAAACCAAAAAACAGCAGTAAATAATGGAGGCTGCTAAATATACTGGCTTATATTTGTCTTGATAAAAAAACGAGCCGACAATTGCGCTTCCCAATTGCCAAATGCCGGTAAGCAATAAGGACAATAAAAAGATAAGCGTATAGGTCTTATTGAAAATAGTGGCTGCGCCGCTACCTAACATGCTGAAAATCAGCAGCGCCTGTACGAAAAGGTCAATTGAGGTGAATGTTTTCATAACTTAACTTTTTGCAAAGATATAGAAAGAAATTGGATTTTTCAATTTTTTCTGAAAGTTCTGAATAAAATATTTTTTAAAACTTTGCCTATTTTTTAAAAAACTAAAATAGACATGACACCAATCGAAGTTAATCAGCTACTACGTAAACGTCGAGCCATCTTTCCAAAGTCTTACATTAACAAAGCAATTTCGAAAGAAATAATCCAAGAAGTGTTGGAAAATGCCAATTGGGCTCCTACCCACCGCCTGACGCAGCCTTGGCGCTTCAAAGTATTTACGGGCGCTGGTGTGGAAAAACTGGCTCAGTATATGGGTGCGTTCTTTAAAGATAACACACCAACGGAGCAAATGACGCAAGAGAAGTACGAAAAAAGCATGGAAAATCCGCGGCGCTCGGCTTGTGTGATTGCTATTTGTATGCAAACAGACCCTGAGAACCGCGTGCCAGAGTGGGAAGAAATTGCCGCTACGGCAATGGCGGTGCAAAATATGTGGCTCACCTGTGCTGCTTATGACATTGGTTGCTACTGGAGTTCGCCTCGCGCGGCGTTGGAAGCCAATGAATTTCTGGGGTTGAAAGAAGGCGAACGTTGTCTGGGCTTATTTTATATGGGCTACCATGAGATGCCTGAAATACCAAGAAAACGCACACCAATTGAAGAAAAAGTAGCATGGATAGAAGATTGAAGTGGGAAAATGAAGCACCGAAGTTGCGCGCGGTACTTCAATACCAAATTTCTATTTAAAACATTTGAATTCTTTATTATTCAAACACAAAATCTTGTTTGGTCAAGCCAAAATATTGACTTACTTTTGCGCACATGCTAAAAAATCAAGCTTTGGTGGCTGTTTTTTAGCAGAGTTCCAAAATTTTTCCACCAACTTTAATCAAATTAAAAGATAGGAATTATATGAACAGTATTACGTATGCGATTCCAGTGTTTGGAGTGCTGGCTTTGTTGTACACTTTTTGGCGTTCGGCGTGGATTACTAGACAAGATCCAGGTAGTGAAAAGATGAAGAACATTGCCGCAGCGATTTCAGAGGGAGCGATGTCGTTTTTGCGTGCCGAATATCGAGTTTTGGCAATTTTTGTAGCTTCAGTAGCCATTTTACTGGCAGTCACCGCAGATCCTAAATTGTCCTCTTGGATGGTAGCCGTGTCCTTTGTGGCAGGAGCTGTATGCTCTGCATTGGCAGGCTTTTTGGGTATGCGCGTAGCGACCAAGGCTAATGTGCGCACTACCAATGCTGCTCGCACTGGCTTGGGCAAAGCACTGGAAATTGCTTTTGCGGGAGGGGCTGTAATGGGCTTAGGTGTGGTAGGTTTAGGCGTGCTGGGCTTAGGAGGGCTTTTTATTTTATTTGCTGATATGTTTGGCACAGATAACATTGACAATGTGAATCGAGTGATCACTGTACTGACTGGCTTCTCTTTCGGTGCGTCGTCTATTGCGTTGTTTGCAAGAGTAGGCGGCGGTATTTACACCAAAGCTGCCGATGTGGGTGCTGACCTGGTTGGTAAAGTAGAAGCGGGGATTCCGGAAGATCATCCTTTGAATCCAGCGACCATTGCAGATAATGTGGGCGACAACGTGGGCGACGTAGCAGGTATGGGTGCTGACTTGTTCGAATCCTATGTAGGCTCTATTGTTGGTACAATGGTGCTTGGCGCCGTATTCATCGGCACGGTGGGTTTTGAAAATACAAATGAATTTGGTGGGTTGAATGCAGTGATTTTGCCATTGGTATTGGCAGCAGTAGGTATTTTGACCTCTATTGTCGGTACATTTTTTGTTCGGGTGAAAGAAGGTGGGAACCCCCAAACGGCATTAAATATTGGTGAATTTGGCTCTTCTATTGTAATGATTGTTTTATCGTATTTCATTATCAATTGGATGCTGCCTTCTTCCTGGACTTATACCGATACCCTTTACCGCGATGCGACGGGCAACCCAACGCTGCGCGAGATGACTGCAAATGGCGTTTTCTTTGCAACAATCATTGGTTTGATCGCGGGCGTATTGATTGGTGTAGCAACCGAGTTTTTCACCGGCACAGGAACCAAGCCTGTTTTGACCATTGTAAGACAATCGGGTACGGGCGTAGCTACGAATATCATTGCCGGCTTAGGCATGGGGATGATTTCTACTGTGATTCCGGTGTTGTTGATTGCTGTTTCGATTATCGGCGCATTTCACTTTGCTGGTTTGTACGGCATTGCCATTGCAGCGGTTGGAATGTTGTCGAACACGGGTATTCAATTAGCGGTGGACGCGTATGGTCCTATTTCGGATAATGCGGGCGGTATTGCTGAAATGAGCGAATTGCCCAAAGAAGTGCGCAACCGCACTGATAAATTGGACGCTGTAGGCAACACCACAGCAGCCATCGGTAAGGGTTTTGCGATTGGATCTGCAGCGTTGACAGCGCTGGCGCTGTTTGGTGCCTTTATGCAGGCAGCACAAATCAACTCGATTGACATCTCCAAAGCCACAGTAATGGCGGGGCTATTCGTAGGCGGCATGATTCCGTTCTTGTTCTCGGCTTTAGCAATGCAGGCAGTAGGAAGCGCAGCGATGGATATGATTAAAGAAGTGCGTCGTCAGTTCAGCGAAATTCCAGCGTTACATGCAGCCCTGGAGGTGATGCGTAAAAACGAAGATAAGGATTTTCATCATTGGAATGATACCGACCGTGCTGTATTTGAAGCAGCTGAAGGCAAGGCAGAATATGGCAAGTGCGTGGAAATTTCGACACAAGCAGCCATTCGCCGCATGATTGTGCCAGGTTTAATTGCAGTGGTGGTGCCAGTTGCCACGGGCTTCCTCGGCGGTGCAGAAATGCTGGGTGGCTTGCTGGCAGGCGTGACGGTGAGCGGTGTTTTGATGGCGATTTTCCAGGCAAATGCCGGTGGCGCATGGGACAACGCTAAGAAAATGTTTGAAGGTGGGGTGGACATTGATGGCAAAACCTATTACAAAGGCTCTGATCCTCACAAAGCAGCGGTGGTAGGCGATACGGTAGGCGATCCATTCAAAGATACGTCAGGTCCTTCCTTGAATATCTTGTTGAAATTAATGTCGGTAGTGGCTCTGGTAATCGCGCCGCTGTTATAATTTGAATGCAATTTTGTAAATCTTCAAGATTTGCGAAATCTAAAAGAATAAAGGGAAGTGCCTTGTCTCGTGACAGGGCATTTCCTTTTTAATTTTAAACCTATCTTGCAACGCATCAGAAATAAGCGTAGCTTTATGCTTCCTCGGCGACAATCGGCTTTTTTAGAAAAATTCTTATCAGCAGCAGCAGAACACTTTCGTTATTGTTCTGTTAAAAAATTATTTTACGTGATTATTGACAAACATTTTACCCAAAAGCCATATATTTATCTAAACATGTCGCGTTATAACGAAACTGACTGGAAAGATTAGACAATGACTTTTTTCAATTCTTTAAAACTAAAGCTTATGAAATTGAGAGGACCTATCTTCTTCTCAGTGATGTTGATCACCCTATTGGTAGCAGCTTTCTACCCGAAAGTAGATAATCAAGAGAAGGACGCTGTGCTGATGCGCGCAATTTTGACTTTTGTGGGGCAATTGCATTTTCAGCCAAAGCAAATGAATGATGCGTTTTCTGAGAAATTGTATGATTTGTACCTGGATCGGATTGACAGCAGGCGGCAATTTCTGACACAGCAAGACCTTCAAAAATTGGATTCATACAAGGTGCAACTGGATGATGAGGCGATGGCTGGAAATTTCGACTTTTTTAATCTTTCGCTCGAATTGCTGAACGATGGCATGAAAAAAACACAAGGGTATTACCGCGAAATTTTGGCGAAACCCTTTGATTTTACAACAAACGAGAGCATTGAACTAGACGGCGAAAAGCGCAGCTTTGCAAAAAATGATTTAGAATTGAAAGATTATTGGCGTCGTTATTTGAAATATGAAGTGATGACGCGCGTTGCCGATAAACTGGAGGAGCAAAAAGAAACGGGCGAAGAAGGAACGCAGCAATCGGCGGAAGACATGGAAGCTGAAGCGCGCAAGGAAGTGCTGAAATTGATGGATGACTGGTATGATCGGCTTGGCAAACTCAAGCGTTCTACTCGATTGAGCTACTATTTGAATACCATTACTAATATCTACGATCCGCATTCGGATTATTTGGAGCCTATTGACAAACAAAATTTTGATATTCGTTTTTCTGGGCGCCTCGAAGGCATTGGGGCTACTTTGCAAACTGTAGGCGATTATACCAAAGTGTCGAGCATCGTGGTGGGCGGACCTGCTTGGAAAGGCAAGGAATTGCAGGAAAACGACATTATTCTCAAGGTAGCGCAAGGCGACAATGGCGAATGGAAAGATATAACCGGCATGATTGTAGATGATGTGGTGCAACTGGTGCGTGGCGAAAAAGGGACAAAAGTGCGCCTGACGATTAAAAAAATAGATAACTCGATCAAAGAAATCAGCATCATTCGGGAAGTGATTATCCTAGAGGAAGGTTTTGCAAAGTCGTTGATTTTGGATGGTGCCAGCCCAGACGAAAAAATCGGGTACATATTTTTGCCTCGTTTTTATGCAGACTTTGAGCATGCCGATGGGCGCTTTTCTGCAAAAGACATTGCAGAGGAAATCGCAAAGTTGAAAAAAGAAAAGGTGAACGGCATTATTTTGGATTTGCGCAACAACGGCGGAGGCTCTTTGAACGACGTCGTGCAGATGTCTGGCTACTTTATTGAGCAAGGTCCGATTGTACAAGTCAAATCAAAAGCGCAAAATCCAGATGTGTTGGATGATACAGACCCCAGTGTGCAGTACGGCGGTCCACTGATCGTGATGGTGAATCATTTTAGTGCATCAGCGTCTGAAATTTTGGCTGCAGCATTGCAAGATTATGGTAGAGCGGTTATCGTTGGTACCAATACTTACGGCAAAGGTACGGTGCAGCGTTTTTATGATTTGGATCGTGGCGTGAGAGGATACGAAGAACTCAAGCCGCTGGGCGAGATCAAACTGACGGTGCAAAAATTCTATCGTATCAATGGCGGTTCGACGCAATTGCGGGGTGTGACACCTGATATTGCATTGCCTGATCCTTATGCTTTCATCGAAGTGGGTGAAAAAGAAGAAGAATATCCGCTGGAATGGACAGAAATTGCGGCGTTGCAATACAAACAAAATGTTTATAAAATTCCGAATCTTAATAAAATCAAGGCGGAGAGTGAAAAACGGGTGACTAAAAATCCGGTTTTCCAAAAAATCACAGATAATGCCAAGCGCTTGAAGTCACAAGGCGACGAAACGGTTTATCCGTTGCGATTGGAAGAGTATATGGCAATGTCTGAAAAGCGTGTCCAGGAATCTAAAACTTATGAAGATTTGTTCAAAAACGTCATCAACAAAGGCGTGCGCAATTTGGAAGTGGACATTCCAAGCATTCATAAAGATGAATCGAAAAAAGCGCGCAATGATGATTTTGTGCAAACCGTTTCAAAAGATGTGTATATCAACGAAACCTTGCTGATTATGCACGATTTGATTAAAAACGGCGTGGCTTCAAGATAAAAGATAGCTTCTTTTTATAAAGAAAGCCTTTCCAATATTGATTTGGAAAGGCTTTTTAATGTAAAATATTTAAAACTTATAATACTCTGAAAATGACGGATTTATCTGCGCTAAATTGGTGGTTTAAAAAAGCGTGGATAATCTCCTTTTAAATTCCGCACAAAATCCTTTGACTAAGTTTTGCACCATAATTTCCTTACTTTTTCCCCTCCGTCAACTCCTCGTATGCAGCCGTGAGTCCACGCTCCAGTCCTTGCCCTTTCCACTCAGGAGCGCCCGGTATTACTTCAGGCTTTTCCGCTATCACTTGCTCTTTTGTTTTACCGATTTTAATTTGTTGTTTGGTGTATGTCAACAATTTCGATAGAAAATTTTGCATAGCATTCAAATCCTCCCTGGTACCTGTCACCGGAAATCCATCTCCTGCATGACCAAACACAAAAATAGTATCCTTATCAAACGTTTTGCGCGCTTTGCCCAGTGCTACGATCCAATTGCCAATGGAAGCGCCTGCCGTGCGATCAATAAATGGAAAACGCCGATTAAACATCAAGTCGCCGCAATGCACCACATTGGCATTTTCAAAATGAATAAACGAGTCTCCATCGGTGTGCCCTGCACCAAAATATTGCAGCGTAATCATTTCATTACCAACTTTTTGCGACCATTTTGTGTCGTAAGTTGTATCGGGCAGCAGTTGTTTGTCCAGCGTATTATTTGCCTTGGCAACACGCTCCTGATTGGCTTTGGAATTTTGGTGCGCTACCACTTTATTTGCAATGCCTTTGAATGCAATATTGCCACCTGAATGATCGCCATGGTGATGCGTATTGATGAGCAGGTCAATGGGGCGGTCGCTTTGCTTTCGGATTTCCTCAATCAGATGCGGCGCTGTGTCGGGAAATTGAGTATCAACAACTACAATTCCTTGATTATCAATCATCCAGGCGATGGTGCCGCCTCGCTCCGTGAAAATACCCACATTGTTGCGCAAGGTTTTCATCTCGCCTGCGGGCGCGAGTAATTGTTTTAAAAACAAGGAAGAAGTAGGCAATAACGCGGTGCCAAGGGCAAAACCCGAAGTTTGTAAAAAAGTACGCCGGTTAAAACTCATGGTGAACTTGGTTTTAAATGTTTGAAAACTAGAATTTAAACTACAAGAATAGGAATTTAAAAAAAATGTTCAAATTCTTCCTTTTACAGCAAACAAAAAAATAGTTTTATCGTAGAATAAGATAGAAGCGGTGGTTTTGTTTTTTGTAAATTGCCAAACAAGATAAGCGGTAAATTTGTTTTTGCGGGATAATATTTTACGCTCTATTCAAAGTCGGGTGAAAATGTCGTTGAAGGTTGATTTGGCATAAAAGTTTTTTGTAAAATGAATTCTAAAAATTATTTTTTATCATTTGAACTTTACACAAAAATTTAGTATTTTGCAATTCACTTGAATTTATCAAAATATATTATTTTATCAAAACAGCAGGAAATGTAATTTTTAAAGACATCGGAAAGTAATAATCAGTCCTTGTTTTATCATAATACGATGCTTTTTTTTGTTTTAATATCATAACATTTACCCCCCGATAAGCTATAAAACAGCGTTCTTTTCTCTTATGCCAACTTCTTAAAAAAAATTTATGTATTTGTACCACTAATTGGTGCACTGCCTTCGTTATGGATTTCTAAGGAAAGGGTTGATTATCAAATAAAAAAGTACGAACTTAGCACTTTGCAACTCGCTTTTCCGTGGAGGCAACATTTGGAAAGTGCTGATTGCCAAAATATTGGAAAAATAGACACATGAAAAACAACAGGCTTTTTACTGCACAAAAGCTTAAAGCGCGAGCCATGACATATCACAAAACTATGGCGGTGTTAATTGCTTTATTAACATCGTTGAGCCTTGCTGCGCAACAAGTAGGTGAAAAAGATGTTGCACTGCAAGAAAAATTTATTGATGCCAGTCGAGAACGCATCTTAGGCAATTACGACAAAGCGGCTGCCATTTATGAGGATATTTTAAAGGAAGACCCCAGTAACCATGCGGTGGCTTATGAATTGTCGCGGGTGTATGACACGTTGGATAAAGGCGACAAAGCATTGGAGTTTATTAAAAAATCAATTGCATTAGCACCTGATAATGAATGGTATCAGCGTTTTTTGGCAGATGTATATCAAAAGCAGGGAAAAAACCTGGAGGCGGCTTCGCTCTATGAGGGTTTGGTAAAAAAGGAACCAGATAATGAATATTTTTACCATCGCTGGGCGTATTTTTTGCTACGAGCCAATGATTATAATAAAGCGTTGAAGGTATATGATGATTTGGAAAAACGCACGGGCATCAGCGAGGATATCATTCGCAGAAAACATAGTTTATACGTTGGTCTGGGCAATAACAAAAAAGCAGCCGAAGAATTGGAGCGCCTCATTGCCGCGTTCCCGAGTAACCCCGATTATTATCATACATTGGCGGGTTTTTATGAGCAATTGGGTGAAAACGAACTGGCGCGCGAGGTGTATCGGCGTTTGTTGGAGGTGACACCCGATGACCCGCGAGCTGTAATGGCGATGGCGGGCACGCCCAAAGGAGGCGGCGTGAGCAGTGGCGATGCGCAATATTTGCAGTCTTTGCGTCCTATTTTTGAGAAAACCGACGTTAGCATTGATTTGAAAATTCAAAAATTAATACCGTTTATTACCAAAGTGGCGGACACAGGCGACGCTACGCTTGCATCGGCAGCCTTGAGTCTGACGCAAATTTTGGAAACTGTACATCCGGACGAGGCGAAGGCTTACGCGGCTTCTGCTGATTTGTTGTACTATTCAGGTGATAAGTTGAAAGCGCTGGAAAAGTATAAAAAGACTTTGGAATTGGACGATACGGTGTTTTTGGTGTGGGAACAGGTGTTGCGCATTTACGAAGAAGGCAGGGATTTTGCCAATCTGGAAAAAGCGTCTGAGTCGGCGTTGGATATTTTTCCGAACAAAGCCTTTATTTATTATATGAATGGCGTAGCCAATGATGCATTAAATCGTTCGGAAGATGCCCTCGATGTGCTGGAGCAGGCTGGTAGAATGGTGGGAAATGATGCGCAACTGGCAATAAAAATTCAGGTTCGTAAAGGATTGATTTACAGCGACTTAAAGCAATTTGAAAAATCGAATCAAACATTTGAGCAAATATTAAAACTTAATCCGAAAGACCCAGAAGCGCTGAACGGATATAGTCATTGCCTGGCAATGCGAGGAGAAAATCTGGAAAAGGCAAAAACCATGGCAAAACAAGCCAACGACCTGGTGCCGAATCAATCCAATTATCAAGCCACGTATGGCTGGGTTTTGTACAAATCCAAAGAGTATAAATCTGCAAAAGAGTGGTTGAAAAAAGCGCTCGATAATGGTGCAGAAAATGATCCGGTTACGTTAGAACATTATGGCGATGTGCTTTTTCAAATGAATGATTCGCAGGGCGCTATCCAATATTGGAGCAAAGCGCAGGAAAAAGGCGGCTCTTCAGAATTGTTGGAAAAGAAAATCACCGATAGAAAATTGTACGAATAATATTTTGTTTGAATTTTAGAACCATTAATCGTTTTTAAAATTTTCCCGACTGATGCAATTTAGTAAACTATTTTTTCTAGCGTTTACAGTCACTTTATTGGCGAGTTGCGGCGCATCCAAAAAAGGCATGACGGGCAAGTTGGATTACGCCAATCCTGAGGTTTTGTTAAAATCTATGGTCGCGAATCAAGTCAATTTGCAGTGGCTGGATGGGCGCGCAAAGATTGACTTTTCTGACGAAAATACTTCTTTGGGCGCTACGGCAACCATTCGCATCAAAAAAGACAGCGTGATTTGGGTAGCCGTGCGCAAGTTGGGCTTTGAAGTGGCGCGGGCGCTTGTGACAAAAGATTCGGTGTATATTTTAGACAGGCTAAACAATGAATATGATGTAAAAGGCTTGGATTATTTGCAACGCGAATACAATCTTCCTGCCAATTTTGAGTCGGTTCAAGCTATTTTGCTGGGTAATCCTATCTTCTTCACTACCAGCGGTTTACAATCGGAAACGGCAGCAGCATCGTACCACTTGTTTGGCAAAAGCACCCACATGGACACTCATTACTGGTTGGATCAAAAATCTTTACAACTCCAGCAAATGCAGTTTAAAGATTTGAATGAAAATCGCGAGGTAAATGTAACATTAGAAGATTATCAACCCATATCGAATAATCAAAAGTTTTCGTATCTTCGTAAACTGGAATTAAATAGCCGCCAAACTGGTAATGTGAAGGTCGATATTCAATTTTCCCAGTTGGAAATCAACAGCCCAAAGGACGTACGCTTTGAAATACCAAACAAATACACACGCAGCAGCTCCTTCGACGATTAAAAAGATCGTCTGTCTGTTGTTCATACTACTCGTAGGGTTGCAGTTGCTTTCTGCTCAGAACCGCAAGGAACTGGAGGAGAAACGCAAACAGCTATTGGATGAAATCAACCAGACCAATACGCAGCTGGAAAAAACTAAAAAAGACAAAGAACAGGCGCTCTCCCGATATTTTGCACTTCAAAATCAAATTCAAAAAAGACAAAAGCTCGTCAAAACGTTAGACCTGGAAATCAAGTCGGCAGATGCTACCATTGACCAGCTCAAGCAGGTACAAGTGACGTTGAACAATGATTTGGAGCGCCTCAAGCTGGAATATTCCTCCACCTTGCGCACCGCGCTGCGCCACCGCATGGGCAATAGCATGGCACTTTTTCTCTTTTCTGCCAAAGATTTTAAAGATGCTTTTCAACGCTGGCAGTACATTCGGCAGTATTATCGCTATCGAAACCGACAAGTGGAGCAAATTTTGACAACGCAGCAACAACTGGTGCAGCGGGCAGCAGAGTTGCAAAGAATCAAAGGAGAAAAATCAAAGTTGTTAGTCGCTCAAAAACAACAACAATCTACCTTGAACGTAGAATTGGCAGATAAAGACCGTTTGGTGAAGTCGCTCAAAACGGACGAAAGTAAATTGTTAACCGAACTGAATCGCCAGCAAAAGGCGCACGATCAATTGAATAAAGCCATTGAAGAGATCATTCGGGCAGAAATTTCAAAAAAGAAAAAAGAGGCGCGCAAGCCAGAGGCATTGGCGGCTGCCAAAGAAGATGCTGGTACTGCTGAAGAAGTCGAATTGAGCAATCAATTTGAAAAACGCCAGGGAAAGTTGCCTTGGCCCATCACAAAAGGGGTGGTCACTCGTTCGTTTGGTACGCAGCAGCACCCCACGCTGAAAGGGGTAAAAATTAATAACAATGGCATTGACATTCGGGTCGAAAAAGCCTCCGATGTGTTTGCGGTTTTTGCAGGCACGGTAGTCGGAAAGCAGTTTGTACCAGGTTATCAAAATATGGTGATTGTGCAACATGGGCAGTATTATACCGTCTATTCTAACTTAGAGGAAGTGACCGTGAAGCGTGGCGATGCGATTGCCGCAAAGCAGGTGGTGGGTCGGGTGAGCAATGAACGCCCGGAAGTGCATTTTGAAATTTGGAATGAAAAACAGAAAATGAATCCAATAGAGTGGATTAATCCTAAATGAAGTATCGGACATTTTTAATTTATGATTTTACGTAGAGTGTCTGATAATCAGTGTTTTATAAAATGTTTAATGAATAATTAAAAATACCAAACATTACAGCGATCTATTTTCTGATTGGATGATTGAATCGCCCTATTTTTAAAAATGTAATTATTTAAATTACAAATAAATTTACTGAATTTTCAGGAACCGCCAAGGGAGTAAGCCCGTTTGAATAAGGAAAAGACAGCGAAAGCCAATGAAGGACGAGTGGAAAATAAAACAAGACGGAGTCAAAGGATTAAAGAGGGTGCTGGAAAACACAGTACTGGTGGGCTTGGTATCCAACGGGCAAACCGAGGCACAAGTGCAGGAGTACCTCGATGAATTGGAGTTTTTAGCTTTGACAGCAGGCGCGGTGACGGTGAAGCGATACGTACAAAAATTGCCACACCCGGACAGCCGCACGTTCATTGGCAAGGGTAAAATTGAAGAAATCGGGAGCTACCTGGAAAAACATGAGGAAATCAACATGGTCATTTTTGACGATGACCTCAGTGGCAAGCAAACCAATAATTTGGAGGAAGCACTTAAAGTAAAAATCATTGATCGTAGTAGCTTGATTCTCGATATTTTTGCTTCGCGTGCGCAGACCGCACAGGCAAAGACCCAGGTAGAATTGGCACAAATGCAGTATCTGCTGCCTCGTTTGCGAGGTTTGTGGACGCACTTGGAGCGCCAACGTGGTGGTATCGGGATGCGTGGACCTGGTGAAAAAGAAATTGAAACGGACCGACGGATTGTGCGGGATAAGATTGCGCTGCTCAAGGAAAAATTGGAAAAAATAGATCAACAAAATGTCACACAGCGAAAGAGTCGTGGAGAATTGATTCGAGTGGCGCTAGTGGGATATACCAACGTTGGCAAGTCCACGCTAATGAATTTATTGAGCAAATCGGAGGTTTTTGCAGAAGATAAACTGTTCGCTACGCTTGATACCACCGTTCGTAAAGTTGTTTTTGAAGGAGTGCCGTTTTTATTGTCTGACACGGTTGGGTTCATCCGAAAATTACCACATCATTTGATTGAAAGTTTTAAATCGACATTGGACGAAGTGCGGGAAAGCGATATTTTGTTGCATGTAGTGGATATTGCACATCCGCAACATGAAGAGCAAATTCGCACTGTGAATCGAACCCTGGATGAACTCCATGCGTTGAATAAACCTACGTTGCTGGTTTTTAATAAAATTGACCAGTATCGGAAAAAATATTATGATCCTTTTATTGATGAAGAGGCGAAGCAAGAAATTGAAGAAGGATTGCAAGGAAGTTTAAAACACTTATTTGTACATGATAATATTTTTGTGTCGGCGCTTACGCGAGAAAATGTGGATGCTCTGCGCGAAAAAATCATCGGAATGGTAAAAGCGCAGTACAAAATACGTTATCCGTATCAAGTAAAACAATGGACTTAAATTGGTAATCTGTTAACAGGATGCCCCAATAATAAATAACCGTTGAGCTAATAGCAAATTAAAAAATCCCGGTCTGATGGATGTCATGCTGAGGCGATATGCCGATTTATTGGTGCATTATTGCCTGGAATTAAAAGAAGGCGAAAAGCTGTACTTGCGAACAACGACGCTGGCGGAGTCACTGGTGCGCGAGGTTTATCGCGTTGCGCTGGCGGCTGGTGCTATTGTGGAAGTGGATATGGAATTTCGCGAACAAGGACGCATTCTGCTCGAACAGGCGCAGGAGGCACAATTGCGCTATGTCTCACCATTTTTTAAGCAAGCTGTGGAAACTTTCGATGCTTATTTGTACATTCGCGCTCCATTTAATTTGCGAGAAGAACAGAATGCGAGTGTCGAGAAGTCGCGCATTCGACAAGAAGCATTGAAAGAAGTCAACAAAACCTATTTCGAGCGTACTGCTACGCGGGCTTTGCGGCGCAATTTGTGCCAATTTCCTACTCAGGCAAACGCGCAGGAAGCAGGTATGTCACTGGAAGAATACGAATTTTTTGTGTATCAATCTTGTAAATTGTTTGATGAAAATCCAACACAGAGTTGGTTACAAGTGCGTCAAAAACAGCAACATATTGTTGATTATTTGAATAAAGCGGACAAAATTCATTACAAAGGCGACGGAATTGATATTTCCTTTTCAACAAAGGGACGTACATGGATTAATTCAGACGGACAAACGAACATGCCCTCTGGCGAAGTTTTTACCGGACCTATCGAGGATTCGGTCAATGGCGTAGTGCGTTTCAACTTTCCTGCCATCTACATGGGCACGGAAGTGGAAGGCGTCACCTTGTGGGTGAAGGACGGGTACATTGAAAAATGGGAAGCTCAGCGGGGCAAAGAACTACTCGATCAGGTGTTTCAGATGGAAGGCACCCGGCGTTTTGGAGAAGTGGCGATTGGTACCAATTATAATATCAATCGTTTTACGAAAAACATTTTGTTTGACGAAAAAATCGGGGGCACGATTCACATGGCTATCGGTCAGTCTTACTTGCAAACTGGCGGGAAAAACAACTCCCCCGTGCATTGGGATATGATCGCCGATATGCGCAACGGAGGAACGATTACAGCAGATGGAGAAAAAATTTATGAGAACGGGCAGTTTTTGTTGCCCAATGGTGCATAAGAAGCTGTAATTTTGCGAAAATTTAATTTTCACTGTTAAAATTTTATGTATAACTTGCAAAATAACCCTTGTGGAAAACTTAAATACGACCAACAAGCCATTTTTAACCAAAAACTAATGCCAAGACCGTGAACACAAACATTGCATTCTTAGAATTGAAGTATGGCAACATTTACGGAGGATACCCCAACTTTTACGCAATCAGTGAGATCGCCCTGCTGGTATTTGAAAAGGAAACCAACAAAATTTTCTTAGAGAGTTGGATCAACAATGCCAATGTGGACATCGTCAATGTGTACGCCAAAGTGAATGAACTTGGGCACACTGTGGGTAGGGGTAAAGAAGTCATCAACCTCAAAACAGGGCGTCATAAGCCGTTTCGGGAAGATTTTAAGCTGGACGAAAACCAAATTAAGTTTGCGCTTAAAAATTTGCACCCAACCAAAAAGCCCATACAAAACTTTTTGATGAAAAACCTGAGAAAGTATCGCTTCCGCGAAATTGTTGTCTTTGATGGACGGCGGGATATTTTCTTGTGCGAAAAAGCGGGCGTGAGTTTTGAACGCTACAAAATTGTGGACTTGCAAAAGGATTTGAACAAAGAAACGGAATACCTTTTCTCGCTCAATAAGCTGGCAGTCGTTATCAATTTTGAGTTGGATCGCTCTTACCTGCGTACCCACAATCAGGAATATTGGTTGCACCCGATTGCAGCAAAGCAGATTGTACCAAAATCAGCTGCTTACGACGCGGCTCGTCTGATGATGGTTTACAACGAATACCATCAATATCACGACGATTTTATGCTGAAAGCAGCCTTGATTATCAATAAGATACAGAATACCAAGGTATAATACAACAGGAACATAGGGCGTTGGCTATTAATGCGGAAGTGCTTCTGCATTAATAGCTTTATTTTTTAATTCAATTATTACTTTCAAATTGGATAGCAAACTGTTTAGTCAATTGAAACAAAGCGCATATTTTTCTAGGCTATGAATGTTACAAAGGAGTGGTTTTTATAAGTTCTCTTCTAATAGTACACTATTGAAACAAAAGATTTCTTACGAGCAGCGGCACAAATTGCCTGTCACATCCACAGGAAAAATATTTATTAAAAATTGAGCGAATAATTCAATACGTGTTTATCTTTGTGCGTCTTTAGGACACAATGTTTTCCCTCTTATTTGATTTGAGCCATGTTTGGTAAATTTCCCCAGTTCGTATCAAGCGGTTCAAGCACACATAAAAAACGCAAGAAAAAGTAAAGCTTTTGTTTTCTTGTTCGTTCGCATCTTAAACCTTAATCCCTCTTTCTCAATCCTTACACCGTTCTCATAGTTCATGTCGAAAAATAACTACGTTTATCGCTTTGTAAGCGGTCGTTATATTTTTCTGCCTGCAATATAGGCGCTTATTGATAAATGTAATTTATATTTATACAAATAAAATTAATATTTAATTGTTTTACTCACACTCAATCATGTTTTTCTACCCAAACAAATAGACTTTTATTATACTTTTTATGAAAGTACCGTGGCTGCAAACAAATTGAAAAGGGGAAAGCGCTCCTAATGCGCACAAAACGATTCAGTTGCAGCTGCGGTACTACTTTTGGAGGGTACTTTCCAGCTATTAAAAATTAAATTCAACAGAATTGAAAAATAAAGCAACATCTTTCAAAATATTTTATTAAATTTGCGATAACTAAAATGAATGCGGATAAACAGTTGTTGTAGTAATGCAATTATAGTTGAATTCGCCCCTTAACACGCTACTTTCATAGGTATATGCCTACGCTAGCGCAGGTATTGCATCAGGCACTTCCCCGTTGACACATTCAATTTATCGTCGTTGATTGAAAGCATGTGGTATCCAGAATAGAATAAATTGGTGTCAAAGCACATTGGGTCGTGTTGCTGTACATTGAATATATATGCAAAATTAACAATGCAGTCGCATTGCAAAAGATACAGAAGAGCTTTAAAATTGTGTAAATTTGTTTTTGTGGAGGGGTTGAGGTAGTAATACCTCAGCCCATCTTTATTTTATCACCTCACTTCCGCATTACCCTTTTTCCTCTTGCAGAGCCGCTTCCTTCACCGCATTTGCTACGCGCCAAGCCACTGCTTCATCCAAACTTGCCGGGATGATTTCTTCCTTCGTAGGGTTAGGAATACACGCTGCAATTGCAAAAGCCGCTGCCATTTTCATCGCAGGCGTGATGGATTTAGCCCGCGCATCGAGTGCTCCGCGGAAAACACCTGGAAATCCCAGCACATTATTAACCTGATTCGGCAAATCGCTTCTGCCTGTACCAACAATCAACGCGCCACCCGCGTAAGCTTCTGCTGGCATGATCTCAGGCGTGGGGTTTGCCAGCGCAAAAATAATTGCATTTTGAGCCATCGTCCGAACATCATCGCTCGTTAGAAGGTTGCCCACACTCACCCCAATAAACACGTCGGCACCCACCAGCGCCTCGCGCAAGCCACCGCTGATGTCTGATTGATTGGTAAAAGTGAGCGCTTCCAACTTCGAGCTATTGAGATCGGTGCGATCTTTGTGTAAAATGCCTTTTGTGTCGCAAATAATGATGTCTTTGACGCAAACGTTATATTCATCGTTTTGATAATCAACGCTTTTTAATAGTTTGGCGATGGCAATGCCCGCTGCACCTGCGCCGTTGATGACTACTTTTAGGTTTTCTAATTTTTTGTCGGCAACTTTTACTGCATTTAGCAAAGCGGCTAAAACCACAATGGCTGTCCCATGCTGGTCATCGTGAAACACTGGAATGCCCAGGTCTTGCAGGCGACTTTCTACTTCAAAACTGCGCGGCGCAGCAATGTCCTCCAAATTGATGCCTCCAAAAACAGGCGCAATTAGGCGCACCGTTTCCACGATTTTGTCCACATCTTGCGTGTCAATGCAGATCGGAAAGGCGTCAATGTTCGCAAAACGCTTAAACAATAGGGCTTTGCCTTCCATAACCGGAATGGCAGCATGTGCGCCGATATTGCCCAAACCCAGCACCGCTGAGCCATCGCTGACCACCGCTACGGTGTTGTTTTTCAGGGTGTAGTCCCAAACGGTTTCAGGATGGCGGGCTATCTCCAAACAAGGCTCGGCGACACCTGGCGAGTACACCAATGACAATTGCTCTTTGGTTTGCACGTCTAACTTCGGCGTAATTTGAATTTTTCCTTTTAAATGTCGATGTAAAAGGAGGGATTCTTGAAAATAATCCATAATTAGGGATTTAATGGTTAGTAACCTATGTATTTAAGAAAATTATAATAAAACCGCGGCTCAATTTATTTAAAGTTAAAGCAATTTTAAAATGTGAAAAGTAACTTATATTACATTCGTGATAATTCGCACCTCTTCTTGAAGCGTACGGTGTACCGGGCAGCGATTAGCAATTTCCAGCAGCCGCGCGCGTTGCAACTCGTCTAAATTTCCCGTCAATTCAATGGTGCGCTCAAAATGATCTATTTTCCCCTGCGGCGCTTCGCCAGCCATCATATCTTCGGTGTAATCTTTGTAATGCTCCAAATGCACCCGTACTTCCTGCAAATCCCAGCCTTTTCGACGAGCATACATTTGCAACGTCATAGCCGTACAAGCACCTAAGCCACTGGCAACCAATTCGTAAGGTGAAGGTCCAAAGTCATTGCCGCCTACTTCCTCTGGCTCATCTGCAATTAGACCATGATGATGCACCATTATTTCAGTGGTGTAACCTTTATTTCCCAAGCGAGCCAGCACTTGCTTTTCGGTTTTTAATAATTCTTTTTCTGGAATATCAAGATAACGGCTTGCCCAGGAGGCAATTATACTTCCAACATAATTTGAATCTTTCTTTTCAGACAACAAATGATCGGCACCGTCGAGCGAAACAAAACTCTTGGGATGGCGTGCGGCATTGTACAATTTGGCGGCATTCTCTACGGGCACAACCAAGTCCTGCGGGGAGTGCAGAATCAACAAAGATCGGTTCAAGTGAGCCAACTTTTCTTCGAGGCTTTGCGCGCGAATGTCTTCCAAAAACTGTTTTTTCACGGAAAACGTTCGTCCTGCAATTTTTACTTTTGCAATGCCCTCTTTTTCAATAGTTTGAATGTCATTGGAAAATAAATGTTGTACATGATCGGGATCAAATGGCGCACCAATTGTAGCGATTGCTTTGACCGATGGCAATAATGTGGCAGCACAAATGACCGCCGCACCGCCCAGGGAATGCCCGATGAGCAGGCTCGGCAGCATATGCGTTTTTTCCAGCCATGCCGCGGCTTCCAGCAGGTCTTCGATGTTCGATGAAAAATTTGTGTCGGCAAAATCGCCCTCGCTCTCGCCCAAGCCAGTAAAATCAAAACGCAACACAGCGATTCCGTTCATATTCAAGGCACGACTGATGTTGCGCAGCGCCGTTAAATCTTTTCCGCAAGTAAAACAATGTGCAAAAAGCGCAAAGGTGTGCGGATGTTGGTTCACCGGCAGTTCCAATCGGGCGTCAATGCGTTCGCCTTTTTTATTGTAAAATTGGATTTTTTTCGCATTCATTGGACTCGATTTTTAAAATAATTTGCTTTAAAATGCAACTTTTTAGCTTATGCTTTTAATGATTGGGATATTCATTTTATCAAATTATTGACAAAATCGTTGTTTTATGAAGCATCAATCTACGGAAAAATCAAATCCGTTGGAGGAAATTCGCGTTATTGTAGAAACTGCTGAAAAAAAAATCTAATGCTCCCAAGTGATGGGATGTACTGGGTTGGATATTACAATTGGGTGCAAAACTACTTAAATAATTAAAATACAAGAATTAAAATATTAAACAAGCAACGCTTATTTTAAAAATACGCTATTTCAAATTTCATTTTTCGCATTTCACATTTTTCTAAAAGCCCATTGCAAAAAATCGGGTAGCACGCGACTCCAGGTAGGCAGGTTGTGCTCGCCGCCAATGACTTCCACGTATTTGATGTCGTCGCCTTCGTGGTAGCCCATTTTTTGGAGCGCTTTGATAACGTCCAGGGTGTCGTCAATTGAGTCAATGATGCCATTGTTATTGCGATCGTCGGATTCGTCAAGCGTGCCCGTTTGTAACCAAAATTTCATCCCCAAACGCTTGGCATCATTTTGTAATAAATCAATGAGAATGCGGTGTGCATCGGGATTATCGTCGCTTATATCTTTTGAACGCCACCAGAAAGAACCCGAAAAAACGCCAATTTTTTGAAACAACGCAGGATGATGCCAGGCAATGTCGAACGCTGACAAGCCTCCCAGCGAGAAGCCACCATATGCCCAATTCTGTTCGGCGCAGCGATAGCGCTTGCGCAAAGCAGGAGTTAATTCTTGCAAAATAAAATGCGTGTAAGCCCCGGCTTTGCCGCCTCGGTTTTTGTAGTCGGGCTGGTGGGCAGTGCCGTACTCGTGAATGCGGTCGTGATTGGCATGAATAGCAACGACAATAATTTTTTCAATACGTTGATTTTCATAGAGTTGCTCCAGAATGTCTGCCATACGGACAGCTTCCATGTCTTGCCCATCGTTGAAAAGTAAAACAGGAAAAAGTTCATTTTTTTGTTCAAAATAAGACGGTGGCAGGAATATCGTGATCCGAACTTCGCGTTGTAAAAAGCGGGAAGGAAAATTCTCAATCGTTTGAATCTCTGTTAGTTGCGAGGTTCGCAGATTGATTCGCGTGGAAAGGCGAAATTTTTGTAAATCAAGTCGTCTAAAAAAGCGCATAATACCAGATGCTAATTTGCGAAAGCGCGAATATCTCATGTTTTGCACTTGGTTTAAATGGGAAGGTTAATTTAATGCAAAAAACGCGAATGCACTGCATGGTTTGCCCAGAAGTTTTCCACAATCGAATCGTTGAATGTACGTATTGGATTTATTAAAAAACCTTCGTCCGTGTTTCTGAATTTTTTATAATTTTGCTTCAAATCAAAACCTAATTTCTGAATACCCATTCAACTGTTCTTCTGCACCTTTCTTATTCAAATTGCTGAATATCAGATAAAAACATTAAATAATTTTTTAGATGAAAGAATCTTACTACAAATGGTATTCTCATACATTGAGCAAAGACATTGAGTTGTTAGTGTTTGGGCATCAGGGGTATCCGGTTGTCATTTTTCCTACCTCGATGGGGCGTTATTATGAATCCAAAGATTTTGGGCTGATCGAATCGGCGCGTTGGTTTGTGGAGCGTGGATTTGTACAAATTTTTTGTCCCGATAGCGTGGACGTGCACAGTTGGTACAACAAAAGTATCCATCCGGGGCACCGCGTGATGAATCATATTTGGTACGACAAATTTATTTACGAGGAGCTCGTGCCGGGCATTCGCTGGAATACGCAGGTGGGCAAAGTGGCAGTGGCAGGCGCGAGTTTTGGCGGCTACCATGCCGTGAATTTTGCTTTCAAACACCCGGATGTGGTCAGCCATTTATTCAGTATGAGCGGCGCTTTTGATATTAGAATGTTTTTGAATGGACATTATGATGAAAATGTGTATTTTAACAATCCACCTGATTACCTGCCAGGATTGAACCATCCTGACTTGTGGCGTATGAAAATAGTGCTGGGTACTGCCGAGTGGGACATTTGTCGCCCCGATAATGAACATTTATCCTATTTGTTAGGTCAAAAAAACGTGCCCCACTGGCTCGACATGCGAGGCTGGGTAAAGCATGATTGGCCCCTTTGGAAAGAAATGTTTCCACATTATTTGAGTTTGATTTAAAAAGGCTACGAGTTACAAGTCGTAAGCTACAAGGAAAACTGCTTGCGGCTTGGAGTCTGTGACTTGTTGCTAATAAAAGTTTGCTCTGAAAATAAAAGTCCAAATATTCACCTGAATCAACAAATTTAAATAATATATTTGCTAACAGCAGGAATCAAAACACCAAACATCTCAATTGACCTTTTATGAAGAAAATAGGCATTTTATACGGTTGGGAACGTTCGTTTCCACCCGCATTTGTAGAACGAGTGAATGCTAAAAATATATCAGGTATTGTAGCAGAGCCGGTACACATTTCAAAAGTGCAGCAGGCTGCGCCGACTGATTATGCCGTGATTATTGATCGAATTTCGCAGGATGTGCCGTTTTATCGGGCATATTTGAAAAATGCAGCGCTGATGGGCACAGCGGTCATTAACAATCCTTTTTGGTGGAGTGCGGATGAAAAGTTTTTTAACAATGCGTTGGCTGTGCAAATTGGCGTTCCGGTGCCCAAAACAGTGATTTTGCCTTCCAACGAACGCCCCGATGATACCAAAGCAGAATCCTTTACCAATCTGGCTTTTCCGCTCGATTGGCAGGGCATGTTCGAATACATTGGTTTTCCGGCATTTATGAAACCTTACGCCGGCGGCGGCTGGAAGCATGTGTATAAATTGAACAGTGCGGAGGAGTTTTTTGAAAAATACAATGAAACTGGTCAGTTGGTGATGTTGCTGCAAGAAGCCATCGAATTTGAATCGTATTTTCGCTGTTATTGCATCGGTGGCAAGTATGTTAAAATCATGCACTATGAGCCGCGAAATCCTTACCACTTGCGTTATGCAGTGAAGCATGACGTGTCGGATGCGCTGATCCAACTCATGGAGGAGTATGTAATCAAATTGAATCAAGCCCTGGGGTACGATTTTAACACCGTAGAATTTGCGATACGAGAGGGCATTCCTTACGCAATTGATTTTTGGAATCCAGCACCTGATGCGGATAGGCATTCGGTTGGCGAAGAAAATTATGAATGGGTGATTGAAACAGCTGCCAATTATGCCATCGAACGGGCACAGATGCACCAAGACGGGCAAAATAATCTGACCTGGGGCACCTTCATGCGCGAGGCAATTGTTGGAAAAAACAATGGCTTGACACCGTCGGCTGCACCCAAACCCAGCGGCGGAAAGCGAGCAGCGAAAATAAAAAGTTAAAATGGATTATTTGAACGTTTGATTGCTGCCAATCAGGCGTTTAAACCAGCCAACTTTTTTACAGGCGATCTTAACCAATAAAACGACGTCAAACAAAATTTTACCACATTGGTTTTTCTCTTTTATTGGCATTAAAATTTGAATTACAACATGCAAACTGCAAGACTGGCGATTTTGGATATGTACGACAACACGCCCAACCAGGGAATGCGCTGTATCCGCGAAATCGTGAGCCGCTTTGGAAAACAATTGGATGCTGAAATCTTTGATGTGCGAGGACAAGCGGAGTTGCCAAGCTTGGATTTTGACATTTACATTTCGACCGGTGGTCCGGGCAGCCCCCATGATGGTGACGGTGTGTGGGATGTGAAATATTACAATTGGTTAGATAGTGTTTGGAATTGGAATCAAATTCCTGGAAATCCTAAAAAGCACGTATTTTTTATTTGCCATTCTTTCCAAATGGCGTGCATCCATTTCCAAGTGGCGCAAGTCAACAAGCGTCGGTCGAAATCGTTTGGCACTTTTCCGGTACACAAAACGGATATTGGTATTGACGAGCCTTTGTTTGACGGTTTGCCCAATCCTTTTTACGTAGCGGATTTCCGCGATTGGCAAGCCGTACAGCCTGATTTGGATCGCTTGGATGAAATGGGAGCAGAAATTCTCTGTCTGGAAAAAATTCGTCCGCACGTGCAGTTGGAACGCGCCATCATGGCAATTCGTTTTTCGGAAGAGTTTTTTGGAACGCAATTTCACCCGGAAGCCGACTCAGAAGGGATGTTGCAGCATTTCCTCGATCCGGAGCGCCGAAAAGTCATCATCGAAGAGCACAGCGAGAAAAAATATTTGGAAATGATTGACCACCTGCGCGATTCTGATAAAATTGAACTGACACATAATATTGTTTTGCCCTTGTTCTTGAGTCGTGCCATTCGTGCGGTACGACGCGAACCAGTTTTGGCTTAGATTTAACCGTTATACTTCGAACTTCAAATTATGATTGCTGAACTCCGCGAACAATTCAACCAAAGTTTCCGGCAGGAGCGCTACAACGCCATGCTAGATTGGATGGAAACAATTTATCATCATCGCCCTCCTTTTCATGTGTGCGAAACGCCCGTTTTTGTTCCGCAGGAGATTAAAATGAAGTTGTTGACTGCCGTTGAAGAAATTGTGGATGTGTTGGTGCAGCCTGATTTCAAACACTTGTCGCAAGGCGCTTTGCAACCAGCACAAATAGTGCCCAACGAGTCGGCACATCCTACTTTTCTGGTGTTGGATTTTGGCATTTGCAAAGATGAAAACGGCAATTATATTCCACAATTAATTGAAGGACAAGGGTTTCCGTCGCTTTACTTTTTTCAAAATATGCTGGCGAACGCTTATCGGGCGTTTTTTGAAATTCCTAACCATTTCACTCATCTTTTCAATGGTTTAAACGAAGACACGTATTTCGATTTATTAAAAAAAATTATTTTTGGAAATAGTGCGCCCGAAAACACGGTTTTACTAGAAATTGAACCAGAGCAACAAGCCACTGCCATTGATTTTTATGTGGGGCGCAAAACTATCGGCTTGCCTTTTGTATCGGTAACGGATATTCAAAAAGAAGGTCGTAACTTGTTCTATTTCAATGAAAAGGGTGAAAAAATCAAAATTGAACGCATTTACAATCGCGTGATTTTTGATGAGTTGCAACAACGACCGGAATTGCCGATGCAATTCAAATTTACCGACGACCTCGATGTACATTGGGTGGGACACCCCAATTGGTTTTTCCGTATTAGCAAGCACACATTGCCACTCTTCAAAAGCAAGTATGTGCCGGAAGCCCACTACCTGAGCGAGTTGACGGAAGTGCCGGAAAACCTCGACGCGTTTGTACTGAAACCCTTATTTTCCTTTGCCGGGCAGGGCGTCATCATGCACCCTACGAAGGAAGACATTGCCAACATTGGCGACCGGTCTAACTATATTTTACAAAAAAAAGTGCAGTACGTGCCGGTCATTCCGACCCTCGACGAACCCGCTAAAATCGAAGTGCGCATGCTGCTGGTGTGGGAAGACGAGGCACCGCGTCCGCAACTGGTGACCAACCTCATTCGCCTCGGCAAAGCTGAAATGATTGGCGTGCGTGCTAATAAAGACAAGACTTGGGTGGGCGGAAGTATTGGTTTTTTTGAATAGTACACTGATTTTTGCAATAGCGTCCCTTTTGGATATGATAATTATGATATGAACTGATTTAAAATTGATAATAATCAGGGTATCATTTTATAAATGTTAATTCCTTCTTTTTTTCTGACAAACAAGCGTCCCTGCTGCACCTGCACCTGGTGCTCGGCGCTCACCTCGGCAGGCAAGAGTAAATTATTACTTTGAAAAGATTGAAGATTATAAAATATTAAGTTGTCTTTATTTTTGTAAATCAGTTGATTATCCAAAATTTGAAGCGTAGCTATATCAAGTATTGGAATCAATTTTACATACTGTCCAAAGTTATTAAAAACTAGAATCCCCAACGCAGGATCATTTAAATACACAAAATTTTCTCGTGCGATAAGTTGAATCGGCTTAGGCGTTCGGGGCAGCAGTAAGCTCAAATTTTGACTTTCCACCAGCACCTCGCCACTGCGGCTCAGTTTTTTCAGCAAAAAAGCGGCTTCGTCATACACCCACACATTGCCATCGTTGCTCAAGCCCAGCGTATTCGCCTGAATCACATTGGCATCGATCAAACTCAGCCGGGCAATTTCATTCAAGGTGCGATCAAGTGTCACTACTATTTGATAATCAGGATAATACAAAAGTATATTAAAAGGATCCGTCGCATCTACATAGCCCAGTTCGCCCAGTGTATTATTGCTAAAGCGATACTGCTCCAGGTAGCTTTGCGCGGAAGCGCTGGGTACAAATTTGATGATGGTGTTATGCAAGGTCACTGCATAGATTTGTTGCAACTGATCCGTTGTAAAAAATTTACTCACAACCGGAATCTGAGTAAGGAGTTGATAGGTGGCAGGTGTAACGGTTTTATCTTGGGCAAACGCCAATCGAGTCGTTGCCAGCAAAAGAAGTAAAAACAGTGCTTGTTGAATCGTTTTCAAATAAATTTATTAAAAATTATACTTATTCTACCTTTTAGAGCACCTTGCGTTTACCCATTAATTTTTGGCTCAGTGCATTAAATTTATAACGAAAATTTTGTTAAAAAGCATATAAATCGTATCATTCGTATGGATTGCCATTGTAAAAAAATACCGATATAGCTATGAGTCGCAATACTTCAATTCTTGCCTTTTGCCTTCTTTTACAGGTACTTACATTTGCACAAAAAAAATATGAACCGACCTGGGAATCGCTCGACGCGCGCCCAATACCCACCTGGTTTGAAGACGCCAAGTTTGGCATTTTTATTCACTGGGGCGTGTATGCGGTGCCAGCGTATAGCCCGACGGTGCGTGACAGCGTGCATATTTACGACCGCTATGCCGAGCATTACTGGCGACGCCTGGTACAACCCAATAGCACACAGCAATATTTTGTTGATTTTCAACAGAAAATGTATGGCAATAAAGCTACTTATCAAGATTTTGTAAAGGATTTTAAAGCCGAATTATTCGAGCCGAAGGACTGGGCGGAGCGATTTAAAAAAGCGGGTGCAAAATATGTGGTGCTCACGTCCAAGCATCATGAGGGTTTTCCGCTCTGGCAGTCGCCGCAAGCATGGAACTGGAACGCCGTAGATGTTGGTCCGAAACGAGATTTGCTGGGCGACCTGACCAACGCTGTGCGTGCGGAAGGATTAAAAATGGGATATTATTATTCTTTACTCGAATGGTTCCATCCATTATATAAAAAAGAAACCATTAACCAGTATGTGAATGAACATATGATGCCGCAGATGAAAGATTTAGTAACGCGTTATAACCCTGATATCTTGTGGCCCGATGGCGAGTGGGATTACCCTTCGAGTGTATTAAAAAGTACAGATTTTTTAGCATGGTTGTATAATGAATCGCCGGTGAAACAGACCGTTATTACAAATGATCGCTGGGGGCAGGAAACACGCGGCAAACACGGTGGTTATTACACGACCGAATATGATTTGATACATAATGGCATTTTTATGGATCAGGGCTATGCGCATCCCTGGGAGGAGTGCAGAGGCATAGCAGGGTCGTTTGGATATAATAGAATGGAAATTTTGGAAGATTATTCTACTTCAGAAGAATTAATTCACATTTTAGTAAATAAAGTAGCCAGGGGCGGTAATTTATTATTAAATATCGGTCCGACAGCGGATGGACGTATTCCGGTGATTATGCAACAACGATTATCTGATATGGGTAAGTGGCTGGAAGTCAACGGAGAAGGTATTTACGGTACACGCCGCTGGGAAAAAGCGCCCGCCATTGATGCAAATACAAAAGTGTTTTTTACAAAAAAAGGCAAAGATCTGTATGTAATTTGTACGCAGTTTCCTACGCAAGCCATTGTTATTGAGGGAATTAAAGCGCCAGCAGCCGTTCGTATGCTCGGATTGAAAGCGCCCGTGCAATATAATTTTAAAAAAGGGAAGTTGACTCTTATGCCCCCACCGGTTTCGCCGGCAAACAATCCTTGCGATTATGCCTGGGTCTTTAAATTGGAAAACGCGCTGTGAATCAGTATTTCAGACATTTGGCTAAAATTATTCAAGCATTTTGATTTATGATTGATTTAAGTATTTTTTTATGTTAAATTTGTGCTCAAATATGGTAGTTTTCATTGAATTATCCGGTCATTCGCGCAAATAAACAAAATCCCCGTTTTATTTACGGTATTGCTTAAATACTAAAATTTTATTATAATTTTTATTCAATGAATAAGAAGCATATTTTGGTTTGCGATGATGACGCCGAAATTCTTGACATCATAACGCAGGCGCTAGAGCTCAATCCTCATTACAAAACCATTCGTTTTAGTACAGGCATTGAAGTGTTGAATTATCTCAAGAACAGATCGCCGCTGCCCGATTTGTTGATTCTCGATTTGTGGCTGCCCGATGTGGATAGCGATGAAATCATACCGATTATTCGCAAAGATGAGGCAGCAAAATCAATTCCCATTATTTTAATTTCTGCCATTATTAATGTGGAAATTATTGCAAAAAATTTAGGAGTCGAAAGCTATCTTTCTAAGCCGTTTTTGATCGATGAGTTGGAATACAAAGTGAATCAACTATTAATGAATTAAGGTTTTTCGTCATCAAAATCGGGCGATAATTCAGTAATGATGTGCAAAACGGTCATTCTCAAAATAAGAATGATACTTGCCATCAAACCTGCTAATAATCCATTTAGTAAAGACAGCAAATAGTAAATGTATTTGAACCAGTCGCCCGGAATTTCTTTAAACTCACCAACAGGCAGGCATAATGTTACTAATAACAAGATGCTTCCCAAAAAAGTATAGGTTGAAATAACCGCTGCTGCGCGAACGCTGTCATAAATTTCTTTATTAAACTGTTTATCAACGTTACTTGTAAGGCTTAAAATAGCCAGCATCAGTGCCAGAATGGTGGCAGAAGAAGTAGCAACCGCGCTCCCGAAAAACAAACTTGGGTTTTGCAGGGCATACAGCAATTCAATGGCTTTAGCCGATCCATATATATAACCGACGGCATACGGTTGTAAAATGGCAACAAAAAATCCGATTGCCACCGCGATCCACAAATGGCGGCGCACAACGGGTTGGTACATTATTTCTATCAATTTCATGCGGATAGAACGTTTCTTTTTATCATAAAACGTAATTTGATGCCATTGTTCGCCAGCGTTTTTATTGGTATCTTTCCAAACTTTAATTTCTTTGTAGCATCGTTGCTTTCCATGACTGTACGACTTCAAATTGCTTGCATAATAATTTTAATGTGCTTGTTGGGCTGCACCGAGCAGATCCCGCAAAATAGCGTTAATTTATATCCGGTGAAAATGGGCAAAAATTATGGCTACATCAATGCACAAGGGCAAGTAATAATCGAGCCTATCTTCTTCAGTGTCAATTGGTTTAGCGAGAATAGAGCCATTGTCGAAACAGCGCCTGGTCGCAAAGCAATGATTAATAAAAAAGGTAATATTATATTTCAGGATACAACCGGATTTTTACACATTGAAGTTGTTTAAAATTAAAGATTTTATTTAATATGACAGAGGCAATTCGACGCTACATTCTCTTGTTCAAGAGTAGATTGTTGAATCTTCCAAAATACGAGAACGTAGGAGCTTAGTTTGAAAAGATATTACGATTTTTCATTAATTTTAAACAAGCTCATTGAATATAAAGATGGCTTGGTACGATTTAATAAAAAGGAAAAAAGTTGTTTTCTCGACAGCCTGGGGCAGGTGCGATTTTGCCTGTCCGATTCCATTTTATTTGCCGAAACGGCTTTCTCCTGCGAGCGTTTGCTGATTCGGCATGCGGCGGGCTATTTCGCTTACCTCGATCCTTACGGGAAGGAAGTGTATCGTTTTCAACGCGGTTTTCCGCGCAATTACGCAGAAGACCTGGCACGTCGCAATTTTAATGGACGAACTTGTTTTTTTAATAAAAATGGCAAAAGGGTATTTTGTGTGCAAGGTCCGGCGAATGATTTTAGCAGCGGTCGGGCTTTAATTGAAAAAAAAGGTACTATTCATTACATTGATAACAAAGGACGAATCAAAATTAAGCAATTACAGTATGATCGGGTTACTTCTTTTGTAAATGGTTTTGCATTGGTAGAAAAAAATAATAAATTTGGCTTTATTGATACAGCTGGTGCTGAAGTCGTTCCACCCAAGTATGAAAAGTGTTTGAATTTTTCTGAAGAATTGGCGGTAGTGCAAATGGCTGAAAATCAATGGGTTTTTGTCGATCGTAACAATAAGCAGGCGTTGCCGCAAACCTTTGAAGCCATAGCTGCACCAGGTTTTAGGGGGGAGTTGGCATATGTTCGATATAATGGCAGCTGGGGGTATGTTGATAAGAAAGGAATTATGATATGGATTACTAAATAATATTGTATTTTTTTTATAAAATTGGACTTTTATAAAAAATACTACCATGAAATTCACAATAAGTTGCTTCTTGTTTATAATAGCTCAGTTGTTATTTGCACAAGAAGCCAAATTTGCAAAACCCTGGGACGCTTTTTGGATTGCGGTACCTCATGAATCGCCCAAAGACTACGGCGTATATCTTTTTCGGAAAAAAATGGAGCTGCCGACTAAACCAACCACTTTTCCGATCTATGTGTCTGGCGATCAACGGTATAAGTTGTTCATAAACGGAAAACTAGCTTCGCTTGGTCCGGCGCGGGGCGACCTGTACCACTGGTATTATGAAACGGTGGATATTGCCTCATTTTTACAAGAAGGTGAAAATCAACTAGCTGCGATAGTGTGGAATGACGGTGACCAGACACCTGTAGCGCAGATTTCGTTGCGAACGGCGTTTATCATGCAAGGCGCTACGCCGGAAGCTGCCGTGGTGAATACTAACAAAAGCTGGAAATGCAAGCGAGAAAAGGCGTACCAACCTTTGAAACCAGATTTGATCTATACGTATTATGTATCAGGTTCTGGAGATTTTGTGGACATGAATCAAGCAAGTATAGGCTGGAAAAATGAAGATTTTAACGATAGTAACTGGCTGAATGCGAGCCAATTAGAGCCTGGTGTGCCTAAAGGTGTATTCGATTGGGGAACTGGCTGGATGCTCGAACCTCGCCAGATTCCGCAGATGGAACTGAGTCCGCAGCGCTTGCAAAAAGTCCGAAAAGCAGAAGGGGCGCAGGTTCCAGCGAATTTTCCTACACAAAAAGCGGCATTTACCATTCCTGCCAACACCAAAGCGACTATTTTATTGGATCAAACTTTTTTGACCAATTCTTATCCGACCCTTGTTTTTAGCAAAGGCAAAAACGCTTCTATTTCAATGAGTTATGCTGAAGGTCTGTATGTCAACGAAGGCGATGATAAAGATTGGAAAACCCAGCATCAAAAAGGCAATCGCAATGAAATTGAAGGTAAACGATTTGTCGGCAAGGAAGATCGCATTATCTCCAATGGTTCTGATAATCAGGAGTTTACTTCGCTCTGGTGGCGAACCTACCGCTATTTGCAATTGCAAATTGAAACGAAAAATGAACCATTAGTAATCGAAGATTTATACGGCACTTTCACTGGTTATCCGTTTGAATTGAAAGCGACATTTGATGCGGGAGATCCCGTTTTAAATCAAATCATGGACATCGGCTGGCGCACGGCGCGGCTTTGCGCGGGCGAGACCTACATGGATACGCCGTATTACGAGCAATTACAATACGTAGGCGATACCCGTATTCAATGCTTGATTTCTTTGTACAATAGCGGCGATGATCGGCTGATGCGGCAAGCCATCAATTTGATTGACCATTCTCGATTAGCTGAGGGCATCACGATGAGTCGCTATCCCACTCGGGAACAACAGATTATTCCGCCGTTTTCATTGTGGTGGATCGCTATGCTGCACGATTATTGGATGTACCGACCCGATGCGGATTTTGTAAAATCCAAACTGCCCGGTATGCGCCAGGTATTACATTTTTTTAGTCAATTTCAACAGGCGGATGGCTCGCTGAAGGATGCGCCATATTGGAATTTTACCGACTGGTGCGAGGATGAAGGCTGGGATCGAGGCGTGGCGCCGATTGGTAAAAACGGGAATTCGGCAGCAATGGACTTGCAATTATTGTGGGCATTGCAAATAGCGGCTGAATTGGAAAAAAATCTGGGTTCGCCGGAATTTTCTGACAAATATCAACAAGCGGCAACGCAATTGCAATCCACCATCCGTCAAAAATATTGGAACGCAGAAAAATTATTATATGCGGATACGCCTGAAAAAGATTTTTATTCACAACATGTGAATGCTTTAGCGATTCTTACCAATACTGCTAATAACTTGGAAAACAAAGCATTAGCCAATAAAATTTTACAAGATACTTCACTCGCGTCAGCCACTATTTACTTCCAGTATTATACTCATTTAGCACTGATCAAAGCTGGTTTGGGCAATGATTACCTGAATTGGCTCGACGTTTGGAAAGAAAATTTGGCGCAAGGGATGACCACCCTCGCCGAAATTTCTGACATCAACAATACCCGTTCCGACTCGCACGCCTGGGGCGCTCATCCGAATATTGAATTTTTACGAACGGTTTTAGGCATTGACAGCGCAGCGCCAGGATTTCAAAAAGTGAAAATTGAGCCGCACTTAGGGAATTTAAATAGTGCATCCGGCAGCATGCCACATCCAAATGGCACAATTTCAGCTAGTTATAAAAAAGAAAAAGGCATTTGGACAGCGGAGATTACCCTGCCGAAAAATACGAGGGGCGTGTTGGTTTGGAAGGGAAAGGAGTATGCGTTGGCACAAGGAGAAAAGAACGTTATAAAAAATTTGCAATGATTAGGCGGCGGCAAAACCCGTGTACGGGCGCTTGTAAGGTGCATGAAACGCCAGAACAATATCTTCTTTAGGCACACCTGCATCGAGTAGCTCGTTGGCAACGCCGTATTCCGTCCAGTCTTCTTGTATCCAGATCTTCTCCCCCTTCAAATCCATATGAATGGTGCATCCGTGAATGCGTTTCATGTTATCCCAGCCCACTTTCATGAGGTAAAAATGTCCTTTTTCATCATCTGTAACAACCTGACTTTCATATTCATCGTATGCCTTCACAGGTGTATAAACATGGTTTTGCAAAATTTGCTTGATGATGGAACGGTATTGCATTATCTTATCCATAATTCTATACTTTGAGTAGTGGGATTAAAAATCAACAATTTCAACTCCTCTTCTTCAATCGTAATCTGAATAAATTCTTTCTTAAAAAATTTTTCATAAGCATCCAAAGGCACTGCCAAAAAAATGTCTCGCTCAATATTCGAAACACGTAACATCCGCCGATAGTTGATGTACTGTCCTAACGTTTCATGGAAGGTATAAATCATAGAGCGTTCCAGGAAACTTTTCACTTCCACTACAATTTTCTCCGAACCTTTCTCCGCTGCGAATATCTTTTCAGCACCTAAATCTATGGCTATATCAATATCTCCATATTCCACACGAAATGGATCATGTGTAATAATCCATCCATCATTTATTAAGGCTGATTTCACCGAATTATGAAAAAGATCTCTCATTTATAAAAACCAAAAATTTTGCTTACAAAATACAATTTTTAATAAAAATAAAGAAGGCAGGGTTCAATACTGTTTAAAAATTGACACGAACAAATGTTCGTTTTTATAGTTAAAAGGTTGTATCTTTGTTGCAAACTAAGAATTTTAAGCCATGCAAGCTGTATCGAATAGTGCGTTAGAACAAGAATTTCAGGCGAGAATTGATCGGGAAGAGAAAATTGAACCGAAAGATTGGATGCCCGAAACGTATCGAAAAACCTTGATTCGGCAGATTTCGCAGCACGCGCATTCTGAGATTGTGGGGATGTTGCCGGAAGGAAATTGGATTACCCGTGCGCCGTCACTGCGTCGCAAAGTGGCTTTGATTGCCAAGGTGCAGGACGAAGCCGGTCATGGTTTGTACTTGTATGCCGCTGCGGAAACCCTTGGTATTGACCGAGATACACTTTTGGAAGAATTGCATACGGGCAAAGCAAAATATAGCAGCATTTTCAATTATCCCACCACGACTTGGGCGGACATGGGCGCGATTGGTTGGCTCGTGGATGGCGCTGCGATTATGAATCAGGTGCCGCTGTGCCGCACGTCCTATGGTCCTTACGCGCGGGCGATGGTGCGCGTTTGTAAGGAAGAAAGTTTTCACCAGCGTCAGGGCTACGAAATTATGTTGACCCTTTCGCGTGGTACGGAGGAGCAGAAGCGCATGGCGCAGGATGCCCTTAATCGTTGGTGGTGGCCAAGCCTAATGATGTTTGGTCCGAGCGACAAGGATTCGCAGCACACCGAGCAGAGTATGAAATGGCGCATCAAGCGTTTTACGAATGATGAATTGCGGCAGCGCTTTGTCGATATCACCGTTCCTCAGGCGGAATTCCTGGGCTTAACCGTGCCTGATCCTGATTTAAAATGGAATGAAGTAACCAGTCATTACGAGTTTGGCGAAATCAATTGGGACGAGTTTTGGAATGTGGTAAAAGGCAATGGTCCTTGCAATCGCCAGCGCCTCAAAGCGCGCGTAAAAGCGTATGAAAATGGCGAATGGGTGCGGGAAGCAGCGTTGGCATATGCCGAAAAGCGACGCAAACGAGAGGAGGAAACGGTTAAAGTGGCATAAGAAACTTAGTGCCCAAGGGACTTAGAGAACGAGCGCGGCAACAATTATCAATCATTAATTGACAATTATAAATGAAAAAGGACTGGCCCCTGTGGGAAATTTTTATAAGAAGTAAAAATGGTTTAAGCCACAAACACGTTGGTAGCCTGCACGCTGCGGATGCGCAAATGGCTATTGAAAACGCCCGCGATGTTTATACTCGTCGCAACGAAGGCGTGAGCATTTGGGTGGTGGAATCGAAACACATTACTGCCTCCAGCCCTAACCAAGCGGAGTCACTCTTTGACCCGGCAGATGACAAAGTGTACCGCCACCCTACTTTTTATGACTTACCGGATGAGGTGAAGCATATTTGATTTAAGTTCTTAGGGTTTTGGTGTTAGAGTGTTTTTGTACCAAAATACCATCGCACCAAAACACCAAAACACCATCACACAATGACCTTACAACAAGCACATTTAGAATACGTCCTCCGCATGGGTGACAACGCCCTCATCCTCGGTCAGCGCCTGAGCGAATGGTGCGGACATGGTCCGGTTTTGGAGCAGGATATTGCCATTACGAATATCGCCTTGGATTTGATGGGGCAAGCCCGCACGCTAATGCAATACGCCGCAGAGCTAGAAGGCAAAGGCAGAGACGAAGATCAAATGGCTTTCCTGCGCGATGCCTGGGATTTTCGGAATGTGTTATTGGTCGAACAACCCAATGAAGACTGGGCTTACACAATTGTGCGGCAATTCTTTTTTGATACCTATCATTTTTATTTTTTGCAAAAACTGGTGGACAGCAAAGACGAGCACCTCGCAGCTATCGCCGCCAAATCGTTGAAGGAAGTGACGTACCACTTGCGTTACAGCTCGGAATGGATGATTCGCCTCGGCGATGGCACGGAAACTAGTCACGAAAAAATGCAAACTGCCCTGGATGAATTGTGGATGTTCACCGGCGAACTGCTGGAAATGAATGAAGTGGATGAAATGATGATTGCCGAAGGTATCGGAGTTAATCTAAACGAAATCAAGCCTTTGTACGAACGCAAAGTCAACGAAATTTTAGCAGAAGCGACTCTACAAAAACCTGACAATCAATGGATGCAGACGGGCGGTAAGGTTGGGCGGCATACGGAATACCTGGGCTACATTCTGGCAGATATGCAATTCATGCAGCGGGCGTACCCCAATTCAAAGTGGTAATGCTTATTGTCACTATGGATGCTGTTGATGCTATAGCATCGCGCAGCAACAATCCCATCTTTTCATTCACATTTCGTATTGCACATTTCACATCTCTCATTTCAAATTCGTAACTTGCCCTTTCTTTCACAGCTGCCCTTTACAAAAACTTTGTGTTTGCATGAAAGATGTCATTGACCTGTACCGCCATGTGGTGATTCAAATTGCTACGCCATACAGCACCGGCACGGGTTTTTATTTAAAAAATCCCAACCTTATTGTCACCAATGAGCATGTGGTACGTGACAATGCAGAAGTTGTAGTGGACGGCGGTGGCTTTCCCAAACAGTTAGTGCGGGTCATTTTTATTGATCCCAAATACGATATTGCATTTTTAGAGGTACCGCGCAACGCCGAATTGCCCAAGGTAGAATTAGGTACGAATAAAATTTTGCACGAGGGGGACTCCGTATTAGCCATTGGGCATCCGCTGGGTTTGAAATTTTCAGCTACCAACGGCATCGTATCAAATACACGGCATGAAATGGGGGGCGTTTTGTACGTACAACACGATGCAGCCCTAAGCCCCGGAAATAGCGGTGGACCCCTGGTGGACAAAGCAGGCGAAGTCATCGGTATTAATACCTTCATACTCCGCGATGGCAATAGCATTGGCTTTTCGCTGCCGGTGCGCTATTTGGCGGCTACGATTGATGAATTTACGGAAGCAGGTCGAAGTATTGGGGCACGTTGCGCTTCCTGTTCTAATCTCGTTTTTGAAAATACCATTGAAAATGGCTACTGCCCGCATTGCGGCGCCAAGGTACAAATGCCTACTCAGGTAGAAGTGTACGAGCCAACTGGCATTGCCAAAAGCATTGAAGAAATGATCGAGCGTGCCGGACACGACGTGCGCCTGGCGCGAGTGGGACCCAATAAGTGGGAAATCAATCAAGGTAGCGCAAAAATTAGCATTTCTTACTACGAAAAAACGGGACTTATCACCGGAGATGCTTATCTTTGTACATTGCCTAAAGAAAATATTAAACCCTTATACGAATTTTTGCTGCGGCAAAACTACAAAACCGAAGGGCTGACCTTCAGCATCCGTGAACAAGACATTATTTTGTCCCTGCTTATCTTCGACCGGTATTTCAATGCAGATACGGGTTTTCAATTGTTTCAACATCTTTTTGAAAAGGCGGATTTTTATGACAACATCCTGGTAGAACAATACGGCGCTCGATGGAAACAGGAAAATTTGTGATTTTTTTGACGTTCTCGTCGAAACATCCAATAAAGATTATGAATGAAAAATGTGCTCCGAACGTTAATAAAAACAGCGTCATAATATTTTAGGCTTTACCAGCGTTGTGTTGAAAGTATTTTAAAAGGAAAAACATGGTGGAATTCGGCGGCTCGCCGACTTACCTTTTATTTTCCTTTCTGAAATAAAAAAAATGAATGTAACTTGTCAGGGAGATCAAATCCTGTAGTTTTAATCGCTTAAAAATCAAGCATTAGAATAATTTAAGTGTGAATAATTCTGGAGGATCAACTGATACATATTGTTAAAATTATATTTTAACGAAAATTTTTCTTTTAGAATGCAAGACATTCCCTAATTTTGCATTCATTGTTGACTTGAAGTGGCGCCTTGAATGTTTCAAGGAAATTTGAACTTCAAACCATTAAAAAAACAAGAAACCTAATATAAAGAACCTTTATAGCTAGCTTTATGAAAAATCTCAAAAATCTACTTCTTATTGGCTTTGTGGCGTTGTCGGCATTATCGCTGTCTGCGCAAGACATTCACTTTTCCCAGTTTTATCTGTCTCCTTTGAACTTGAACCCTGCAATGACGGGTGTGATGAACTGTAACGTGCGTCTGGTGGCAAACTATCGCAACCAATGGGCTAGCGTGCTGCGCTCGAATGCGTACAACACGTACTCGGTGTCATACGATCAACGAATTCCGGTAGGCAGATACGATTACTTCGGTGTGGGCGGTACTTTTTGGGGCGACCGTGCGGGCGAATCCAATTTTGCGACGTACACCGGCAAGATTTCTGGTTCATACAGCAAGCGTATGGGGGGCACCCGGAAGTTTGGCAATTACTTGGTGGCAGGTGCTGAAGTAGGGATTGCGCAGCGCAGTATTGACTTCCTCAACCTGCGTTGGGGTACACAGCACGACGGAGAAGGTGGATTCGATCCAAACCTCGATCCGATGGAAAATGGATTTACCCGCGACAACTTCCTATTTGCCGACCTGGCTGCTGGTTTGTTGTGGTTTATGGTTTTTGATGACAATAGCAATTTTTATATCGGTGGCTCGTTTCACCACTTGAATCGCTCTAATCAGTCATTCAGCGAAAATGAAGAAGATTTGTTGTACAGCCGCATTACCGGTCATGCCGGTGGCGAGTTTTTGATTGGCGATAAGTTTGGAGTGGTGCCAGGCGTGATTATTATGACTCAAGGTCCATCTTTCCAGGTGAATGCTGGTACAAGCCTCAAGTTTTTGCTGAGCAAGTCTCGTACGGATTACCAAGCATTCCAGGTGGGGCTTTGGGGGCGTATTGGCAACAAATTTATTGAAGCATCAGAAGGAAGCGCTGAAAAAGTGGGCTTGCTGGCGGATGCTGCGATTTTGTCCACCCGTTTTGATTACAACAATTTCAGCTTAGGTTTTAGCTACGATGTGAATGTTTCTCCCCTCAAGCCAGCAAGTAATTCTAATGGCGGCTTCGAATTTGCACTGGTTTATAAAATTTGCGGACAAACTCGCCGCGGTGTATATTGTCCGAATTTCTAATTGAATTGCTAGAAAAAAATCTAATAAAGTAAGTCCTGTAAGTGCTTGATTATGAGTGCTTACAGGACTCAATGCTTAATATCATTGCTTTTTTACGGGTTAAATTTTTTATGTCACAACGATTATTAGTACCTTGAGAAGCTGTTTTGTAGAACGGCTTGAGAAAATTGCCAATTTTAAAAAAGCAACGGAGAAATATTTGGATGATACGCTTCATTTTTTTTCAAAATAATTGACCTACCCCCCAGAAAACAAGCTGAATATTTCTCTTATTTCCAAAGTAAAAAACACATAAAACATGTTTGGTGGAAATTCCAACAACAAGAAGGAGGCGGTAAAAGCGAATGGTTCGCCCATCGTGCACTCGCTCAATAGCTTGGTGCAAGGTACCGTAGTGGAAGGAACTGTCACTTCCGAAAGCGATATTCGCGTGGACGGCACCATCAAAGGGAAGCTCATTTGCAATGCAAAAGTCATCATCGGTCCTGCCGGCATGATCGAAGGGGAAATCAAATGCAAAAACGCGGTCATTGAAGGAAAGTTTCAAGGAACACTGGAAGTAGCAGAACTGCTTAATATTCGTGAAAATGCGAATGTGAGTGGGGATGTGCGCACAGACAAGTTAATTGTGCAATCTGGCGCTGTTTTCAATGTAAATTGTACCATGGGCGCTTTGAAACTTAATAACAATCCAATTTCGTTAAACAAAGAAGAGCAACTCATTCTAAAAGCTGCAAAATAACTAATTGTAAATCAATTGGTTGGCGTGGTTTTAAAAACAAGGCAGCAATGTCATCCAAACTTATTGTTTTAATATAGCCTGCCATGAGAACGCCTGAAAGGAAGCCGGTTCAGAAAATCAACAACTATTTGAAATACTCTGGCATGGCGTTTCAAATGGTCGGCACCATGTTGGTTGGGGTATTGCTTGGCAAATGGCTGGATCGTACATTGAATACGCCTCAACCTTATTTCACAGCGGTGTTCGCGCTGCTTTTTACCGTAGCTGCGATCTATTTGGTGCTGCGAGATTTTTTAGCAAAAAAGGAATAACCGTTTTATACGTTCACTTTTTGATTGTTTTTGCACATGCACCGAGGGTTGTTTTTTCGTCAACTTTTTATCCTAACGCTCCTGACAGCCCTTTGTTTGTGGGCTTTGCATCAATTGCCTTCGCTGCGTGCGTATTTGAATTTTTCGTGGATGAGCCTGGCATTTTTTGTATTGGTATCAATTATTGCCTATTTTGTTGGTTATCGGGCGGTTCGGCACAAAAATAAAGCGGCGTTTATCAATGCGAGCTTAGGATTGACCTTTATTAAAATGCTGCTCTGCGTTGTTTTTATTGCGGTTTACATCCAAATCACTCATCCACCTGCTCGATTATTTATCCTCCCTTTTCTGGGTATTTATGTCGTTTACACTATTTTTGAAACTTATTTTATGATGAAAATTGGCAAAACTAAGTGACTAGACTGACAATTGTCAATTGAGAATTGAAGAGAAGCATTCAACTTGCAGCGTGAAATCTGCATTTCGCAACTTGGAATCTACAACTTTAAACTTACAAACCATGGAATCTTCATTCAACGCAAACGTCAATAACCAATTTGAGTTTGATGTCAAGGATTTGGCACAGTTAGATATTGTACCCATTGATGATTTTTCTTTTCACATTCTTAAAAATGGAGAAGCGATTCGGGCGGAAGTCGTACAGAGTGATTTTGAAAAAAAATATTTTAACATCAAAATTAATGGTAATTCTTACGAAATCAAACTGGCAGACGAGTACGATCAATTGGTGAAAAAATTGGGCTTGACTACAACCGTTGCTTATAAAGTAAAAGATGTGAAAGCGCCAATGCCAGGTTTGGTGGTAGGCGTGAATGTTGAGGTGGGGCAAGCGGTGAAGCGTGGGGATGCACTGCTCATTTTGGAAGCTATGAAAATGGAAAACGTGCTGAAGTCTCCGGGCGATGGCGTAGTGAAATCCATCAACGCATCGAAAGGCATGGCAGTGGATAAAGGGGCGGTGCTAATTGAAATGGAATAAAGCTTGGTTATATTTGTACTGATTTTTTAAAGCGACAGTTAGATGAAGCGTTTCGCTCAATCTTTTTGTCGCTTTCCAAATTTTTTTATCCTTCCACCAGCGTACCAATCGATTCACCGAGAACGATGCGTTTCAGATTGTTGGGGTTGTTAATGTCAAATACGATAATTGGCACATTATTTTCCTGGCAAAGGGTGAAAGCCGTCATGTCCATCACACTCAAGCCCAGGCTGATTACTTTTGCAAAAGTCAGGGTATCAAATTTTGTTGCAGTTGGGTCTTTTTCAGGGTCAGCAGTATAGATGCCATCCACACGGGTACCTTTCAGAATGACATTGGCGTCAATTTCGCTGGCGCGCAGCGCTGCCGCCGAGTCTGTCGTAAAATAAGGGCTGCCTGTACCGGCAGAAAAAATGACCACGCGTCCTTTTTCCAAATGTCGAATGGCACGGCGACGAATGTAAGGCTCCGCGATTTGCTTCATTTCAATCGCAGAAATCAATCGGGTATAAACACCAATGCTTTCCAGCGCACTTTGCAATGCCATACCATTGATGACCGTTGCCATCATGCCCATGTAATCGCCCTGCACCCGGTCAATACCGGACGCTGCCGCTTGCAATCCTCTGAAAATATTTCCCCCGCCAATCACAACCGCCACTTCTACGCCCATATCTACCAATTCTTTAATCTGTTCTGCGTAGTGTCGCAGCATCGGTGCTGAAATGCCAAATCGTTGGTCGCCCATGAGGGATTCTCCACTCAATTTTAGTAGTACACGTTTGTATTTAATCGTCATTTTTAATCAATTAAGCCGCTAGGATTAAAATTACCAATTCGTCAAACGTCTGTTAGCTGCTATGTGGTTTAAGAAAAGGTATTTTAGTTTTTTTACAACAAGGTAAAGCGTTCAATTTGGTGTTTACAATTAAAGGCATACCAAAATATTGGTAATCAGATAGGGTAGTACAATACGCTTGAAAAAATGCGGATACAAAAAAGGCGAACCACCGAGTGATTCGCCTTTTGATTGATTAGCCAAGTGTGACGTGTTTGAATTCTGTCACAGTTAAGTCTTTATCTACGGTTTTGAGATAATCGCCCACTTTCTTGGTATTATCTCGCACATAATCCTGATTCAACAAGGTTACTTCTTCGAAGAATTTTTTCAAACTACCAATGGCAATTTTTTCCAAAATTTCCTTTGGTTTATTTGCATTCTTAGGGTCTTGCATAGAAGCTTCCAAACGAATCTCTACTTCTTTATCTTTCACTTCTTGAGCAATGCCGTTTTCGTCCACTGCAATTGGCTTCATGGCTGCCACCTGCATCGCTACGCCGCGCAATTCATCGTATTTATCAGCAAGATTTTGATTGTAAGCTACCAATACGCCTGCTTTGTTACCCATATGGATATAGGGTACGACCATTTCACCTTGTAGGCGCTCGTAGCTCGCCAATTCAATTTTTTCGCCGATCACACCCACCTGTTCAATCACTTTGTCGCCAATGGTAATGCCATCATACGGCAATGCCAGCAATTCTTCTTTCGTAGCCGGGAATTTTTCCAATGCAATGTCAGCAAATTGCTTCGCCAAGTTGATGAAATTTTCATTTTTTGCTACGAAGTCCGTTTCGGAGCTCAGCTTAATGATCACGCCGCGCTTGTGATCGTCAGACACCAGTGCAATCACTGCACCTTCCGTTGCTTCACGATCCGCACGCTTCAGCGACAATTTTTGACCTTTTTTCCGCAAAATTTCAATGGCTTTGTCAAAATCGCCTTCTGCCTCTGTCAGTGCATTTTTACAATCTGACATACCTGCGCCGGTCATGTCGCGCAGTTTTTTTACATCCGCAGCAGAAATTACTACGCTCATTGTATTTCTTTGTTAGTTTATTAAAAATAATTATTTCAGGATTTCAATTTTTCTTTAAAATATCATACTTCCCTTACTGCCTCCTTCACTTTGAAACCCTATACTGTGCCAACATTTATTTGAGCTATCAAAAACTTTCAAAATCCCTCGCTACCTCCATTCCTCCGTCTGTCAATCTACCCTGCTACTTCCGCTTTTTCACGTTCGCCTTTGTTTTGCTTGCGCTCTTCCAGCCCTTCGCGGATCGCCGCAGCCATGTAGTTGGTAATGATTGCGATGGATTTAGACGCATCGTCATTGGCAGGAATGGCAAAATCCACGCGGTTTGGATCAGAGTTGGTATCCACCATTCCAAAGGTGCGAATGCCAAGGCGGTGCGCTTCGTCTACTGCAATGTGCTCATGGTAGATGTCCACAATGAAAATGGCAGCCGGCAAACGGTTGAGGTTAGCAATACCACCGAGTTGTTTTTCCAATTTTTGCAACTCGCGACCCATTGTCAAACGTTCCTTTTTAGTGATGCTTGTCAAGGTTGTATCTGCCAACATCCGCTCGATGTTTTGCATTTTCTTCACAGAACGGCGAATCGTTGCAAAGTTGGTCATCATACCACCCAACCAACGCTCGGTTACGAATGGCATATCCACACTTCTGGCAGCATTCATCACGATGTCGCGTGCTTGCTTTTTGGTGGCAACAAACATAATTTTGCGACCCGATTTTGCAATCGCTTTCATCGCATTGGCAGCACGCTCCATGTGCTCTATGGTGCGATTCAAATCAATGATGTGAATGCCTTTGATCTCTTTAAAAATATAGGGTGCCATCTTTGGATTCCACTTCTTCTTCAGGTGACCAAAGTGTACACCGGCATCCAGCAAATCTTTATAGGTGGGTTTTTCCATTTTTTTAATAAATGTTATTTGTTAACAGCTATTCGTTATTTGGCATTTGCGGTTGCAACATCTCTATGAATCACAAATAACCAATAACAATAATTAACGCTTAGAGAACTGGAAGCTTCTTCTCGCTTTTGGCTTACCGTATTTCTTGCGTTCTACCTCGCGGGCATCACGTGTCAAGAACTTCTGACTTTTCAGTGGTTTGCGGAAGTCTTCGTTCAATTTGACTAAAGCACGCGCAATAGCCATGCGAACCGCCTCTGCCTGCCCTTTAAAACCGCCGCCTTGCACATTGATATTGAGGTCGTAGATCGCCTCGGCATTGATGGTTTCAAAAGGTGCAATCACCGACGTTTGCACGTGTATCTGCGGGAAGTAGTCGCGGTAGTCTTTTCCATTCACGGTGATTTTTCCCTCGCCTTTAGTGAGGTAAACCCGCGCTACCGAACTCTTTCTTCTCCCGATGGCATTGATCATTTCCATATTAAAAACTACTATTTCAATTTCTTACCATAGTCTGATGTTTCCCAATTGCTATCAGGAATTGACATTTGGCATCTGATTTTAAAATTTGAATTCCTCCGGTTTCTGTGCTTGATGCGGGTGCTCTGTGCCTTCGTAAACGAATAATTTTTTGAACATAGCGCGACCCAGCTTGGTCTTTGGTAACATGCCTTTTACTGCAATTTCCAAAATCGCAATCGGTTTCTTTTTCATCAAATCCTTTGCCATGATGCTCTTTTGCCCACCTGGATAACCAGAGTACGTCAGGTATTCTTTGTCCAACATTTTATTGCCAGTGAAACGTACTTTGTCCGCATTTATGATGATGATAAAATCACCACAGTCCACGTGTGGGGTATAAGATGGCTTGTGCTTGCCACGCAACACGGCTGCAACGCGCGTTGCCAAGCGTCCTACGGTTTCTCCGTCTGCGTCCACGATGTACCACTTGCGCTCCACCGTTTCCTTCTTCGCTGATATGGTTCTATAACTCAGTGTATCCACTGTTTGAAACTTTAAATGTGACTAAAATTGATATTGGATTTTTGATTTTGGATAGTAGATTTTAGATAAAAAGGTTGGCGTACAAAGTCAAACGCTCTTCAGGCTAATATCCAGTGTCTAACATCCAAAGAATCCCCTTTTTTCAAGGCAGGTGCAAAGGTATATTTATTCAATTCAAATTGCAAACATTTTTCTAAAAAAAGTTGCAGTAAAAAAACGTAAGTCATTGAAAAACAGTAAAAATTTTGACCAGCTATAAAATTCATCGAAGCTTTTGTAGCACCGGCGATCCTAATTTGTGAGCAGGAGTTTAAAATGTTGCAGTGGCGTTTCCTGTTTGAAAATAAGCACCTGATAAATTCCAGCCGGTAAGTTTTGTGTATCAATGGATTGCACCTCGCTGTTCAAAAGAGTGCTTGAAATCTTACGACCCAGCATGTCGTAAATGCACAGCGTTTGTTCCTCAAAATTTTTTGACAGTAACAACAATGCTTGCCCACGCTGCGCCGGATTCGGGAAAAGCTGATAGCCACTTTGCCCGGCGTAATACACTTCCACAGGGTCGCTGAAAGTGATGCCCCCGCTGGCGAGCTCAATGCGGGCGCGGTAAATATTCACCCCAGCCTCCAATGCAATATCTTTTGCTTCCCAATTCAGCCGATTATAAGCAGCAAAACTTTGCACCGGCACATACGATCCTCGCTTCAATTTTTCAAAAACAATGCGCCGCAAGCCCAAGGTCGTGCCCAATGAAAGCTCCAAGAGCGCCGAATCGTCCACAAGTTTTGCCAAAAAATTGCTGATGTAACAATCCACCCCTTGCAAATCATAGTTGACTGCATAGCTTTTGAAAGAAGGAACGCCATCGCGCAGCAGCGGCTCCACTGCGTACCAGGTTGCCGGATTTTTTTCTTTATTTAAAATTATAAATGTATCGGTTTGAATAGCAAAGGCTTGTAAATATTGACTACCCAATTCATACACGCGGTAAGCGGCTGCTTGTGGCAACGCATGCCAAAACAACATAACCGAGTCATCGCAGTTGAAACCTACTTTCACCGTAATAGGACGACCAATGCGAAACGTATCGCTCAAAAAAGATCGCGCGCCACTAGTGAGCCGAAGCACGGCGAGCGCTGCCGTATCGGGCATCTGGATGGTGATAAAAGGATGCTGCAAATTTGCTTTTTGGGTCAACGCCTGCCACTCGCCGCCATTCAGCGCATACTCGATGGTCGCCAAACTGTCGGTCAAAGTGGTTTCCCAGCGCAGCACACGGCTTTCCTTCGCTTGGACAAAGTCGTGCCGAGTTGGAAAAGTCCATTGAAAAGTAGAAAGTGTATCCCATTGATAAACAAGGTAAAACGGCTGCTCGAATGTTTTAAAATCAAAAGCTTTTACTTGAATGTGGTAATCACCAGCAGCGGGGCGCTCCGCCGTAATTTGTTCTACATTATTAATATGGTCTTTTTTGCGAATGGGTAGTTGCGATAAAGAATCGTAATGCGGAAAAGCGCTCAGCACCCAAGGTAGCCAGGTTTCGCCATTGTGCTCCAATTCTAGGTCCAAATCATTGACCAATGCCTGGGACGCGGTCGCATTGGCAGGCACATCTGACCAAACCAATGTTACCTTCAGATTTGCAACATTTTCGGGAACGGCTATGGTAAAAGTTTCCGCTTTGTTATTGGTAGTCAATATTCCTGTTTTAAAATGACCGTTTTGCAAGGCTTGCACGGCTCGCCACGCATTTACATTGCCATAGCCCGACTGAAAATCAATGCCCGGCGCGCCAACATCCTCTGCACTGTTAATTAACAAAGCTTTTACCAGCGCTGCATCCGGCAGCGATCCAAATTTTTCTAAAAAAGCCTGTTGCAACAATAACGCGACGCCCGAGGTCAACGCCGCAGCGCCAGAGGAGCCATCCTGCCCCAGCGCTACTAATTCAGGCTTGACGCGCCCGTCGTACGCCGGACCTTTAGAACTCAGCGGCGGCACTTCGCCCGTCAAGGTCAAAGAACCAACTGTCAGTACATTTTTCGCCATTTTAAAAGTGCCAGTCAGATTGGCAACGCTTGTCATGCCTTTAAAGGTGCCATTTTCGCTAGCTTGGGTGCCGCGATTGCCAGCGGAAAAAACGTGCAGCAGCTCCGGCTGCTCGATCACACTTGCATCATAAGCTACTGCTTCTGCGCCATAATAATTTTCAATGCCTACGCCGTAAGAGTGGTTTTGTACGCTGATTTTCAGGTTTTTATAATCTTTTTCGGGCAACAAATTTTCAAAGCTAGTCGAAGACAAATGAGTGCCCCAGGCGGCGCCTTTGCCATTGTAGTAAGAATTGCCCGCACCGCCGAGCAAAGTAGCCATGGTGCTGGCGTGGGTAGAACGGGTGGACGAGGCAGTGGGCGTGAGCGTGAATCTACCAGCAAAATCTATGTCCTCCTCATTAAAGCGTTCTTCTTTCACCGAAGCTGTCAAACCACTGCCACTGAGGTGCGGAAAATGCTGATGTACCAGATTGATTTTATTAAAACCCAAATCTAAGCCGCCAACGGAAAGCTCTTCCTGCGCAGGACGATGCGTCCGCTCCACAAAAAGAACATGGGGCGAAGGCAGGAGTTGTTCGGTCAAAACCGAAAAAGAAGTTTGAACCACCACAATATCGGCAGACTCATACACTTGCTCCGTGTGGAGGGAAATATTTTGCGCTTTTAAAAATTGAAAAAAGGCGGCTACCTCTTTTACCACCAAGGTGTAAGATCGAACGTCATTATCCGCATTCAACGACTGCTGCAGCCCTGGCGAAAGCTTACCCAACCAGGCTTTTTTTTCGAGCGGCGTTTGCGCACTCAACATGCCATGCAAAAAACAACACATCAAAACAAGTAGCCTATACTTCATACCGCATTTGATTAGCACTAAAAAAACGGCAGTTTTGAAATTAATACCATTTTCAAAAAGTAAAAACGTATTCATTTTCTTACAATGGCTTGATTATCAAAATGAATTGCCGCTCGCCAGCGCCCTTTTAAAATGATATTTCCTCCTGCTGTCATTGCCAAATTTAAATCGGAAAAAGGTTTTTTTTCTCAAATTTTTGGTTAAAAAAATAAATAATGAAGAATTAGATTGCTGACAACACTCGAAGTTCAGCCAGCAATCTGGTTCACTTGCTCGACTCAGTACTAGCCACTATATTGAAGCGTTTGATGAATCTTTGATTCACGTTTATTATAAAACCATTAAGTAAAAGAGCAAAAATAAATTTAACCACAAGGTGCACGAAGATTTTTCACAAAGTTCACGAAATGAAGCCCTTGTGTGCTTAGTGAAGCCTTTGTGATCTTCGTGGTTAAGTATAATTATTTGTGTCTTTTTACTTATTTTACAATCATTAATTGATTGGAAGGGCTTGTATGTCCTTGGTTGTCAATCAGATTATAAAAATAAGTGCCTGCCTGCAATCTACTTACATTCAATATCGTTTCAAATTGCTTTTCGGGTATTTCATATACTTCTCGACCGACTTCTGTTCCCAGTACATTGCAAATTTTCAAAAAGTATCGTCCAGGTTTCATATGATTAAAACGAAGCGTTACGCGATCCGACGCCGGATTCGGAAAAGCCAATATCTGCGGGCTTTCCGACGCCAATTCCTTTACATCCGTCGTCAGGCGATTGGATTTGTATTGCACCAATCTGGGCGTTGCCTGGTCTTGGTTGAGCGTCACCACAGCGATCGGTTCTTTGGACGTATCATTAAAAAAATGGTAAGTAACCGTGGTATCCACGCCTAAATTACTCAATCCCACCGCCTGAATCGCCACATCCGTCACATCCAGCCAGCCCAGCGGCGACACTTTCGCGTCCAAACGCGTCTCGGTATATTGGGTTCGCTTCTCGCGCAGCACGGGGTACGTCCCATCAGGAATAATAAGGTTGCCATAGCCATCTACTACATCGGTACGACTAATGGCGATTCTGATGCGCAGGGAATCTGGTCTGGCGGGGAAGCGCCGCAAGATATCTTCCGGCACTATATCGAGTCCAAATGGAAAAAACACCCCCGATGACACGGCTTTAATATCAAAAAACTGAATGGGCGACCGACGTTCTACCAGTGGTGGGTTGTAACGAATGGCAGCAGTGAAGCCAATGCCGATGGGATCTTTGCCATAGTAGCCCAGCGCTCGTATTTCCTGGTCGGTCACTTGCAGGTAATTTTCAACCGTGCCGTTGAGGTACAGTAAGGTAGCGCCCGGAAAGTCCGCATTGGCAATGCCGGTAGTAGGACTTTTAAAAATCTGCTGCTGGGCGAAGCTCGGTTTTAAACTGCTGAAATCCCAGGTCTGGTTGCCGCCGGGAGGCGTAAAAACCAGCACATTCGGATTCGTATCAAAAGCATAGTAAAGCGTATCGCCTACAGCAGGGAAGGTGGAATTGGTCACGGTAATTTGAGCATGCATACTCGTGCAAATGCAAAGCATTGCAAATGCAAAGAATAGGTAATTTTTGCGCATCGTGTTTGATTGGGTTTTTGTATGTGTTTCAATAGAATGAAAGCCATTTTGCTTTCTTCCACAACAAAGCTACATATACTGGTGAGATTTTTCTTGCAAGAAGTTGATCCTTAGCAATATTGCGGGATTATTTTAAGAACTTTAGTACTCGAACAATCATTACTTAGGTTTTTGCCTGCGGCAAAAAAGCGCTTTGAAACGCCCGCAGATTTCGCCGATCTCGCAGAAAAAACGTAGAATTACAGCGATTATCCGCGTGGTTCGTGTTGTCCGCGTTTCAATTGTTGTCGGGACGGAAGAGTGAAGAAAATGTCATTTTTTGTTACAGTGTACCTTTAACATTTTATTTCGTAGTCAAATGCCAGCCATTAAAAGGCTTCACTGTCGCACAATTGGGCGTCCCATCTTTTCCAGTTCCCGGCACCCGTGTCTCCAACATCGAGTCGGGATTGGCAAGCAATTGCTCCACCGTTTCCCAGGTAATCCCTTGCAAAGGAATTTTCAATCGCCGACTCCAAACCGAGCCTAGCTGCCCGGCATGCGTGCCAATGCCAATGTAAATAAATCGTCCATGCTTGGGTCCTTGCACAAAGGATCCTAAAAAATTGGGTTCGCCGTCTTTATCGTCTTTTACATTTACCATGCATTCAAATTGCAAGTCTTCGGAATTAGAGCTTTGCATTTGAATGATTTCATATTGATGACCGCTGCCTTTTTGCAGCGCAAAGGCAACGCCGACGGGCGGTTTTTCTAAAGTAATGCGGAGTTTTAATACTTGAGACATTTCTAATCAGTGTTTAAAGCTTTAAAGCTCAAAGCCTACTGTAATTAAAGATATTGAAATTTTTTGTGATAGGAGTGAAATGGGTGGCGTGATTTCGTAAATCGTTTTGCAGCTACCTGAAGGGCGGGACTTTTACCACAAAACTTGATTTGAAAAATTAATGTTTGATTAAACACAAAACTGTATTTGGAACACGAAACCTCGTCTTTTGGGTAGCTGCTGTTACCAGTAGTTGTTCTCCTTTCGTCATTTATCCAGTCCATATTTTTCGGTATAATTTTTTTTTGCTTTAAAATGTCCTGTTTGTTTGTCGTAAAGGAACACAAATTCAACTGGAATTTTCTTGAAAGGGTTTTCAACTGAATAAGTTATGGTCTTTCCATTTTTCTTTTCGCTGTCAAACCAGTCGCCATTTTTTGTTTGCCCTTGAATAAGAACTATTTTTCCGTTAAATGAAATGTCGTTGTAGCCGTCATTATTAAAGTCTTTTACTTTAAAAGTCAACTCTTTTGGTTCGTAAATTTTGTTATCTTCATGAGCATCGTATGTCTGAACACCATAGTCAAAATAACCTTCGTAAACATTCTCTAAAGTGTCTGCCGAGATTTTATAAATTTCGTGTCCGCCATTACCTTTTGCAGTCGCATTAACTGTCAATAGAAAAGGGTTTTGGTTAGGAAAAATTGTAATAAAGTCAAACTGTTGTCCTGATAATGACTTTACTAAATTGCCGTCTGTTGTCAAGAGTAGTTGATATTTCCAAGGATAAGAAGCCATAGAACCATCTCCGTAGTCATACTCAATAAAAAAGTAATCTTTGTCAGAGCCATAAATTTTAACCTTTTTGTAAGTCGTGATTTTTTCGTTTTCTTTTTGATAATGGCTTTCGTCAACTTCAAGCTCACAAATTTGTCGCAGGTCTGCAATGAATTTAGTTGTGTCTTTTATTGTCGGAAAGTCGACAACTTGTTTAAAAGTTGTATCCGTTTTTTCTTGAGTTTCTGTCACAAGCAATTTTTCGTCTTTCAGTGTCTGTTTGTTAGCACAACCAAAAGTCGTTAAAGTCAAAATTGTCAATGTGAGCAGTATCTTCATACAATTACTGGTAACTTTCAGATTTGCGAAACCTGAAAGACAATTTTATCCTATCTGTAGCGATGGGGTTGGGTGATTTATTGCTTGGGTGATTTGATGATATTTAGCTTCTTACTTTTTTCATTGCTAAAAAAGTAAGCAAAAAGGTCTAGGCAAATCCAATTGCTCCGCTGGATTTGCCGAGCAGCCGCCACGCCGAGTATTTCATTATAGCCTTTTACAAAAGGAGAAAATGGGTATTTCATTGCGAGATGTGGACGCTACTATCAAAAGTTTGTAACTTGCGACAGACAAGGGTACTTCATTGAGACTTTAATTTTTTATCCTATCTATGGTTTTGGGGTTTGGTGGTTGATGGTTTGGGTGCTTCGATGATATTTAGCTTCTTACTTTTTTCATTGCCAAAAAAGTAAGCAAAAAGGCTAGGCAAATCCAATTGCTCCGCTGGATTTGCCGGGCAGCCGCCACGCGGAGTATTTCAGTAGAGCCTTTTACAAAAGGAGAAAATAGGTATTTCATTGCGATACTTGGACGATGCTATAATTGGATGCACGTGCCGAATGATTTGACGCACGCGCCGAATAATCTGACACACGCGCCGAATGATCTGACGCACGCGCTGAATGATCTGATGCATGTGCCGAGTGATCTGACGCACGCGCTGAATGATCTGATGCATGTGCCGAGTGATCTGACACACGCGCCGAATGATTTGGCGCACGCGCCGAATGATCTGACACACGCGCCGAATGACCCGATGCACGTGTTGCCTTATTTTATGTGGGCATAGAATTACCCACTGCAAGCACAAAATGATGGAACGCATGCATTGTCAAATAAAAAGACCGAGTAACTCGCGTTCATTGAGCTACTCGGTCTTCCTATTCCCCTATCACCCCATCCCCCTAAACATCACAAATATCCACGCCTTCCTTCAGCGCGGCGATTTTATTATCATACGTTGGAATAAACTCTTGTGCAACAAAGCCTTTGAAGTCCAATTCAGAAATGGCGTTCATAATGGCTTTGTAGTTGAGTTCCTGCGAATCGTTGATTTCGTGTCTGCCAGGTACACCGCCGGTATGGAAGTGATTGATGTGATTTTTGTATTTGCGAATGGTGGCGATCACGTCGCCTTCCATGATTTGCATGTGGTAAATGTCGTAGAGCAATTTAAACTGCGGCGAGCCAATTTTATCCACCAGCTTAGCGCCCCAAGGGGTCTTATCGCATTGATAATCTTTATGATCGACCTTGCTGTTCAGCAATTCCATGACAACCATCACACCTTTCTTTTCGGCGTGCTTGATAATTTTGTCCAAGCCTTTGGCGCAGTTTTCAATGCCAGCTGCATCGGAAATATTGATTTTACCGTTTTTCCGATTGCCAGAGAAAACAATCACCTGCGGAATGCCGTCTTCCGCTGCCTGGTCAATTACTTTCAAATAGGTTGCCTGTAATTTGGCGTGATTGGCAGGATTATTAAAACCTTCTGTTAGGCTATATTCTTTCGGTGTTCCAATGGCACAAGTCAAACCACGTTTTTGTATGGCTTGCCATTGTTCCTGGTGAAGCAATTCGATAGAAGCAATGCCCAGGTTTTTGGCGCTGTCGGCGAATTCTTCTAGCGGAATACTGCCGTAGCACCAGTAGCACACGGAGTGCTGGAAAGTGCGTTTGGGAACTTCCAGGACATCCAGCGTTTTGCTCATAACGGTGGAAGGGGTCAATGCCAGAGCGCCGAGGCTCATGGCAGCAGTTTTTAAAGCATCGCGGCGAGAGGACATAGGTTCAAATTTGAAATGTGAAATTTGAAATGTGAAATATAAAATGCAGAATGTGAGAAGTGAAATTTTCGTGTTTCAAATTTCAAATCTCACATTTCATATTTATTACAAAGACCAGATGCGCTCTTTTGGCACGTCTGATAATTTTATACAACCATTATACACGCCGGGTACAGGATCGTAGTTGGTTACTTCCATGCCTACCAGTTTGGAGGAGAAGTAGCCCGACAGGACGAGCTGCTTGAAGCGCAGGTAGAATGGGTAGTCATTGTTCAAACGGCTACGCTCGAAAGCTTCCCAATCCACAGCCATTGCCGGTGTTTCCATTTCCTGGTTGCGGGCATTGGTGCGTTTTTCAATTTCGCGTTCCAGATTTGCCATCGGGTCGGAGAAGTTGCGTTCGCGGCGCTCGATTTCATCCAGAATATCTTTACTCTCCATTTTCACCAGCACTTGTTCCTGCTCTTCAGAAGTCAGTTCCAGAAAAGGCTTGCCAAATGCTGCAACGGCATTCGGATTGAAACTTTTCAAACCCAATTGAAATGCTTCGCGTTCGCGCGGGCGGAATACATTTTTTACCATCATTTCCACATACTCCGGTACACCGGCATCGAGGGCACCGGGCGTGTTGGTGCGCGGCAACAGGCGTTCAGCAGCTGCGGAAATCAGGTCTGCCTGTTCCTGCGTGAAGTAAGTCGGTTTCCATGCTGCATGCGTGCTGGTTGGCTGGCAACCACTTAGAATGCCCTGTATCATGGAAGCGCTGAGCGCATAGCCGGTGAGCAGGGCGGTTTGTTTTATAACTTCTCTTCGAGTCATTTTTTTATGTGTTCGTGTGTTCAGGTGTTCGTGTGTTCATATGCCCTTCTTACGTGAACATAGGAACACATCGAACAAGAACACGATTAGAGATTCATTTTCTTCAATTCATTTACAGCATGATCCACCGCACGGGCAGTCAGCGCCATGTACGTGAGCGACGGATTCACACAGGATGCAGAAGTCATACAAGCACCATCGGTAACGTACACGTTTTTGGCATCGTGCACTTGATTATACCCATTCAGTACTGACGTCTTTGGATCGCGTCCCATGCGGGCGGTACCCATCTCGTGAATGCCCAAGCCGGGCCAGGAGTTGGAGTCGAACATGCGCACATTTTTCAAACCTGCGGCTTCCAGCATTTCTGCGGCAGCTTCCATCATATCCTTGCGCATCAGGTGTTCATTCTCTTTCCATTCGGCGTCGAATTTTAAAGTCGGCTGTCCCCATTTGTCGCGCACCTCATCGGTCAGTTCTACTTTGTTTTCATAATAAGGCAAACATTCGCCAAAAGCGGTGATGCCCATTTGCCAAGGTCCAGGAGTTAGCAGTGCATCTTTGAACTCCGCGCCAGCGCCCACACGCATTTCTGCTACCGACGACATCCAGCTTTCGCGGCTGCCGCCACCTTGGTATCCGTAACCCCGCAAGAAATCCTTTTTGGTGTCTTTGTCGCCCAAATTGCGGAAACGCGGAATGTAAATACCATTGGCACGACGCCCTTTATAATATTGATCGCCAAAGTCTTCTGAAATGCCACTCGCGCCACAGCGGAAATGGTGATCCATCAGGTTGTGACCCAATTGTCCACTCGAATTGCCCAACCCCGTTGGAGTAGCAGCCGATTTTGAATTCATCAAAATGAACGTAGAACCCAGTGCTGACGCGCACAGGAAGATCACTTTTGCAAAAAACTCGTGTGTTTCGTTTGTCTCGGCATCAATCACGCGCACGCCTTTTGCCTTGCGGGTGGCAGGATCGTAAATGATGGAATTCACAATCGAGAACGGACGCAGTGTCATATTGCCGGTTTTCTCCGCAGCAGGCAAGGTGGCAGCATTACTGCTGAAGTACGCGCCAAAAGGACAGCCGCGAATGCAACGATTGCGGTACTGGCAAGAGCCACGACCATTGTGCGGTTGCGTCAAATTCGCTACCCGACCAATGATGAGCTTGCGCTCTTTAAAATTCGATTCGATGCCTTTTTTCACGTGCTGCTCAATGCAGTTCATCTCCATCGGCGGCAAAAACTGGCTGTCAGGCAACTGAGGCAAATTTTCTTTGGAACCACTGATGCCTGCAAATTTTTCCACATAATCATACCAGGGCGCAATATCCGCATAGCGAATGGGCCAATCCACTGCAATGCCTTCTTTCGCATTTGCTTCAAAATCCAGGTCGCTCCAGCGATAGCTCTGGCGTCCCCACGTCAGCGAGCGCCCGCCTACGTGGTAGCCACGCATCCAGTCGAAGCGCTTCACTTCTGAGTAGGGATTTTCGGTGTCTTTTACAAACAAATGTTTGGTGGACTGCCGAATGGTGTACCCGGTGCGGTTTTGTTTTTCATAGTCTTTCAATTCTTCCGGTGTCAGTTGATCTCTGTTCTCCAAATCCCAGGGATCCAACGCCGCCGTTGGGTAATCCGGGTGTTTGATGTCTCTTCCGCGTTCCAGCACCAGTGTTTTCAGCCCTTTCTCACAAAGCTCTTTTGCAGCCCAGCCCCCGCTGATGCCCGAACCAACGACAATGGCATCGTAGGTGACGGCTGCTTTTCCATTCGAGTTAAATTGCATAATATTTTAGGTTTAAATCATGGATGTTAATCAGATAAATGAATGTCTTATAAGACAAATGGTAGCCATTTTCATTTCCGAACGGGGTGGTAAAAATGTTGGGTCGGTTTTTTGAGGAATAATCGTTTTATTTTTAGAATCGCTAATCTATCAAAAAAATATTTTTTAAAAACAGTATTCACCCGCTTTTTTTGGGGTTTTTGTAAAAT
>CAZFBN010000007.1:0-70290 GCA_964517145.1 uncultured Saprospiraceae bacterium
AGAACTTTTAGCCCAATGAAGCACTCCCGAATGCTAGATCGTTTTAAAAGGGATTTGGTTAAAAATAAGCTTGTAAAAGTACCTGAAAGGAAAGCGTTGTAAATCTTTATGATTCATGCGTCCTCTTTTCAAATGTGGTCTAATTTTCAATTCTGCATTCAATTTGTTGGAAAACGCCTCTACAAATTGTATTTTTCCTTTTTTAATTCACGAAACATACAATCTCAAAACCATGAAAGCCAATTTTTTCTTTCTGCTAGCCAGTTTCATCCTTGCAGGAGCCTCCCACAGCGCTGCACAACCATCTAAACTTTTTAAAACATGGACAACGGACACTTTATTAACCACTTGCGAGAGTGTATTCTACGATTCTGCCCGCCAGGTACTCTATGTTTCCAACATTGAAGGCGAGTCTGCCGGTATGGATGGCAAGGGCTCTATTGCTCAGGTAGGTTTGGACGGCAAGATCATCAACGCGCGTTGGGTCACAGGCTTGAATGCACCCAAAGGCATGGGTGTTTATAAAAATACCCTCTGGGTTACCGATTTGAATGCTTTGGTTGCTATCGACATCAAGAGTGGTAAAGCCACGCAACGCATCCAAGTAGAAAATGCGCGTTTTTTGAATGACCTTACCATTGACAAAGCTGGCGTGGTGTACGCGTCTGACACCCGGACGAAAAAAGTACACCAATTAAAAGACGGGAAGGTGAGCACTTATCTAAGTAATTTGCAAAGTCCCAACGGTTTATTGGCAATTGATAACGTGCTATACGTGTTGGACAACGGCAGGTTGCTGCGTTACAGCGCTGATAAAAAAGCAACAGAACTGGCAAAAGGCATGGAAAGCAGTACAGATGGCATTGTACAGGTACAACCCAATGAGTTTGTCATTTCTTCCTGGGCAGGAGTGGTCTATTACGTCAAAAGTGACGGCACTGTGCAACAATTATTGGATACGCGCGCTGAAAAAAGCAACACTGCTGACATTGGGTATAATGCAAAAAGCCGCATCGTTTACATTCCTACTTTTTTTAAGAATAAAGTGGTGGCTTATGAATTAAAGTAAAGGTAGCTAGGGTTATAGATTGTTTTTTATTGCTATAAATTGAATGTTTTGATTCAAATCAAAATGATTGAAGGGTATTTTAACACCACAAAAGGGTCTTACAACGCTTTAGGAGGGTAGTTTAATGTAAAAAGAGGATACTTCAAAGCTTTAAGAGGGTAATTTAATGTTACAAAAGGGTATTTCAACATTTTAGGAGGGTGTTTTAATATTAAAAAAGGGTATTGCAACACTTTAAGAGGGTACTGTAACAATTTGGAAGGGTATTGCAATATTTTAGAAGGGTGTTTCAATGTTACAAGAAGGTATTTCAACATTTTAAAAGGGTACTGAAACGTTTTAGGAAGGTATTTTGATATTACAAGAAGCTATTGTACCGTTTAAGGAGTCTTTTGCAATATTACAATTGGCTCCTTGAACGGTGAGATTAGCTGTTTACTTCGTTTTTGGGCGCTTGTATTTATTCGGTGCGGCTGGTTCGGGTTTCAATTCTATGCTTTCTGTTTTTAAGAGTTGAAGGGCTTCCTGTACGGCGCGTTCCAATTGCGGATCGCCGCCTTTGATGACAGCAGCAGGGTCTTGCAGCACTTCAATATCGGGGCTAACGCCTTCGCCTTCTACTGCCCATTTGCCATTCACATCGAAGAAACCACCACGCGGCGCTACCATGCGTCCACCGTCGAGCAGCGGCGGGGTATCCCAGGTGCCGACCAGACCGCCCCAGGTGCGCGTACCTACCAGCGGACCAATTTTCATATCCTTGAACAGGTAGGGTAGCAAATCGCCGCCAGAACCAGAACGCTCATTGGCAATCATCACTTTCGGACCCCAAATGCCCGACATCGGCGTGGTGAATGGACGGTGGTCGTTGGCATTGCTATTGAAATAGCCGCGTAGTTTGCGCGCCATAATGTCCACCATATAATCCGCCGCGGAGCCGCCGCCGTTGTTGCGTTCGTCAATCACGGCACCCTTCTTGTCCTGCTGCGAAAAGTAGTAGCGATTGAAGTACGTATAGCCTGGATTGCCGGTGTTGGGCACATACACGTATGCCAGCTTGCCGCCGGAAAGTTCCGCCACTTTTCGGCGATTGCTTTCGACCCAATCCCGCGAACGCAAACCGTTTTCATTGGCAATGGGTACGACGGTGACCGCTCTGGCATTGGCTAAAGAAGTGCTGGAGTTGACTTTGATGCGAACCTGCTTGCCTGCTGTGCCTTCAAAGAGGCTGTATGGATTGGTGGGCGCCTGGAGTGCAACGCCGTTGACTTCAAGCAGGTAATCGCCTTCGCGTACATCAATGCCCGGACCGGAGAGCGGCGCTTTTAGATCGGGGTTCCAATTTTCACCCGTGTATATTTTTTTAATCCGATAGTAGCCATTCAATTCTTCAAGGTCAGCACCCAACAAACCAATGTTGACTTGTTTTACATCGGGGAAGTCGCCGCCGCTCACGTAGGAATGCCCAACAGCGATCTCGCCGCTCATAATGTCCACCACGTAATTCAAATCCGTGCGGTGGCGTACCTGCTTAATCCAGGGGCTATACCATTTATACACCTCGTCCCAGGGAGCGCCGTGGGTATTGTTCACGTACAAAAAGTCGCGCATAAAACGCCAGCCCTCGCGGAAAATCTGGTGCGCCTCGGCTTGCGGATCAACTTTGACCTTTACATCCAGCTTCAGCTTGCCATCTCCGTTCTTCGGGGCGGCTTCTGCACTCTTCACGATGCCCCATGTATCGCCGCTGCGGTAGAGTAAACTCTTGCGGTCGTGGGATGCGGTGACAAATTGCACGGGTTTCAAAAATTCGATGGCTTTTCGATCTTTAAAACTGTAGCGATGCAGCGTAAGTCCCTCCTGATTGGGAATATTTTCCAGGTAAAAAACAAAATCCTTGGGTGCTTCTACAATTGCTTGGTAGTCGCGCATGGGCACATCGAGGGCAATGATACGCTGGTCTATTTTATCAAAATCAATCACGACTTCTACCTTCGTAGAATCCTTTTTCTCCTTGCCGTTCTCCTTTTTTTCTTCTTCGTCGTCGCTGCGAGGCGCAAGTGGCGAGGGTTCATTTTTTGGTAATACCACACAATACAAGCCGCGTGTAATTTGGTGTTCGTAGGAACTCATATCGAGCCAACCAGTATTCAAACCAAAATCGGTGCTTGCCAGGAAATACAAATACTTACCGCCTTCGTCCCAAACGGGGGAGATACAATCGGACAAACCATTGGTCAGTTGCGTGCTTTTGCCGCTTTCGACATTGTGAACAAAGATGGCTTTGAATTGATTGTCAAGCAATCGCGCGTAAGCAATCCATTTATTATCAGGCGACCAGACAGGATTCATCGAGCGGTTGGGGTGCGCGTAGCGTTCGGTGTCGGCTTTTTTAATGGCGCTGTTGGCAATATTGACATACCACAAATTATAATCTGTATCGGTGAAAGCGACAAACTTACCATCGGGCGACCAGGCAGGTTTGAAGAAGTAAGTTGGATTTGGAATGGCAATTTTCTTTTTGTTTTCACCAAATTGATTGGCAATCACGAGCTGATATTCCCCACTTTCATCCGAAAACCAGGCAATCTGCTGCCCATCGGGCGACCAGGTGGGGTAACGGTCGGCTACGCCGGAAGAATTGGTGAGGTTGCGCCAATCGCCATTCTCCTTTGGCACGGTAAAAATTTCGCCGCGGTGCTCAAACAAAGCGCGCTTGCCAGTGGGCGAAAGCGAAGCGTTTTGCAATTGCGTGGAGCGCACATCTTCCCAGCGCGGGCGGGCGAAGTTGAAATCGCCGCGCACGTTGATGACGAGTTGTTTGGCTTTGTTGGTTTTTGGGTCGAGCAAATGCAAATAACCGCCCTGCTCATACACGATGCGGTCTTTACAAGCGTCGAGACTTTTTACATCAAAATCAGCATGGCGAGTGATCTGCTCTAATTTATCGTTTTTAGGATCGAAAGACCAGATATTATTGGCATAATCCCTTTCGGAGAGGAAATAAACCTTGCCATTGTGCCAAACCGGATCGGTATGGCGTTCGCGGTCGGCTTGCGGCGTGCGCTTCAGGGCGTGGGTTTTTAAATCCAGAATCCAAATGGGCATGGCTTGACCACCTCGGTAATTGCGCCATTCGGGGTCCCAAAAAGTGATGGGCTGGTAAGCAGCGTATTTGCCGTCTTCCGAAAGCTCACCGAAGGCTGCTTGAGGAATAATCATGGCTTTTGGAAAGCCACCGTTGGTTCCTATGGTGTAAAATTTGACAATTTTAGTGGGAACGCCCTCGCGAGAAGATTGAAACACCACCTCCTTTCCATCGGGCGTCCAGCCTTGCACAAGGTCGTTGGCAGGGTGCCAGGTCAAGCGCTTGGGTTCTCCGCCTTCGGTAGGTACAACGTACACATCGGTGTTGCCATCGTATTGCCCGGTGAATGCCAGCATTTTACCATCGGGCGAAAAATGCGGATAGCTCTCCGTACCTTCAAAACTCGTGACACGCCAGGCGTCGCCGCCTTCTCGATTGACCATCCAGATGTCATCGGCATAAACAAAAGCAATGAAGCGCTCGCTGACGGAGGGTTGGCGAAGCAATTGGGTGCCTTGGGCAAAAAGATGACAAGAAAAAAGGAAGGCTACCCATAAAAGCAGGATTTTAGGTTTCATATATCGAATATGTTTAAAGGTGTTAGACGAATTACGAAAGGTAATGATTTCGATAAAAAGGAAGGGTGAGAAGCGGCGGCATTTTTTTAAAAAGTGACAGAAGGCTGTTGATTTGTTGCAATAGAGAGCTACGGTATTGACGGAGGCTGCTGCAATATTAAAATAGGCTGTTATCAAACTATTTGATCCAATTGCGCTTTTCAATTCGGCATTTTGAACAAAAAAAATAGGGAGAATTTACCTGTTGATACCTTCTCCCTACTTCGTTATTGCTAAAAATGCTTATGCCAACTTCCAACCCGCGCGGTAAGGGCGAGAGACGAATTGATTGGCTTCATCAAAGTTTGTAATTTTCATATTCGGACCATCCCACAGCAGTTTTTTACGACCGTAGAAATTGAATCCTCTGCCATTGTCGTTTGGTTTGCGCAAATTGTAGCTGCGAATCGCCAGATTCCCCATCAAAACAGTTTCCGTGAGCGGACCTGCATAGTCGAAGGAGGAACTCAAAGCCTTGTGTTCTTTACTATCAAAGCCAGCTTTGCAAGCGTTTGTCCAGGAAACCTGGTGTCCGTGTTCTGGCAGCGGCGTACCGGTTTGCTCCAGCTTTGGCATCTCCATGCGATCACCATTTTTGAGGTAAATTTTAGGATTATTGCCATATGTACCGCAGGTCATAATGCCTTTTTTGCCAATCATAATAACTCCATTGCTGCTATCGGCTTCGGCGAGCGGCTCATTGGCAGGAATCCAATCTGGGTGAAAGGGGCGAATGCCACCGTCTGTCCAGTACATGGTTACTTCGGATTTGTTGCGCTCGGTTGCCGGGAATTTCAGTTGAACATTAGAAGAAGGCGGACAACCTTCAGGAATGTACTCTGGCGTCCAATCTTTAATAAATACTTGTCCAACGCTGCATTCTACTTCCGTCGGATAGCCCAAGCCCAGTACGCGGAACGCCGGGTCAATCAAGTGGCAGCCCATGTCGCCAAGTGCGCCCGTACCAAAATTCCACCAGCCACGCCATTTGAAAGGATGGTACAGCGGGTGATATTCTACCCATTCTGCCGGACCTACAAACAATTCCCAGTCTTCGGGCGACATAGATTCTGGCAATGGCATTTTTTGGGTGGGTACCGGAATGCCTTGGGGCCAAACAGGACGGTTCGTCCAGATGTGTACTTCGCTTACTTTGCCAATCAAACCTTTGTCGAGCCAGTCCATCATTACCTTTTGAGTAGGATTGGAAGCACCCTGGTTACCCATTTGACTTACCACTTTATACTTGCGAGCTGCTTCGGTGAGCATGCGCGCTTCGGCAATGTTATGCGTCAAAGGCTTTTGCACATACACATGTTTGCCCAATTGCATGGCAGCCATAGCCGCTACGGCGTGGGTGTGATCGGGTGTTGAGATGGTCACAGCATCAATGGTGTCCTTCATCTCGTCAAACATTCTGCGGAAATCGCTGTACAGCTTTGCATCAGGAAACTTATCAATGCTGCCTTTGGCGCGTGCTTTGTCCACATCACAGAGCGCAACCACGTTGTTGGCACCATTATTATACGCATTGGCAATATCACTTTGTCCTTTTCCACCTGCACCTATAGAGGCGAGGTTGAGTTTGTCGCTTGGCGCAATAAAACCCTTGCCCAGTACGTGACGTGGCACAATAAAGAAGCTACCTGCTGCTAACGCCCCAGTTTTCAGGAACTTCCGTCTGGTTGTAGTCAGTTTATCTTTTTGCATTTTTTAAACGATTGGTGATTGGATTCAAATGTAGGAGAAAATTGTGGAAACGGAAAAAGGAAAGTGTAAAATCCACACAAATTAACAGAAAATGAAGGCGCTTCCATTTTTAAATTCTAATTTAAAACAGGTTTTCCTCCAACGGTAAGATCGTTTTAGGGGTGAGATGGTGAGGAGGCTTTGTAAAGTTTATAATAGGTCATGTAAAATTGTGTCATTGGCATCAATTCGGAAAAATGGTATTATCCCCAATATCAAACTTCAATGTCAAATTTATACTTTACCTTTGCGCATACCTCAAACCGTTCAGATGTTAGAATATGAAAAACCCGTAGGGGTCATAGGTACAGGCAGTTTTGGTACAGCTATTGCTAATTTGCTGGCGCACAATGTGGAAGTGCTCATGTATAGCCGCAAACAGGAGGTGGTGGATGCCATCAATCGTACCCATCATAATTTTAACGTGGATTTGTCCTTGCGCATTCGTGCTACTCTAAATATTCAGGAAGTGGCAGAGCGTTGTACCCTGATTTTTCCGGTAGTACCTTCTGCGAATTTTAGGCGTATGATGCGGCAGTTGGGTCCTCATTTACGTCCTTATCATATTTTAATTCACGGTACTAAAGGTTTTGATGTACATGATGTAGCCCCCGATGCTAAAACGCTGCGGCGCGAGCATGTGAGCACCATGAGTGAAGTGATATTACAGGAGAGCGCTGTGGTGCGGGTTGGTTGCCTTTCGGGACCAAATTTGGCAAAAGAAATCATGGAGGGAATGCCTACGGCAACGGTGATTGGTAGTAAATTTGAGGAAGTGATTGAAATGGGGCGCAAAGTGCTGAGCAGCCCGCGGTTTCATGTGTTTGGCACGCATGATATTTTGGGAGCCGAACTGGCGGGCGCGTTGAAAAACATTATTGCCATTGGTTCGGGCATTTTGAGAGGAAAAAAATTGGGTAAAAATTTGCAGGCTATGCTTATTACGCGCGGTTTGGTCGAAATGATTTATTTTGGCAGAGCAATGGGTGCTACGGCTCATGCGTTCTTTGGTACAGCCGGCGTTGGTGATTTGGTGGCAACGGCTACCAGCAAAATCAGTCGTAACTTTACTTTTGGCTATCGCCTGGGCAAAGGTGAAAATCGCGAGGAGATACTTGCCTCCATGCTGGAAATTCCAGAAGGCGTGGGTACTTTGAGAATTGCCGCGCAGTTGGCAGCGTTTTATAAACTTCATGTGCCTATTACCGAGATGCTTTATGATATTGTGTACGAAAATTATGATATTGATAAAGCCATTGAAGCGTTGATTACCTATCCTTATGATATTGACGTGGATTTCATTGAATGAAAGAATTAAGAAATTATAGAATAATTGTAATAAAATGAATTCATTTGTAACAAAAACCTTCATTCATCTGGGTGTTATCCTTGCTTTTTTGATCGTAGCAGCCATCTATTTTGCACCGCAATTGCAAGGTAAAAAATTGCCGCAGAGCGATATTGTTCAATATGAGGGCATGGCGCGCGAATCGAAGGTATTTGAAGAAAAAACCGGCAAAAAAATACTTTGGACGAACGCCATGTTTGGCGGGATGCCTACTTATCAAATCAATACGGTTGACTCCGGTAATCAACTTAGAAAAGTAGAAACGGTCGCATTGCTAGGGATGGACGTGCCAATAGGGCGATTTTTTGTTGCCATGGTTTGTTTTTACATTTTAATGGTGGTGCTGGGCGTCAATCCTATTCTAAGCGCAATTGGATCGATTGCTTTTGGCTTTACAACGAACAATTTAATCTTGCTGGAAGCGGGTCACCTCACCAAATTATCTGCCATTAGCCACTTGCCGCTGGTTGCTGCGGGTATGATTTTGGCATTTAGAAAAAAATACCTGGCAGGTGGGCTCTTGTTTGCGCTCGGGTTGGGGCTGGATTTATTCAGCAACCACGTGCAAATGACGTATTATTTTGCGCTCACAGTTCTTATATTTGGCGTAGCAGAATTAATTCATTGCATTCGCAACAAAGAAACGGCGCATTTTGCAAAAGCGGCGGGTGTTTTGATCCTGGCAGGAGTGCTGGCGGTTGGCTCAGCCGCTTCCAATCTTTTGGTAACATACGAATATTCACGCGATACCATGCGCGGTAAGCCTATTTTACAAGCAGACTCCAATACAGATACCGAATCAAACAGCAGCACCGTAGAGGGTTTAGCATGGGATTATGCGATGCGATGGAGCAACGGCACACTTGACGTTTTTTCTTCATTTATTCCGGGGCTAGTGGGTGGCGGTTCGCAAGAGCCATTGGGTGAAAATTCTGAAACATATCAAGCGCTACGTAATCGTGGTGTAGCAACCGCTGCTTTGGATGATCTGAAACTACCGCTCTATTGGGGCGCTTTACCATCTACAAGTGGCCCTGCTTATTTTGGTGCTACCGTGTTTTTCTTCTTTTTAATGGGCATATTTTTGGTGAAAGGACCTGCCAAATGGTGGCTGGTATTGGGTACACTGCTGACCTTTCTACTGTCAATGGGCAAAAACCTGGAGTGGTTTAATCGCTTGTTTTTTGATTATTTTCCATTGTATAATAAATTTCGGACGCCCAATTCAGTCCTCAGCATCACTGCGTTTTTAGTGCCAACGCTTGGATTTATGGCATTGTGGGAAGTGCTAAAGAAAAATGCGGACGCCGAACAAACCAAACGCGCTCTGTACATTGGCGGCGGCATTGCGGCGGCAATTGCTCTGTTTTTTGTGTTGATCGGACCTTCCATGTTCAATTTTCGGGGTGCCGGTGACGAACAATTGACGCAGGCACAGTTTGACATCAATTGGATCATTGCAGACCGGAAAGCGCTGATGCGCAATGACGCGCTGCGTTCCTTGGTTTTAGTGTTGCTGAGTGGCGGTTTGATCTGGGCTTATTTGCAAAAATGGATCAATAAAACGGTGGTGATTGCAGGGTTGTCGGTGCTCGTGTTGTTTGATTTGTGGGGCGTGGGCAGACGATATGTGAATGCGGACAGTTTTGTTGCACAAAATAATTATGCTAATAATTTCCAGCCACGTCAGGTGGACGAGTTGGTTTTGAAAGATTCCGATCCTAATTTCCGGGTGCTGGATTTGACCGTGAATACGTTCAATAATGCTTCCTCTTCTTATTTTCATAAAACCATCGGCGGGTATCACCCTGCCAAACTGCAACGTTATCAAGACATTATAGATCGTCATATTTCTAAAAATAATGAAAAAGTGTTGAATATGCTCAACACAAAATATTTCATTGTGCAAAATCAGCAAACCAGACAAGCGGACGCTCAAATCAACATGGCAGCCCTTGGCAACGCCTGGTTTGTGGACAATATTCAGCCAGTTAAAACTGCCAATGAAGAAATTGATGCGTTGAACACATTTAATCCAGCAAGTGAAGCAATTATTCACCAAGAATTTAATAATTATATTCAAAATTTTGATCCACAAATAGATTCCTTGGGTTCGATCAAATTGATATCATATCAACCGGATCACTTAGTTTATGAAAGTAATGCCGCAAGCGAGCAGTTGGCGGTATTTTCGGAGGTTTGGTATGGTCCGAATAAAGGTTGGCAGGCTTACATTGACGGGAAACCGATGGAGCACATTCGCGCCAATTATGTGCTGCGGGCAATGCGCATACCGGCTGGGAAACATAAAATTGAATTCATTTTTGATCCGCAGATTTATAAAACTGGCACTTTAATTTCAGCGATTTTTTCAAGCTTGATTGTATTAGGATTGCTAGGTTTTGTGGGTTACACAGGTTATAATGGTTATAAAAAAGCGCAAAATGAGCCAAAACCAGAACCTAAACCTAAACAACAGCCAGCACAAGCGACCACCAGCCGCAGTACCACAACTACCAGTCGTCCTATCAGCAAACCCAAAAAGAAAAAGTAATTAATCATTCGTTCTGTTCAGATAGCTATGGCATATTTACACAATATGAATAGGTCATAGCTAACTTATAAAAAATGTCGAAAATCGCCGTTATCATACCGCATCAATTTGTGCCGCCCGCGAATGGCGGACACGCCGCCGGCTATGGCTTTTGCGAATTTCTGGCAAAGGAACGCGAAATAGTGGTCATCTCCACCACCAATAATCCTGATATTCCCCTCCCCTTTCGGCTCAAACGATTATTTAGTGATCGATTTTATAAATATTTTAGTCCTGTCGTAGGCTTTCGTTTGTGGCAATTTTTAAAAAAGGAACATATTACACATTGTGTCATTCAGCAGCCGTTTATTGGTTTAATGATATTGCCAATTGTAAAATTACTAAATATAAAACTAATCGTTTATTCTCATAATATTGAGTATCAAAGATTTCAAACCATCGGCAAATGGTGGTGGCGCTTATTGTATTTAGTAGAGTGGTTATTATATCGAGCCGCAAATGCTGTGTTATTCATTTCCAGAGATGATATGCGCGATGCGATTCCCATTTTTAAACTAAATCCCAATCGGTGTTTTGAAATGCCCTACGGGACGCGCTATCCCAGCACTCCACCTGGACGTGACGCTGCACGCGCAACCATCATTCAACGCCATCAGCTTGATTCTCAGGCATTTCTGATTTTATTTTTTGCCACGCATTCTTACAAACCCAATACCGACGCACTGGAGCGCATTTTGGATATAATAAATCCTATCTTATTACAAAAAGCGGATTTTTCTTATAAAATCTTGATATGTGGTGGCGGTTTACCAGAGCGTTTTAATAAATTAACTGCATATCAGAACAAGAACATTCACTACGTCGGCTTCGTTGATAATATAGATGAATATATCCAGGCATGTGATGTAACGTTGAATCCGGTGATTACCGGCGGTGGCGTGAAAACCAAAATGGTGGAAGCCATTGCGCTAGGTACGCCCGTTATTTCGGCAAAAACCGGTGCCAAAGGCGTTGATCCTGTGGCTTGTGGCGATAAATTAATTATATTGGAAGACCATGATAATCAAGGCTTTGCAGAAGCAATTTTACATTTAAAAAGTCAATATTACATACCCACCCCAGCTTCTTTTTACAAGGAATATTACTGGGCAAATGCGATACAACCGGCGTTAAAAGAGATGCCGGATGTCAGAAGTCAGATGCCAGATGTGCCCTCTTAATTTAGAACTCATAACTAAATAATATGCGATTTGAAGATAGAATACCGGACGAGTTATTTAAAGGCGATCATTACCTGGGGCGTCCGGCAGATTTTGATGATAAAATTGTGCATCGGCGGGTAGCGCTGGTGCGCGAGATTCCGGGTTTCACCGGCAAAGACTTGAATTTACTGGACATTGGCTGCGGGAATGGCGCTTCGATGTTTTTATTAGCAAATGAATTTAAGTATTGTCTGGGGTTGGAAGTGGAAACTGCCCATCAAGATTCTTTTGAACATTATAAAAAGCAACATCATATTAATAATTGTAATTTCCGCATTTTTGATATTGAAAATCAATCGCTTGAGCAGCAATTTGATCGAATTATCAGTTTTGAAGTGATCGAACATTTACGCGATGATAAAAATGTAAGCTTTTATTATAAAACTTTAAAACCTGGCGGCATCGCTGCGATTTCTGTGCCAAACAAATGGTGGATTTTTGAAACGCATGGTGCAAAATTACCCTTATTACCTTGGAATCGTGTGCCGTTTTTCTCCTGGCTTCCCCGCCCGATCCACGAACGCTTTGCCAATGCACGTATTTACACAAAAAGTCGCATTAAAAATTTATTGGAAAACGCTGGTTTTCAGGTAGAAAAGATTGACTATATCACTGCGCCGCTCGATGTTTTAAAGGAAAGTAAAATAAAAACCTGGTTAATTAATACTATTTTTAAAGGCGATGTAACAAAAGTTCCATTTTTATCCACATCGTTATTTGTAGTGGCAAGAAAAAAATAAAGTATTGCTTAAATGCCTAAAAAAATGTATTTTTGAATTGAAAATGAAATGATATGGCTACAGCCAGCAAAATAGAACCACAGCCAGGCGGCAGACAAGAGCAAATGATTCCTAGAGCACTCATCTATGAAGAAATAGATGGAAAACCTATCTATTATCGTGGTTATCAGGATGTTTTGAATAAAAAAAATACACCAGAAGGTATTATGGGCTCCAGTAGTTTACAAGTAAAATTAGCACAACTCATTCTACGATATTTATTTGCTCAGCTAGATGCCGACAAATGGGAAATCTTTCCTGGCGAAGCAGGCATGCACCTTTCCAAAGGCAATAACCTCGCTTCGGATATTGCTATTTATTCAGCGGAACAGTTAAAAGATTATACCTTCGATGTAAAATATTTTGAAATAGCGCCCAAAGTTGTTATAGAAATTGATACAAAAGCGGATTTGAATGTAATACAGTGGGAAACTTATTTAAAACAAAAAAATCAGAAGCTATTGGAGTGGGGCGTGGAGCGGATCATTTGGGTGCTCACAGCATCTGAACAGGTTATTTTAGTAGAACCCAACCAGGATTGGCGCACCCGCGACTGGAACAAACCGGTAGAAATTGTAGAAGGGTTTGAAATAGTAATAGAAACGCTTTTAAAGAAATAAAATCATTCAGTTTAACATTAAAAAATTAAGCAGCAGCAAAACCAGAATAAGGACGTTTGTAAGGTGCTAAAAAACCAAGCACAATATCATGTTGGGGAATCCCCATTTCTATTAATTCATCTACAATTACAGCATCCGTCCAATCCTGCTGCACCCACACTTTCTCATCCTTGATATCAATATGAATAATAGTATGATATATGGGCGTTTTATCCTTCCAGCCAACATTCATAATCAAATAATGATTCCGTTCACGGTCGGCAATAAGCTCCGTTTCTACATCAGGCTGACCTGTACCTTGAAACTGAGCGTACTTTTTTAATAACTCAATAACAATATTTTGGTATTTTATTAAATTTTCCATTGCAATATTATTTCTTCATCTGGTTTGAATAAATTCATGCCCTTGATTTAAATTTCACCCTTATTTTTCACACGTCTTTTTAACAACGCCGTATAAACCGTGCCCACGCGCTTTGCCACTTTTTTAAATACATCAATCAGCCAGTTTTCGATGTAATAATTTTTAAATAATAATTTAGGGGTGTAAATCACTAAATGAACGAGCATCATAACAAATGCTACTACGCTGATTAACAGCAAATTAAGCGGATTTAAACTGACATTTTTCGCATCCACATTGTCCCGACCGAGCGCAAATGCCGATTGAAAAAACCAATCTACTTTCATTTTATAAGGCGCGACTAAATGTCGAATGAATAACTCGGGGTCGTGTGCAATTTGAATCCCATCCGCGCGCATGCGGTGCTGCAATTCCGTCTCTTCATTATAGGCAATGGTATTACCAATCATGCCCAATTTTACATCAAAGCCGCTATATTTAGCTAAGGTTGGTTTATGTATCACCATGATACAGCCAATGGCAAACTGATTGCCGTGAATCGGCGTCACCGTTTTGTAAGGTAATTCATTGGTAGCCACGTATTTATCTTTGTACCAATGTGGTTTTGGATATTTATACCAGGGCAATGCCACCCCACCAAAATATTTATAGGGATAATAATGAATGGTAAAAAGCGCCCGCTCTACTAAATTATCGGATGCCAGCGCATCATCATCTAAATACAATACCCACTCGGATTGCGCCTCTGCATACGCCCGGTTGCGCGCATAGCTCAAGCCCTGCTGCGTTTCTACAATTACTCGCAAATTCGGCACTTTTCCTACAAAAGATTCAGCGGTCGATTGGGTATGATCGGGCGAATTATTGTTCACAACAATCACTTCAAATACTTCTGAATCAGCCGTTTGCGTTGTAAGCGATTGCAGGCATTCCGCCAGAATATCGGCGCGATTGTACGTACAAATGAGAATAGAAAGTTGAAATGGTTCTTGCATTGTCTTTTTCAAATCGACTCAAAATTCGATAAATTCCAGCTTTTTCCATACATTTTTAACACGTCATCTAAAGTTTTTTTAAAATTCAAGGTGTTATTTTAAATATTTAATTTCCAGGAGATCGACATTACAAGTTTGAGCAATAATTTTTGTCCATTTTACTTGCTTAATTTTGCTTTAATTTGCGCTTGTAAAAAATTGTACAAACGTGGGGGTCATACAACGACAAGGCATTAAAGACAGCATAGTAGCATACGCCGGTGTGGCGTTGGGCGCAGTGAATACCTTGTTTATTTATACCCTGATTCCTGAGGATTATTTTGGGTTGTATAATTTTTTGCTCAGTACAAGTCTGTTGTTGGGGGCATTGTTGCAAATGGGCATGCCGAATGTTTCCCTGCGTTTTTTCTCTACTTTCCGCACGGAAGACAATCGCCACAATGGTTTTTTGTTTTTATTATTATTACCAACACTCATTGCATCTGGCATTTTTATTATCATTTCATTCATTATTGTGCCTTATTTTCAAAAAGATTTAATACAAGCTGATAAACAACTCCTGGCACAGTTCCTTTATTACTTGATTCCACTGGCTTTTTTTATAGCAGTAAATGGAATTTTGACTTATTACATCAAAAATTTTCTGCGCATTGTAGTCCCCACGTTGCTGGATAGCGTGTGGCTCAAAATTGCAGCAGGAGGACTATCCTTGCTTTTGGCATATTCGGTCATTCATTTAGAAGGATTTATCAATGGCATCGTAGCAGCTTATGGGGTCGCTACATTGGGATTATTTTTATATGCGCGTTGGTTGGGACAGTTGAATCTTCGTCCGAATTTTCCATTTTTAAAAAAACCGCTGCTGCGGCAAATCGGGATTTTCGCGCTTTATGGCATTTTGGGCAGTGTTGGCGGTAACCTCATGACGCAGATTGATCGCACGATGATTCCTTTGTTGATAGAAGATAATGGTGTCGCGGAAAACGGGATTTTCAGTATTGTGGCTTACATTGGCACGACGATAGACATTCCGCGCAAATCGCTGGAAAAAATCGCCGCACCTGCGGTGGCGCAAGCCATTGCGGAGAATGACTGGGCGCATGTGGCGGACTTGTACAAACGTACTTCGATCAATCTTTTTGTCATTGGTGCTTTGCTTTTTCTGGGCATTTGGCTCAATTTGGATAGCATTTTTGCAATCATGTCAGAAGGAGAAAAATATGCGCCCGCCCGCAACATTGTTTTTATCATCGGCATGGCTTCCCTGATTGATATGGTGACGAGTATTAATACGCACATCATCGCTTATTCCCGTTATTTTCGGGTGGCTTTTTACATCATTGTAGTGCTGGCAGGATTGAATATCGGGTTTAATTACTTGTTTATCAAGGTGTTCGGATTTGGAATAGAAGGCGCAGCTCTGGCGACTTTAGTCTCTATCGTCGTTTTTAATTTTATTAAATTATTATACATTTATTATACCTTTAAAATGCAGCCGTTCAGCAAAAGCATATTTGGGGTGCTGGTGATTGGGGTGCTGGTTTTTGGGGTGGTATCAATGCTGCCTCTAACCGGGATCGCATTGTTAGACATTCTTTACAGATCATTAATAATTACCATTTTATACATTATTCCTATTCTCTATTTTCGCCTTTCCTTGGATTTAAACCACCTTTTAATAAAAATTTGGAACCAAGTGCGCGAACGCTTAAATTTTTAACATCTATGCTTTTTAAATATTAGATTTATTTCCATACCTTCGCGCACGTATTTTGTTTTAACAAATTCAAAATCTCATGAATATGGCAAAATCTACCCTTTTGTTGCTATGCGCTCTGTTTTGCCTGTCCGCATTCGACCAACCTCTTCCACAGAATGAATTTGCTTGTAACATTTTTGTGCCCAACGCCTTTTCACCCAATGATGACGGCGTGAACGACGTGTTTCAGGCACATGTAGGCTGCACAGTGACAGCGTTTGATTTCCGCGTTTTTAATCGCTGGGGTCAAATGGTGTATTCTACTGTCAATCAAGAAGATGGCTGGGATGGTACGCTGAAAGGCGAGCCGATGCTGTCGGCGGTTTATACCTATGTGCTGCAAGTATCGTACGATCAGGAAGGAGAAACAAAAAGCGAAATCAAGACGGGCGATGTAGCGTTGATTCGTTGAGTTGGTAGGCAGTGCAGCTTTGCTTACACTGCCTACTAATTGTTGTTATTTACTTTTGCTGAATTTCGTCAGCACCATGGAGCTTTCCAGGTTTCCTTTTTTATCGTAGGATTCTTGCTTTATCATGCCAATTTTTGGTGCATACCAAGCAATGGTGGTAAAATTTTTGCCTACCAGCATTTTAGTGTTAGTCACGTAGCTTATTTTATAAGTCTCATAATTGCCCGTTGGGGTCGTAATCATTTCTTGCCCTTCTACTTTTCGTCCCGTCACATCAATGGTCATTTTCATCAGATTCACACCGCCGCTGCCTGCTTTGATTTCCATGTGCGCGTCGGGTAGCGCTTGCCCCACGGCGAGTTTAGACGGCAGTTGTAGCTGATCGCCAGTCACTTGCATTTCCATTTGAGAAAATGACTGCGTCATCTGCGGCATCATTGCCGTCACATCCATGTAAAGCGTATTGGCTTTGCAGGTCACTTTATAATTTCCCTTAGTCGTTTCTTTTCCATTTTTATCAAACATCATTACATCCACTTGTGCCGTAAGTCCGTCTGCCCCAGCATCGTCTATAATGACCACATTTTGCTTCGACACCATCACGACTTTGCCTTTGTCATCGTAAAAAGTGTACTCCAGCGCTGCTCCTTTTTCAAACGGGAAAAACATGGCACAATCTTGCGCGGCTAATCTGCCAACCATCAGCAGCATAATTCCTAAAAAGATAGAATTGGTTTTCATCAGCAGTGTATTTTGATTCGGAAATTGTTGCCTAATAAACAGCCCTTTTCGCCGAAAAATTATAAAATTGCAAAAGAATATTCGCTACAATTCTAAAAAACGTTATTCCTTCGTTAAAAATGTCCAACGTAGAACAGTTCGATACAAATGTCCACAACTTGCCAGGCTTATTTGCAGTTTAACTCGTATTATCAAAAAATCAATCGAATGAACACCATCTTAAAATGCAGCACAACCGTGCTTTTCCTCGCTTTCTCAAGCATTATGCTATTGGCAAGCCCGTCGCATAAAATTTGGGATCAATTATTACAAAAATATGTAAGCTCCGCAGGAAAAGTTAATTACAAAGGATTTAAGCAGTCCAAAACGCAATTAAATGCTTATTTGGATGAATTAGCCAAAAATCCGGTGCAGGACAAATGGTCAAAAGCGGAAAAGATGGCTTACTGGATCAACGCGTACAATGCCTTCACCATCAAGCTGATCGTTGACAATTATCCCGTAAGCAGTATTACCAAATTGCACAATGGCAAACCTTGGGATGTAAAATGGATCAAATTAGGCAATCAAACTTATTCACTTAATAATATTGAAAATGACATATTGCGTCCACAATTTAAAGATGCACGTATTCATTTCGCCGTTAATTGCGCTGCAAAATCTTGCCCGCCTTTGCTAAACCGCGCTTGGACGGCAGAAAACCTGGATCAGTACCTCAATCAACAGGCGAAAGCTTTTATTAATCATGCAACTTATAATAAAATCAGCGTCAGTGCGGTGCAACTTTCTAAAATTTTTGAATGGTATGGCGAAGATTTTGGAGACATCATAAATTATTTAAATAAATATGCTACAATTAAAATAAAATCCAATGCGACTGTAAAATACATCGAATATGATTGGGCGCTAAATGAATAAAGGGTTAGGGTTGGAATGATGGAAGGTTGGAAAACTGGAAAGTTGGAAAACTGGAATGCCTGGTATTTCCTATCTTCGTCGCTTAATTTGCAGCAATGAAATTACCGCCTGCTTTCACCGCGCAGATGCAAGCGCAGCTTGGACAAGAATTGGAAGCTTTCCAATCCGTTTTGGAAACTGTGCCTCCGGTCAGCATCCGTTGGAATCCTTTGAAAATGAATAATTTAGAAGAAAATCTTGAAAAAGTAAAATGGTTTGCTGACGGGGTCTATTTGTCGGAGCGACCTGTTTTCACACTCGATCCTTTATTACACGCCGGTGCGTATTATGTGCAAGAAGCTTCTTCGATGTTTGTGGCAGAGGCAGTGCGCCAACTTTTTGATTTACAACAATCTATGAAAATTTTGGATCTATGCGCGGCACCTGGCGGTAAAAGTACCTTATTAGCATCTATCATAACAAAGGAAAGTCTTTTACTTGCAAATGAAGTTATTCGTACTCGTTATCAAATTTTACATGAAAATATCATAAAATGGGGTGCTCCCAATACCCACCTGAGCAACGCTGATAGCCGCGATTTTGCTGGGTTAGTGCATTTTTTTGATTTAGTGTTGATAGACGCGCCTTGCTCCGGAGAAGGGCTCTTCCGAAAGGACAAACGTGCCATAGAAGAATGGTCGCCCGCGCACGTAGAGCACTGCTCGGTGCGGCAAAAACGCATTCTGGCAGATGCTGCAAAAACGGTGGCACCCGGCGGCATTTTGATTTATTGTACTTGTACGTATAATGATATTGAAAATGAATGCAATGCAGAATGGCTTGCACAGGAGTTTGATTTTGAAGCAGTTAAACTTAACATTCCGGATGAATGGAATATCATAAGCAAAAAAACAGGGTATCAATTTTATCCACATCGAGTGCAGGGAGAAGGGTTTTACATCAGTTGCTTTCGCCGAAAAGTGAGTAAACTAAATGTTATAAAACCGCGTCCTTTTCCGCATTTGTCGCCTTTATCTGCTAAATTGACTCCTACGGTCAGACAGTGGTTAAAAACACCCGATGATTTTCAGTTTTTTGAAGATAAATTCAATAATATTATAGCTATTTTAAAATCACAAGTAGAAGATTGTCAACAAATTACCCAATATATACGAAAAATGGATATTGGTTTGGAAATGGGGACTTTTAAAGGAAAAGATTTTGTGCCGGCTCACGCGCTTGCCCTCAGCACTGCCATTGCAACAGACTTGCCAGCAGTAGAATTAGATAAAGAACAAGCGCTTCGCTTTTTAAAAAAAGAGAATATTATATTGGGAAAAATACCAGAAGGTTGGGCACTCGCGCGCTATCAAGGGCACAACCTGGGCTGGCTAAAGGGCATCGGAAGCCGCATCAACAATTATTTTCCAAAAAACTGGCGAATTTTGATGGATCTACCTTCTGATAATCTGTAAAGGTTTTTCGGGGTTATGATGTGTAGTTTTCTCTATTCATTATTATTTTAAATAAATCTTATAAGGTTATTAAAAATTATTCCAATCTTCCCATATCGCGCACCAAAATTTTACCACGATTAAAATAAATTAAATCTGATTTTTTGAGTTCATTTAAAACGAGGGTAACGGTTTGACGAGAAGTACATGTAATATTAGCAATATCTTGATGTGTAAGTGAGTGTTTTAGAAGCATTTCAAAGCCTACCCGACGCCCCTGGCGAATGACGGAATCTTTGATAAATTCGATGATACGAGTCCGTGCATCTTTAAAAATCAAGGATTCCAGTTTATTTTCAGCTTTGATGAGCCGACTGCCAAACAGTGCCATGATATTATTACATAATTCAAAATTCATACTCATAATTTTCTTAAAATCATCCACTTTCAATACATACAAGTGTACATCTTCCCGCAATGCCTGCGCAAAATCCTGCCGTTCTACCTCGCCCACCAAGCCTAACTCGCCAAACATTGCCATTGGATGAATTAGACTTTTAATCACTTCTTTCCCATCATTGGAGTGCATCCCAATTTTTACGGTTCCTTTCGCAAGAAAATAAACCGAATCAGAAGCTTCGCCCGGCATATAAATAAAGCTGTAACGCGGTTTCACCTTCCATTCCATCAAATCCGATAAGTGGTTTCGCTCTTCTTCTGAAAGTGGGCTAAAAAGCGGAAATTGGCTTAAAAAGGACGCTTTTGCTTCTGGATTCATGACCTTTAATTTTGATTGTTGAAAAGATTGTTTTCAAAAATAAAAAATGGGTTGTATCGGCTTTTTCAGCGTTGCTGTTTGGCTAATGCAAATAAAGAGACACCAAGCTTTGGCGCTCCCCCTATGGCAACGTACTTTTTTTCGCAATTAATTTTGAAAATAACAGGGGCAGTGGAAGGATGTAGGGGTTGGTAATCAGAAGTTAATAGTAAATAGTCAAGGGTTAAGGGTCAGATATTATAAAATGTGTTTTTTTAATAATTTATCGATACTGAATCCAGCGCTGCATTATATCCAGCAAAGATACCCTGCCCATTTTCAATATTATCGTAAATTATAACCGGCTCATTCAGAGGCGAATCCGAGCTTGTTTGTTGCCGACTTAATGAATTATGATACAAATAATATTCTTTAGAAACAGAGCGCAATTCTGCAAACATTTTGCCGATATACTCGCGGCGCGGGTCAATATTCACTTGCAATGGAAAAGAATAAGCGACCTGCCTGCCGTTAATCGTTTTGTCATCGAGCAAAACGCCGCCCTGAAAATACGCAATCAGAGAGTTATCATCCAATTCTGAAGAAAATTGAATTTTTTGTAAAGCCGCATCGGTAACAATGGTGTCGCCATTGATTAAGCGATATTCAATCACTTGTTGATAAAAATTCAAGTGATAATAATTTTCCTGTTCTGCCGGATCAATAAAAGTAATCGCCACCGTATATTGGTATGCCCACCTGCCGCCATCAATTGGTAAAATCCTCAAATCGGAAAGCTCCAAAGAGCGAATTTCAGTTTGTGAAGGGATGCTACTCATTGCAGCAACTGGCTCAAAATCAGGCGCTTCTGCACGAATGGTATAAACAACATTTACTTTCGGTGTAAAATTGCGTGTAATGTAATAAGGGTAAGTTTCTGATGTGCCCGGCACCAATTCTAACACTTCCAGGAGTCGATTCCCTTCGTACAACTGCACCTTTGCATGATCTAAATAAAGCGAATCCTCGGTACTAAGCGGCGAGCGCGTTTTAGAAACCTGCACCCTCACCGGCTGCCCCGGCGCAAAATTGCTCACAATAACCAATTCTGCTAGTGTTTCGTTCAAGTTTAAATTGACTTGATCCTCGCAGCTAAAAAACAACGCAAGGATAAAAAAACCGAGTAAAAACCGATGTGTAAATAAGTAGTTGAGCATTTTTAATTATTTATTAAATATTTTGTAAATCAGAACGATCAGTATTTTACAAACAATAAAAACCACATTTAATTTTACTTAATTGCTTTAGTAACTGAGCATATCTTATTTATAATTTTACGCGAAGCGTCTGATAACCATTCATTTACAAAACGTCAATAAATAAATTAAAAATACCCAATTACTCATCATATTAAAAACGAATAGAATAACTTACAGAAGGCAGCACCGGCAGTAGCCACACCTGTACCACTTCTTTGGTTTCTTTTAATTCTTCACCTTCGGTTATAAATTTATTACGCAACTCATAATAAATCGGGTTTCTACGATTGTAAGCATTGTAAACGCCAATATTTACATGGTGTAATATTTTTCGGGTATGAAATGAAAAACGGGCATTGGCATCAAGTCGATGGTAAATAGGCATTCTAAATTTATTTTTCGCTCCGTAATTTGTCACCGACACAACTGTGCCATCAGGCAGGATGTATTCATACTCCGACACCGGAAAACTATAAGCCAGACCAGACCCTACTAACCAATTGGCACTCAAGCTAATCCAGTTATTTATTTTATGTTGTAATACAATTTTAAAATCATGCCGCCGATCATATTTAAATGGATAACGCCTTCCTAAATTCACCCGATCAAATTGCCGGTCGCTCCGCGAGAGCGTGTAGGCGATCCAACCGGTGGTATTTTTGGTAGATTTTCGCAATAAAAATTCAGCGCCATATGATGTGCCGTTACCAAGTGTTACATTGTTTTCCCAATCATTTAAAAAGAAAGCGCCCTCAGAAAAACTCAATAAATTAGTCATTTTTTTATAATATCCTTCCACATCCAGTTCCCAGCCTTTCCAGGTATAATCTACCCCAGCAGATGCTTGCCAGGCATTTTGTGGCGGTACTTTGGCAGTGGCAGACACCCATAAGTCCGTTGGCAAACCAATATTTGAATTGGATAACAAATGCAAAAATTGTGTCATGCGTCCACCCGTAGCCCGAAAACCAAAGCGATCCGATGCTCTCCAATACGCAGAAAAACGCGGCTGCAACGCAACATATTTTGTCTGTTGCACTTCCAGCAATGCAGCATGCAATCCCAGATTGATAGACCAGCGCGTACCGGGCGTCAGGTTGCTTTCGGCATAAGCCACATACTCCCTGGAAGTGATCGGATCGTTGCCTTGCACTTCCTCATTGCGCAGGTATTCAGTAGATTCATTATAAGTTAAAGCCCCTGGATTAAAGCTTCGCTGGGTCACATTTGCGCCAAAGCGCAGGGTATGCGAAGGCGTCCACAAATAGTCAAAATCGATGCGTCCGCCAAGGTCTTCGATGCTGGAAAGATACCAACCGTACTCAAATTGTTTCACCCAGGTTCTGTCCGCATTCAAAAAGACCACTGAGTCAACGGTGCCATAATACACATCCGTCCACAACTTGCTGTATGTCAGCGTTGTATTAGAAAATAATTTATTGTTGAATAAATGATTCCATCGAAATGCCGCCACCGTATTGCCCCAGCGCAAGGTTTCGCCGTACCACTGGTCGTATCGAAAATGCAGCGTATCTTCATTATAATTTCTAATGAGTTGAATACTATCCGAACGGGCACCATTATTATTAAAATTATCACTACCGCGATAAAAACTTAAATAAACTTTATCCCGATGTGAAAAAGTATAATTAATTTTGGCATTAATATCATAAAAACGATACCCCGTTTCGCCGATTTCGCCTTTTTGTGCTTTTTCATCTGCCGACAAAGGATTCAAATACCAATTCAAAAACGACTGCCGTGCTGATATAAAAAAAGAGCTTTTGTCTTTAATAAGAGGTCCTTCCAGCGAAGCCCGCAAGGTAAGCAAACCCGCTTCCACTTGACCCCGAAAACGCTTCATGTTACCTTCTTTGGTGTGAATGTCCAACACAGAAGACAAACGACCACCATAACGCGCTGGAAATCCGCCTTTTAACAATTGCGCACTGCGAATGGCATCCGAATTAAAAACCGAAAATAATCCCGCTGCATGTAAAACATTATACACCGGTACCCCATCTATTAAAATTAAATTGTGTTCTGGATTGCCGCCACGTACATGAATACCGCCGATACCATCCGCTCCGGTTTGAATACCTGGCATTAAATGTGTGGTACGAATCAGATCCGGTTCTCCGCCCAACGAAGGCAATTGTTCAATGTCTTCCGCGCTGAATGTATTTGTGGAAATGCCCGACCGCAGGGCGCTGCTGGTCGAATCCGTTGCAAAAACCTCCACTTCCGGCAGCGTTAGCGAAGATTTTAATGCAATCCGAACCTGTTCATTTTTTTCCAATAAAAACGCTTGTTGCACAGGTTCATAACCTAAATAATAAATGCTTAAACGCAAATTTCCACCCGGAACAGTGATGCTAAAAAAACCATATTCATTCGTTTCTACGCCTTTGCCGCTGCGCTGATCGAGCACGCTGGCGGCAATGAGTCGCTCGCCGGTTTCGGCATCTTCAATGAATCCGCTGATGGTATATTTTTTTTCAGTAGGCGGCACCACAAAGGAGCGGTACAACACAATTTGATCGCCAATCACCTGATAAGAAATGCCTGTATTGCGAAGCAAGGCATCTAAAACAGAAGCAAGCGCTTGTTTTTTATATTTTCCGCTTACTAATTTATTGGGTAACAAATGATTAGCAAAAGAAAGATTCACCTCATTTTCCTGTATCAGCATAAGAAGTGCAGCTTCGAGTGAGACATTTTTGACACGCAGATCAATGCGTTGCTCCAGGGCTGACTGCGCGTTTACCGCACTGCCCCAAAGCGCTAGCAAAAGCCAGATCACTGCCCAACTTCCCTGTTTCATCTTGATGTATTGTAAAAATATTCCATAAGCGGAACTCAAATTTACGCTTATTTATGCAGGAAAGAAAGAGGGGAAGGGTAGATTGTACCTTAAATTTTACTTTATCCAAACAAAAATTTTACCGACACGAACCGTTGCGAATGATATAATGTCCTTTTTCGGGTTGATCCCATTGCAAATTCATGCCTATTTCCAATGACTTTAACACATCTTCCAACCGGGTGCGGCTGAAATTTCCCGTATAAACACATTTTTTTAAGGTATCATTCGCCAATTCAATACGCACGCGATGATAGCGCGACAACTCTTGCAACAACTCCGTCAAAGGCGTATTGCTGAATTTCAACTGATGCGTGCGCCAGGCTTGCGCATTGAGCTGGGGAGCTTGGTACTTTTTCAAGGTTTTTTTCTGACCATTGTAAATGCCTTTCTCGCGCGGACGCAGCGTAAGTTGCTCATTACCAACGGTCATTTGCACAATGCCTTCCACCACTTCTACTTCCACGGTTGCTTCCTGAGGATAAGCCCGCACGTTGAACGCAGTACCGACAACTGTAATAACGACTTCCTCCGCTTTAATTTCAAATGGTTGTGCCTCACTCGGCGATACCGCAAAAAACGCTTCACCAGTTAATTCAACGGCTCGTTTAATTTCATTTTCAAAAGACGCTGGCAAGCTCAATTCCGAATTTTCATTCAACTTCACTTTCGTACCGTCAGTCAACGTAAGGTTTCGACCTTCTGCACGTTGCGTTGAAAACACTACCGTTTTTGATACAGGCTGTACAACATTTTGTAATACAAGCACAGCTACAATCAGCAACAACAAAACTGCCGCCACTGCCAACCAACGCCGTGAAACGACAGAGAAAGTGCCCCTTTTCGTCAAAGGAATCTCCTGCGCTTTTGCCGCCTGCATGCGCGCTTTCAATCGAGCCAAGCCTGCCTCTACATCCGGCTCAAAATTACTTTCATAACCATCCAATACCTGATCTACTTGCAACCATGCCGCCGCCTCAGCACTTTGCGACCATTGTTGCCAAGCTTGTTGTTCGTCCTTTGTCAATTTTCCGCGACGTTGTTTTTCCTTCAGCAGTATGTACTTTTCAATTTCCATGCTAGGAGTTATTCTCTGTACGAGACACAAATTTGACAAGCTTCCCCCACATTACCACAGTAAAAAGGGTAGCAAAAATAGTAAGTTCGCCGACAAATAAGGCTGCAATGCTTTTCGCAAATATTTCAACGCCTTTGTAATTTGGTTTTCCACCGTTTTGACGGAAATGTCCAATTCATCGGCAATTTCCTGATGCGACAACTCTTCAAAGCGACTCAACAAAAATACCGCCCGGCACCGTTCAGGCAATTGATCAATCGCTGCCTCAATCATTTGCTCCAGTTCTGCTGTTTCTACCGACTCTTGCGTAGGGGTCTCCCTACTCTCCTGTTCTGGAAAAGACAGCTCGTCGTCCCATTTTATTTTTCGATTGCGCAGATAGTTGAGTGTGCGATTCAATGCGGCACGACGCAAATACGCCCGAATAGAAGTAATGTTCAATTGATCCTTGCGGCGCCACATTTCAAAAAAAATGTCTTGCGCCAAATCCTCTGCTACATTCGCTTCCGGCACTACCTGATACACCATTTTACACACGTAGCTATAGTACTGCCGAAACAATAACTCAATGGCTTTGTCGGGATCCCCCTTCAACAACTCTAACAATTCCCCGTCCGTATAGTGCACTTGCAAGTGTTTCCGAAAGTTTTACCAATTCATTCGTCCAAAAATAAAATAAAAATCTGAAAAGCCTGAACTTACCTAGTGAAATAAAACCTAAAGCTACAACATAAAATATCGACCCCAATAAAATTTGTATATGTGTCTATGTAATGGAATGAAATAGGTATTTTGTTGTTGATTAAATGGTTATTATGAAATATTTGGCGTGGCGGCTGCCGTCCGTTAGTGTTTGAGCGGAGCGAGTTTAACGGACTAGACTTTTTGGTTACTTTTGGGGCGATGCCAAAAGTAACAAAGAAAATAATTGAAAGAATAAAAATTAGCAACAAAGCTGCAAATGAAATAAATGAGGGTTAAAAAATTAAAATTTACTTTGATGCAGTAACAATGATAATTCTTGTTCTTTCACATGGATTAACTATTTCCATTTAGAATTGCTCTGTATTATTTATAACTGTTTGATAAAAAAAAGTTGATTTAAATAAAAAAACCTTCTTTACTCCAAACCCTTCTCACACACCGCCACCGCTATCTTTGAGTCTGCCGTACCGTAATACAAGTACCATTTATTGTTAAACCACACCAACCCTTCTAAAAATACCACCTCATTTACCTGACCGCTGTGCTCATAAGGCTTATCGGGCTTGAAAAAATAAGCGTCGGTACGATCCAACAATTTAACCGGGTTGCTTTTATCAAACAATGCCTGCCCCGCAGTATAAGTACCCACTTTCAAACTACTGTCCTGGTAGCTTTCGGCATTCATGGAGTTGTAAATCAACACAATACCCTTTGCTGTAACAAGAGCGTACGGACCACTTTCCACCAGGCGACTGTCAAAATACCCAGCACGTGGCTGCAAAACTTCCAGCAACTCGCCGTGCATATTCTCCACTGGTGTCCAATGGATCAAGTCGTTTGATGTAGCCATGTACAAATTTGTATCACCCCAATACATCCAGTATGTACCGTTGATACGCTCGGCAATCATGCGCGCTCCCACCCTTTTGCACACAATGGCGCCCGACTTACTCCAAGTGTTCTTGTATTTATCATAACCCAACACCAATCCATGCTTTTCCCAACTTTGCAAATCGCGCGAGGACGCCACACAAAGCCGCGCCACCTTGCCATCATACGAGGTGTAGGTCATAATGTAGCGCCCGTCCTCGCTTTCCACCACGCGAGGGTCTTCCACACCGCCCTGCCACTCATAAATTTTCATCGAGTCATTTTCAGGATAAAAAACAGGCTCCGCTTGAGGCTCAAAGTGGATGCCATCATTGCTCACTGCCAAGCCAATACGCGAAGTTTTAGCAAATTGTGTAGTTAGATTTTCTGCTCGAAATAGCATATACACCTTTCCATCACGCACCACAGCTGCCGGATTATAAACATCTTTTTCTGCCCATTTCACCCTTTGTTGCAATATCGGATCGGTAAAGGTCAATGCTGGCATCGGTTGTAAAATAGGATTTACACGATCCAATTTTACAAAAGGTAACAATGCCCAATCAGGAGTAATATTGGATGACACGGTAGGAATAGAAAGCTGAGTAGGTTGGCAACTTATCCAAATGAACAAACAGACTAACAAAAAATAAAAGGTAGGTTTTATCATGGTGGTGTTTTTTACAACAAAGATAGCACAAGTTCCTAGAAGTCTTTACAACATAAAGCTAAATGCGTCCTACACCTGCAAAGTATAAGACGCATATTATATGATAAAATTGGTAAGCTTTGCAAATAAAACGTCAGAAACCAATACAATCAAATTAGAAATCAATACCAAAATGTAAGAAACCAATATAAGCAAGTCATAAAGCAATACTAAAATGTAAAAAACCAGTGCAAATAAGTTATAAATCAATACCAAAAAGTTATAAACTAATACAAATAAGTCAAAAACCAATACTAAAATGTTATAAACTAATATAATCAAGTCAATAAACAAAACCAACGTATCAAAAACCAATGCAAACAAGTCAAAAACCAATACCACCAACTAAGTCGGAAAAACAAACAACCAGGAAAGCATTTTCAATAATCAGACAAGTATTATACTGCAATGATATGTTATAACAGCGTCTGCACTCAACTTTACCAGCATGACAAGCGCTATTACAAGACATTTATTTGACTTTGGCAAAGCGAAGTTTGGCAATTTGCCGGTACTGGGGGCTATTCGTGCCGAATACACCTTTCACATAGCTCTTTACCTGCAAAGCACGATCTACCATATTGTTCGCATGCTTGTACAGCACTTCCGTACGTTGAATGCGGGCATTTTGCAATTCTGTTTCCGTGCTAATAACCATTTCTTGCAGGTAGCGCAGCTGTTCTTCGAAGGCTTGTAAACCCGCCAGGCTTAATTCTTCTTCGTTGGGCTGATAGCTGCTCTCCCGTTGCAGCAATAAACGCAACTTAGAAAAGTGTTCCAACAACAAATCAAAAGATTGACGAGAAACCGAGATCGAACGGGACTGCGTAAGCGTCTCGGTGTTGGCATCGGTGGCGGCAATCGTTTCGGGCGTTTCCGGCACATTCGGCGTTGACGCTTCATTGTTTTTCTTGTTGGCGCGCATCCCGTTGATGCGGCGCTGAATGGCACGAGCGTCCTCTACCGATTTGGTGCTCACTCCGTACGCAATCATTGTATTGATGACACGAGTCACCTTTGGGCGCAATTGCTTAAACGCCTCCTTACGTTCATTGGTCGCCTGTTGATTCATCACCTCGCGTTCCGCCACCATACGCAACGCCATTTGCGCCTCCTGGTGCAGTTGCTGCAAACTACTGATTTGTAACTCCGGGCGACCAGGATTGTACGGCGCCCCATACCCGATACAACGGCTAATCAATTCTGCCAGATTGGTCACCATCTTGGCATGACCCACTTCTGAATTACTGCGCTTTGGCATAATGACAATGTTTATTGTGATAAATTTGTGAAATAACCTTATCCTTTACCAGCTTTGAGAAGCGCCCGGCAAGCGATCGCCCGTACCAAAAACCTGCAACGCCACACCCCGCAACGACTCCGCAGCATCCATCCCGGACGAGCCATTGCACACGACGAGTCAGCGGCTGCCGACGACGCAGCTATCCTTACACCTATTTAATTGCTTTGTGGTTATTTGTTGGGAAAGAAAAAAAGAAAAGTACTCTTTAATATTATTTCTAACAGGTCATATTTAGCGCTTATGATCTGCTTGTTATCAAATTACCTGCCGTAAATATACAACCTAAATCGCTAATAATGCAAGGGTTACGCCTAAAAAAATAAAATTCAACTTGCCACAAAAACACTAAAACACAAAATTTTCATACCGAAGGCATCCCTTTGGGACAAAGATTTTAATGTACGGCATTAAACAGTTATTCAACGACTAATGGCACTTTTTTTTGCAATTTTGTTTTAAAAATAAATGACTACTAAAAACATAACTACATCTGAGGCAAATAACCCAGCTCTGCCAATGCAAATCACGTTCTCCCCTCATCCTTTAAATAAGTGTAAAATGTGTATCCATCTTCCTTTTGAATTACTGCCTGCTTATTTACCCATTGTGAAAAATATGCACGGACGGCGTTGGAATGCTGAACAAAAAGTGTGGGAAGTGCCACTAACCAAAGTAACGGTACGTTTTGTAGAAAAATATCTGCCAGATATTGCACATTGGACTTTTCAACCCGCCGACGATATACCCGAACGATTAGAAACGCCACTACCTTTCAAAGCAACGCCTACGCCGCCCGTGCTGGCTCAATATGAAGCCGCAGTGACTGCCTTGGAACAAACGCTGCTATTAAAACGCTATAGTTGGCGCACCATTAAGAGTTATAAAAATTGTTTCCGACAATTTATTCGCCATTATGATGCGATAAAACCCAGTCAAATTAGCCGCCAACAAATTGATACGTATGTTTTGGGACTTATTAAAGAACGCAATATCAGCGAATCGCACCAAAATCAAATCTTGAGTGCCATCAAAATGTTTTACAGCGTGGTCATTCACCAGGAAGACAAAGTGCAAGACTTGTTCCGACCCAAAAAAGCGCAAAAGTTACCTACAGTACTGACCGAACAGGAAGTAACTTACCTGTTAAGGGCAGTGGATAATCTCAAACACCGCTGTATTTTGATGTTGGTGTACTCCGCAGGGTTACGCTTAGGCGAGGTGATTAATTTGCGCCTGGTAGAGCTACAACCAGAACAAAATCGCTTGTTTGTACGGGGTGGAAAAGGTAAAAAAGACCGCTGCACCTTGCTTTCCGAGAAAGTGTGGGAACAGTTGAAACAGTACCTGGAGGTTTACAAACCCATTGACTGGTTATTTGAAGGGCAAACTGGTGGGCAGTATAGTGAACGAAGTGTACAAAAGATTTTTACCGTCGCTAAATTAAAAGCTTGCATCAACCCTGATGCCACCGTGCATACGCTGCGCCATTCCTTTGCTACTCATTTGCTCGAAAAAGGCGTTGACCTCCGCTACATCCAAGAACTACTGGGGCATGAAAGTAGTAAAACCACTGAAATCTACACGCATATAACGCATAAAGGCTGGAATAAAATAAAAAGCCCCATTGATGACTTAAAAATTTAATGCAATGTTTGTATCATTATATCCTTTGTTTTATCTTGCTACCATAAGCAATATAGTATGCTTTCACTAAAAAAGCCGGGCTTCTTACTGGCTTTACCAAGTGATATAGCATACGGACTAAGTGAATATACCCGTACCTCCGACTGACTAAGTAAAAGACGAAGTGCGGTAGTACAATAGTTGGCAGTAATTGAAAAATAATAAACAGGGCAGGTGCCCACGACCAAAAAAGTTTCTTCATCAAAATTCAGATTAAATTATGGACTCTGTCGCTGTAACTAACCGGAAATATATAGTTAAACACATCAAATTTCAAAGAAGCCACCTGCCTGCTTTGCTATTTTGTGTGACACTTGGTGCAGGGATTTTGTTCTTCCGATTTATGTCCTTTTCATGGTTATGGGCAATCGTTTCAGCATGTATTTGTGCATACTTACTCTGGTTCAGTCGTTTTAGCATAATCAAAATATTTGCTTCTAATGCAAAGCGGAAAAGCATTCGCCAAAACCAACAATTGGTTCCTTTGATTGACCAGTATCGTGCCGTCTCAACTTGGAGCGATAATGAGCCAGAGTCTCATAGACGAGAGCGGAAAGCAATTCTTGAAAAAATGAAAGAGATAGGGGCAGATGGATTTCAACACATGAATTTTACAAATATGGATTTAAGCGGGTTTAACTTTGAATACTGTCATTTTCAACATTGCGTTTTCTTAAACACCAATTTATCAAATGCAACATTCAAATATTCCTTATTTGATTACTGTTCTTTCACTTCATGCAATTTTGAAAAAACTAATTTTTCAGATGTCGTAGTTGAGTTTTTAATAAAATTCGAAAAATCAAACTTGGGGGGCATAATTTTAAATGGCGCAAATTTTAAGAAAGCCATGACTTTTATTGAGGATGACTATGGTGTCCCCTCTTTTGACCTAGACTGGTTTGATGTTTTTGAAAAACAAGAGGTTGAAGGAGTAGGAAAATTACGCTCAAAATATTCTATTGAATTTCTTGGAAACATTATGGAAAATACTGGAATCCATTTTTCAACCTATTTGTTTAAGCCTAAAAATAAGCCCTAGCCACAAGATAATAAACAATGAAACTGGACGACAGTTGACCCCGACATCAAGCCAGTAAAATAGGAATAAAAAACTGCCAACTAACGCTTCCCTGCCAACCGCTCGCTAAGCGCGGCGGTTTGGCAGGGAAGCAAACGTTGGGCGAAATCATCATCAAAAAAATAGATAAATACAAATGGCAAAGAAAAATTACGTTCTCGGTTTGTTTTCTGTTTTGGTTTTATTAGGCTGCAATCAAAACCCAGTAGCAAGTTTTACCTTCGAGGTGAAAGAAGACGGCGAGGTGGTTTTCACAAACTCGTCCGAAAACTCAAAGTCTTTTCAATGGGACTTTGGAGACGGTTCTTTTGATGTCAATCCCAACCCAACTCACAAATTCAGTGCAAATGGGAAGTACGATGTCAAACTAACTGCGACAAATGGCAAAGGATGTCATTCAAGTGTAGTAACACTTAACTTAGAGAATATCGTTGGTGCTCCATATGTTTTTTGGACAAAACATTCCCGTTACCTGCCTATTGAAATCTATGTTGACGGAGTTTTACAAGGCAATATTAGGAAGTCGTTTACTTCTGCGCCAGACTGTTTTACATCAGGAGCATTGACAGTTTCGACCACACCAGGTAACCATAAATTCCGTGCAAGAGCAAGAAGCGGGAATGAATGGAAAGAAATTGAACTCGAATTCATAAAAGGAGATTGTCAATATCTCCATTTGAATTGAGAGTGCAAGTGAGTATTTTGCCGTATTTTTGCACAAAATTTTGAAAAAAAATGGCAAAAAAGTTAGTTCGGTTCGACTGGGCAATGAAGCGGCTGCTCCGCAATAAAGCCAACTTCGACATCTTAGAAGGCTTCCTTTCCGAATTGCTTCATGAGGATTTTAGAATAAAACAAATCCTTGAAAGCGAGGGAAATAAAGACACCGAAGACGACAAGTTCAACCGGGTAGATATCCTAGTGGAAAATAAAGAAGGCGAATTGGTCATCGTAGAAATCCAGAATACTCGTGAAGCCGATTATTTCCAGAGGATGCTTTACGGCACTGCCAAGGTCATTGTCGAACATATAGCCGAGGGACAGCCGTATTCCAAAGTCAAAAAGGTTTACTCCGTGAACATTGTGTACTTCGACCTTGGTCAGGGAGATGACTATGTATATCACGGAACGACTACCTTCATTGGCATCCACAGCAACCACGAACTCGAACTGTCCGAAAAACAGAAAGAACTTTTCAAAAAAACATCGGTATCAGACTTATATCCAGAGTATTATGTGATAAAAACAAACCGGTTCAATGAAGTCGCCAAAGACACGCTGGACGAGTGGATATACTTCCTTAAAACGGCGGAAATCAAAGATGAATTCACGGCAAAAGGTTTGAAGTCTGCCAGCCAGAAACTTGATATCATGAAATTAGAACCTGCTGACCGCAAAGAGTATGACCGATATATGGAGGCTCAGCGGAGTGACGCGAGTTTTGTGGAGACTGTGAAATTAGAAATATCAAGCGCAATACGCGAAGTGGCTGAAAATGCACTGATTGAAGGAGCATCCGTCGAATTTGTTGCCAAAATCACTAGATTGACTGTTGAAGATGTTAAACGTATTGCTGAAAGGCTTGGCTCGAATAAATAAATCGCCCAACATATAACAGCCGACAATGCAAGCAGTTATGATAACTTTGGACAGAAATATAAAAATTAACTTTGGTGCGGAAATGAAACGTAAGTATTTCACACTCTTGCACTTCGGCTGTTATTTTTTGCAGACAATCAAAAAACAAAAAACACGCCCACCAAGAACTCAAAATTGGTTATCTTTGTAGTAATAAAGAAGGAGATTTCAACCAATTGAATATGAGTGCTTTAAAAGATAAATACATCAATCCGTTGACGGATTTTGGTTTAAAAAGCTGTTTGGTACCGAACCAAATAAAATTTTATTGATTGATTTCACTGAGTCTGCCAAAACATCTTTGGTTTTCTGCAAAAACATCCGAGTAAATCCACGAGAAGTAAAAATCCTACGTTTACGAAACTTTAAAAGTTTCGTAAACGTAGAAATTAAAAAAGGGCAGTTAAATACTGCGCAGTTGAATTGCCTAATGGAAACCGATTTAATCAATTAAAAGCATATAGAGATGGCATCTGATCAAAAATTTGTGGATTATGTGTTGGATCAAATCGAACATGTGAGCGTCATTAGCGCTAAGAAAATGTTTGGAGAGTATGCGATCTACGCGGATGGGAAAATGTTCGGCTCGATCTGTGATAATCAGTTGTTTATCAAGCCTACCGAGGGCGGACGTGCGTTTATAGGCGAGGTGGTGGAAGCAGCGCCTTATGAAGGTGCCAAATTGAATTTTTTGATAAGCGATAAATTGGAAGATCGGGCATGGTTGAGCGAATTGGTGCGCATTACGGTAGCGGAATTACCCATGCCAAAACCAAAAAAGAGGCGGTCATAAAGGCATTGAATGTAAATGATTTACCATCTTGTTGAAATTTGGCAAATCTGTAAGATAACAAACAAGCCAAAGGGTATAATATGGATCATAATAAAAAAGTATTGACACCCGGACAACAAGCAACCCTCCTTCAAACATTAAAAGCGCGTTTTGAAAAAAATAATAGCCGACATGAAGGGCTGAAATGGGCGGATGTGCAAGCAAAGCTGGAGGTTTCTGATCATTATCGGAATGAAAAATTGTGGTCGCTCTACCTGATGGAAGAAACTGGCGGCGAACCCGATGTAGTTGCTTATGATAAAGCTACGAATGAATACATTTTTTATGATTGTGCAACGGAAAGCCCGAAAGGTCGCCGAAGTCTTTGTTATGATCGCGCCGCCTGGGAGTCGAGAAAAGAGCACAAACCAGTAGATAGCGCCGTGGAAATGGCAACTGCAATGGGCATTGAGCTTTTAACGGAGGAAGCCTATCGAGCGTTGCAGCAACTTGGAAAGTTTGATTTGAAGACATCGAGTTGGGTGGTAACACCTGCGGCAATCAGAAAACTTGGTGGTGCCATTTTTTGTGATTGTCGCTACGATCATGTTTTTACATATCATAATGGCGCTGAATCTTATTATGGTGCCAGAGGATTTCGGGGTTCGCTGCGGGTTTAATGTTCCATTTGAAAAGTGATCTGGCGAGTGGTGAGCGATGATCTACATTTGTAATCAATCTATTGTAAGAAAACGAATACTTCTTTATGTTGATATTGAATATTTTGAGTCATCCTGCTTTTCTATTTATCGGCTAGCACGCTTTGCTAAAAAGCAAATTCGTACCCAATGATGAATTTGAAGAATAAATTATTCCTATCTTTACAGAGCCTGGTTTAATGAAATTTCATTTAAAACATTCCTTTTCTGAAGTCTTCATTTTGATTTCTCAAAAAAGCTTAAAATGAAACATTTCCTGAGCTGCATCTTTACCTTGCTGGTGCTCCAGAGCATGGCACAAGTCAGTTACCAACGGTATTTGGACGCAAGTGTGCGCTGGACGTATGAATTCTCCGTGGGAGGGCTGGGCTTTTCTTATCATCAATTTACAGAATACACGGTGCAAGGCGATACGCTCATTGGTTCTACCTGGTACTGGAATGTGTGGGCGCGCACTCGTTCTACGTCCAATGGTGTGCTGCATCAAAGTTATGGTCCGATTTTTGGGCTTCGGGAAACGCCGGATAAGAAATTCTATCAATATCCGTACAATGATACAACGGAATTGTTGATGAATGATTTTAATCTGAAACTTGGAGATACGCTGCAACATGATGTATATGGGACTTTTCGGGTGGATCATATTGATACCATTCAGTTTGGAAATGAAAAACGCTTGTTCTTTAGGTCTATGTTTCCTTGCGGGGTGGTCGAAGGCATTGGATTTATTGCAAGAAACGGAAGTTTTAATGATCGCATGATTTGTTTTCAAAATCAGCAAGGGCTTTATGGGGGAAGCCTCGAAAGTTGCGGGTTTACGGCAACGACCGCTGCCAAAGAAGCAGTTGATGGATTAGAACTTCAAGCTTACCCAAATCCGGCGAAAGCTGCTATTACAATTGAAATTCCACAAATTTTACAAACACCACTCTATTTTCGTTGGTATCATATTGCAGGAGCTTTGCATAGTGAGGGTGTGTTGAATGTTATTGAACCTAAAATTACACTTTCGCTCCAACAACATGCGCCAGGTTTTTACATTTTATTGATAGGCGATAAAACAAAATGGATGCCAGTGCGGGTCGTGGTAAGTCCTTGATTGACAATGTATAAGTTAGTAGTAAGCAGCGTTTCGGGAGAAAGATTTACTAAATTTTAAAAATCAGTAAATTTGCAATATGTTATTCAACAGCATTGTCGGCATCACCTGCGGCAAAAAGCGCGGATCGATGCTTTTTTGAAGTTGCAGCATGTATAAAACCATTTTAAGTTTGTCCACAACAGATTAAATGAGGTTATTAATTCAAATACTTTGTCTTTTACTCCTATTTTCTTGTTCTTACAAAATATCAAAAGAGCAAGTAAGAATGGTACGAGATATAAATGAAGCCATTCGACAACTGGTTCATTCAGGTTCTCATTCGACTTTTAATGGTAGTGTTTTGGTCGCTAAAAATGGAAAAATTATTGCAGCACAGAGCCGCGGTTTTATTGATATAGAGCGTACTGCGCTGATTACTAGTGAATCAAGATTTAATATTGGATCAGCTGCAAAGGAAATTCCAGGAATAGCAATTTTAGATTTAGTAAATGAAGGCAAATTAAGCTACCAAGACAATTTGAGGCTGTATTTGGAGGATTTACCCGCCTGGTCAATGAAGGTTACCATTAAAGACTTATTATTTTATGAAAGCGGATTGCCTGACATGAATCTGTTGACCGCAAATTCAGATGAAAATGCAATAAAGGAGATTAAAAAAATGGACTCTCTTATGTTTGAACCAAGATCAAACTACCTCTATAGTAATTGGAATAACTTTTTACAAGCGCAGATCGTTGAAAAGGTTGTTGGTTCTGATTTTCAGTCTTATATAAAAAGAAAATATTTTGATCGGCTAAAAATGTCAGGAGCTGTATATACAAGCAATCCGCCTAAAATAACTAAAAATATTACAAAGTCATATAATAGACTAAATGGCGATGATGCTTCAAATAATCCAGTTTTTAAACACTTTGAATTATGTTTTGGACCACTCTATAAGAGACCTGTAGATTTATTAAAATGGGTGGAGTATGTACAGGCAAAATACAAGAAAGGGGGAGTTGGCGTCGAAGAATTTTTTACCAAAACCACCATACAAAAACAGGGACCTTTAGGAATTATTGAAAGAGATGCAAAGAGAATAACAGCACATAAGCATGGAGGAATCGCCTACTCTTTTGAAACACTGATTTACAGAAATTATAGCGATGGCATTTCAATCATTCTTATGACTAATAGTTTGAGACCGCAGGAACTAGACAGCCTAAGGGATCATATTCTTGAAATCATCAAAAATTGATTAAAACCTTCGCAGATTATTATCTCATTCTTTTATCCGCAAGCTTATCACCTCACGTTTTTCGCGGTGCATGCCCCACAGCACGCCCTTCTGGTAGCGATCCCACGCCAAACCCTGCCCTTGAAATGGCACAGGAATGGTTTTTAGCAACTCTATTTCGTAACCCATTTTGGGAATTTGGCATACGTACACTTCCTCGTGGTGGTGCGGGCTGAGGTACAATTTGCCATCTTCGGTGAAGCTGCCGCCGGAAATACTTTCAGGACGTAGGCGATCAACGAGTTGTTTTGGTAAAATCCAGCCTCCTTTTTGACGAAATTCGCTATCCATTTGAATCAGAGCCGAATACGCCACGCCTTTATCGCGCTCTTGTGCATAATTTTCATAATGCACAAACATCAGGTACCAATCGCCCTTCCAGCGGTCAATCCAGGTAAACGAACCGACAAAAATGCCAAAGCTATGAGAACCAATGTGTTCCAGCGTTTCGGGGTCAAAAATTTCGAGCGAGCTAGCCATCGGCGTTTCCGGAAAATTGCTATTGGCGCATAATAACTTGCCGTCTATTATGATACCGCCATTTAGATGTTTGAATGGATATTTTTGTTCTAACACCACCGAGCCGTCCGACTTTTTGTGTTTGACAATGCGAGAATTACTAATGGCATAAAAATAGAGGCTATCTACAGCGACGGCTTGCGTAGCATTAGGCGCGGAGAAGCGGGAAAGTTCGGTGGCTTTTTGGGCAAAGGTAGTTTGAAAAATAAATGCAATGAATATTAATTGTATAATCATTTTCATAAAATATTTTTTTAATAAATATATTCTTGTTTCTTGAACCGCAAAATATTAAATTTAAAAGAAAAACATTTCTAGCACTTTACTTTTTCGGTTTGTTAACAACCTAAAGGTTGCTGGACGAAAAACAGCGTAAACGCTGCACTACGGGTCGAGTGGATCGAGCGGATCAGCGTGTAACGATGTAATAACTGGTTTGAATTCCACATCATGGCTTGATATTTTACTAAATAATTCATACGGCAAATATCCTAACTCCATCATGTTTCGCTCTTTAAATCGCCATGCGGAGTTTGTGATGTAAATAATCTGGTCATACGTGCTGGTGCAAAGCGACATTTTATCGGTGGGGATACCATAGCGGTACATGAGGCGCGCAGCGTTGCGAAAATTAGTGGTCGTGTGGCGCGCGTGCGGCTCAATGATGATGGCGCGTTCCGGCACGCCGTATTGCTCCATCAAAGCTTTTTTCATTTCGGTGGCTTCCGCGAATGGCGTTTGGAAAGGATGCACATAGCCACCGGACAAAATAATGAGCGGTGCCATGCCTTTATGAAATCGCTCGGCGACGAGCTTTACACGAAATTTACCCATCGAACTTAATGGAATGTCCTCAATATCAGGTCCATGCCCCGGCTGCATAATGATTGCGTAAGGATATTTACTCCAATCAATCGTAGGAATGTAATCCAGCGCTTTTTTATTTTCTAAATATTCCATCGGTTCGTGGCGGGCGGCTTCGTCGCGGTTGTTCATATCCAATAAAGTCATCACGTAAGCCAGCGAAGGTTGAAAAAATAGTGTCCAATCATTTATATCTTCTACTAAATAATGCCCCATTGTCATTAAATAACGTTTGTACATCAAGCTATTTGCGTCATAACTTACGGAATCAATATTCGGATAGCGACCTCTTTTACCAAAAGCATACGAATTTATTATAAATTGAAATCCGCTGCAGGCTTCATTCCACGCGGCTTCGAGCATTTCCACATCACTTTTTGCAGCATATTTTATAAACATGCCCGAAGGACGCACATGATTTTGTACTAAATCTTGAATGTTTTTATCTTTTTTACATAATTCGGCGAGGCGCTTGCCAATTTTTTGTTGCTCGTCGGAAGTCAGTGCATACGCATTGAGCCAGCAAGTAACGGTGGTGTCGCACTTGGTCAGGCTTTCCTGAATACGTGATTTTTGTGCTTTTAAAATGCTTTGTAAGATTTCGTCTTTTTCAATCGTGATTTTGGCGGTAAGGACTTTTTCTAATAAAGTAAATAGGTAGAAATTTTTGTCTTGAATGTAAGATTGGCTGTGTAATAGTTTATAAGTGGGATCGAAGTTATTATTTTGAGCGTTTAATAAAATGCTCGTAAAAATGAATAACAATATGAAGTAAATTTTATTTTTCATTGTTTCTAAGTTTTATTTTTTATTATTTGGCTGCTTCCTCTTTCTATCTCTTCTTACTTTTTTCATTGCCAAAAAAGTAAGCAAAAAGGCTAGGCAACTCAAATCCCTCCGGGTGATTTGCCAGGCAGCCGCCACGCCGAGTATTTCAAAAGAAAATATTACTATAGGAGTAAATAATTTTTCAAAATCGTGATGTTGACTTTTGATTATTGCTTACAAATTTTATTGGCATTCACGGGATTGCAACGTGCGACCCCACCGCCGGGTAATTTGACAACATAACTGGTTTTATATTTATTACCAGGTCGGAAAAAGTCGGTGGAAATGACTTGTGCACCGCTCTCAAACGCAGCATTGGCGCGGGTGTAGTCATTTACTTTTGCTTCGTAAGTTTCAATATCAGATCGGGTGCGCACTAAATAACCTTGCTGTACATATTTTTGAATATCTTGTTTTCTTACAATCGAATTGTCGAGCAACAGAAATGCGGAGTGCGGCGCGCCTGGCGTGGAACGCACAAACATCACGCGCCCTTCGAGCGAGGGACGTCCTGCAAAATAAGGCTGCATCGCAGCTTCATTGATGGCGGGCAGCATCAGGAAAATGAATTTGCCGCGTGCTTTATCGAGCGTGGGCCAGTTATTTGCCAAAACGGCTTCTTCCAGAGTTTTATATTTACCTCTTACATCATCGGGTGTAATGATTTTTTTACGACCTAAAACGTCCAACACTTCTTTATCTAACGCTGCAAATGCCGTAGAATCAAAGGGTAGCACTTCCGAAGGGTTCGGGAAAATGGGAATTTTCTGGTCTTTAACTTCTAATAAAATAAAAATGGGAATATGATTAGGGTGCGTTTCCGACCATTCTTTTAATTCGGTCAAGCAAGCTTTGAGCGTGTTGCAATGCGTACGAAAATCAAAATCAGCCACGTGCAACACTTTAAATCCGGGCTTTTCCAAACCTTCGGTTTTGAACGGTGCCAGATTGGTAACGCCTTTCGAGCGCATCAGGCGGTACGCGGCGGGGTCGTTGAAGCGATTGCCGGTGGGGTCGTAATACACGTCAATTTCGAGGCTACGCAGCCCTGCGTCGAGTTGGTTCTTCAATGGTGGATGGTCATACGCCAAGCCTTCGCTCATCAGCACCTCATTGGGGTGATATTCTTCGTAAATGGCTTTTTGATCTGCGGGCATCATTGGCATCATTTGTCCCATCATGTTTTTAAAAATGGGATCAGCAAATGCCAGAACATTACTATCAACTGGCTGGGCGTAGCTATTATGCGTGCCGAGCACTTGTAGTTGATTGATTTTTAGCTTTTTAGGGGCGTTTGAAAATTCTTTAGATTTGGTTTGAGCCGAGGCGGATGTTACTAAAAGGAGAATCGCAATTAATAAGAAAAATAGGTTTTTCATAGGTGTGTGGTGTAGTGATCTGATGACTTAGAGTCACCAGATCACTAAGTGAATTAATACCCTTGATTCTGTGGGAATCCGGTTGGGTTGTTATAAATCAAAACCTGAGAGTTCGGAATTGGGAAAAGTAACTGAAATGGCTGGATATTCAATCCTATGACCTTCATTGCATCAATAGCCTGACCGGTACGCAGCAGGTCGTACCAGCGCCACAATTCCAACGGCAATTCGAGCCTTCTTTCCAGCAAAACGGCGTTGCGGAAAGCAGCTTGGTTCGCCAAATCCGTAGCCGTGTAAGCCTTTAAGCCAGAGCGCGTGCGTACCGCGTTCAAACTTGTGAAAGCTTCGCCGCTTGCCTGATAGCCTTGCTCGTTGAGCGCTTCTGCCAGCATGAGTAGCACATCCGCATAGCGCAACACGATAAAATCCTGCCCAAACACATTATTCACCGGCTCTTCGTAGAATTTCACAGCCGTTTGGTTTTGCGTGCCGGTCACGCGACGCACATCTACCAAGGTTCGGCGGGTGTCCGTCGTATCGTACAATCTGCGGAGAGAAGCTTCTACGAAGTCTCCAATCTGTGAGCTATAGTAAAAACCATGCGATTCGGCAGCATTGGCTGTTGTAAAACGCACGGCGAACAACACTTCTTTATTGTACTCGTTGTTAAGCGCAAAAACTTGTGCCACACTTGGTTGCAAAGCAAAATCACCAGACGACACAACTTCGCGTAGGGTTGTCACTGCCTGTGCATACTTTTTCTGCGTCAGATAAACCTTGCCTAACAAACCTTTCGCCGCGCCAGATGTAACACGACCGACGTCTGCACCGGTGTATGTTCTGGGCAAATTAGCAGCCGCAGTTGTCAAGTCTGCTTCAATGGCTGCGTACACTTCTGCAACAGCATTGCGCACGTGCTTGCGAGATGCTTCGGTGCTTTCCGCTTGTAAAACCAGCGGCACTGGACCCCACAATTGCACCAGGTGAAAATAGGAAAGTGCACGAATGAAGCGCACTTCGCCATCGGCACGCTTGCGCAGGGTTTCATCCATTGTCACGTTATTAATATTGTCTAATACAATATTGCAACGATAAATGGTAAGGTACAAACGACGCCAAACACTTTCATAAACCGTATTTTCAGAACCAGCCAGGAAGCGATCAATATTGAAACGCAAACCGGAGTTGGCAGAAGGGTCATTGTCGAATACATTGTCAGCGCGGTACTCCGTCAAATCCTGAAAATCCCGCCCTCCATAGTAGCTGCCGCTTTGCAAAGAAGCATACGCCGCATTTACTCCGTTCAAAATATCGTTCTGCGTTTTATAAAAATCATTTACGTTTGGCTGCGATTCAGGTGTAAGCTCCAGAAAACCTTCTTCACAAGAGCTTAATAAGCCAATTAATATGATAAGAAAAATTAAATTCTTCATTTTATTTAAATTTGTAAGTAAAATAATGGTGCGCTGCGTTTTTAGGATGTTATTTTTAGGATTTTAATAGCGTATCATAAACGATCCAAATCATCCTGAAAATCAGTGCCCTATTTTAAAAAGAAAGATTCAAACCAAAAGTATAGGTACGTGCCAGTGGATAAGAAGCATAGTCTTCACCTGGATTCAATGCGCTATCCGGGCGGCTGTTCACCTCGGGGTTGTACCCTAAATAATCTGTAAAAGTAAATGGGTTTTGTACAGTGGCATATACGCGCAAGTTGCTGATCTTAGCGCGTTGCGTCAAAGTACGAGGCAGCGTATAACCCAAAGTGATGTTGCGGACACGCGTGTAAGAGCCATCTTCGAGGTGCCAGTTGGAAGTCTGACCATTTGAACCCGTTGCCAAGCGGTTGGCACGGTTGGTTTGACCATCGCCTGGCTGCGACTCAGAAATCCAGCGATTTAAAGAACCGCGCATCAGGTTCATGTTTCCTTCGATGTTGTAAATATAACGACGCATCAGGTTCAAAATCTCCTGACCTTGAGCACCTTGCATAGAAGCGCTGAGGTCAAAACCTTTGTAATCGAGGCTCAGTGTCAAACCGTAGGTATAATCAGGGAAGTAATTGCCCTGAATCACCCGGTCTGATGCAAAGTCAATTTTACCATCGCCATTTACGTCAAGATAGCGGAAATCACCCGGACGAGCATTTGCTACACGTGGCACGGCATCCAATTCTGCCTGATTGTTGAAAACGCCATCATAAACCGGATTGTAATAAGATCCAATCGGTTCGCCTGGCGTCGTGATCCACAGCGTTACCCCCGTACCACCGGCAGTCAGAATTTGTGGTACACCTGGCGCCAAGCTGATCACCTCATTTTTATTTGTTGCAAAGTTACCACTGATAGACCATCCCAGATCACCGATGCGATCCTGTAAATTCAAAGTCGCTTCAAAACCACGGTTCTCCACTTCGCCAATGTTGCGCAATTCAGTTGTAAAACCAGAAGTCATCGGCACGGGTACGTTGAGCAACAGGTCGGTTGTAGTTGCAACATAATAATCCAATTCCATGTAAATTGCATCATTGAACAAGCCAAAGTCCAGACCTACGTCCACGGAGTTGGTTCTTTCCCAGCTCAGGTCAGGGTTCGAAGGTGTGCTTGGCGCCAAGCCGCTGTTGACCGTAGAACCACCCAAAACATAATTATCATAAGAAAGCTGCCCGATAGAACCGTAGTTGGGAATCTGATAGTTACCGGTGACACCATAGCTGGCGCGGAGTTTCAAATTGCTAATCACCTTATTACCCGCTAAGAATGGTTCGCCGGAAATGCGCCAGCCAATCGAAGCGGATGGGAAATAACCCCATTTATTGTTGTCACCAAAGCGAGAAGAACCATCCGCACGAATTGCTGCAGAAATGTAATATTTATTGTCATAATTGTACTGTACCCGACCCAGACCGGACAGCAAAGACCACGCTTCTTCAAACGAACTACCGCTGGTAACCTGACCAGCATTCAAGGTTTGCACCAAGTCGTTCGGGAAGTTATTAGCATTCACTTCTTTTGAAATAAAATTTTCACGCTGTGCCGAGAAACCGGCAATTGCTGAAATGCTGTGCTTACCAATCGTCGTGTTGTAGTTCAACAGATTTTCCACCAGCCAGTTGGAGCTAAAGCGCGAACGCGCCGAACCGATGGCGATAGAAGGACCTTTGCGACCTACCGTTTCGAGCGTTGTCGGGCGGTAATATTCGCGTTGGAAATCATTTAGATCCGTACCGAAAGACAAACGATAGGTCAGGTTTTTCAAAATGCTATACTCTGCATAGGCATTCCCCAACAGACGCAGGTGGTCGAGGTTGTCCTCTACCAATTCTGCAACTGCCACCGGATTCAAAAAATCGGTCATCGCAAAACCCCAAGCATTAGCATCAAAATTATACGAACCGTCTTCGTTGAAAACGGGCCAAATCGGCGAGATACTCAAAGCCAAGCCTACCACGGCTTCATCAAACCAAGGACCTTCACTGTTTACAATATCATGCTTTGTCAAAGACGGATTGATGTTCAAACCTACTTTCAGTTTGCCAGAGGTCACATCCATGTTGAAACGACCGCTGTACCGCTTGAAACCAGAGCTGATAAGAATCCCCTGCTGATCCATGTATTCGCCGGAAGCGTAGTACCGGAAGTTTTCCGTACCACCCGAAATCGAAACGGAGTGATTTTGAATCGGCGCTTCGCGGAAAATGGCGTCCTGCCAGTCGGTGTTCGTCAAGCCCTGGGTATTGCTCAGGTAAGGTTGTACTTGAGGTGGAATCAAAGCAGCCGGCTGATTGGGCACATTTTTGGCGCGGGTAGCATTGTCATCCGTATCTTGCCCAGCCGGGAAGCGGTCTTTGTAAGTATTATTCCGACCTTCAAAGTTGATTTGCGACCATTCGTAAGCATTCAACATATCAATGCGCTTGGAAGTCTCCTGAATACCGTAGTATGCATTGTATGAAATAGTTGGTTTGCCAGACTTTCCTTTTTTGGTCGTAATCAGCACCACGCCGTTAGAACCCCGTGAACCATAGATTGCTGCCGCCGAAGCGTCTTTCAATACCTGAATGGACTCGATATCAGTTGGATTTAAAGTAGAAAGCACGTTGATCGGCGTCTCAGAATAGGAGCTACCTGGACGCTGCCCTGTCGCACGGTTGTTGTCATTCGAAATTGGTACACCATCAACTACATATAATGGTTCATTGCCAGCTGTAATAGAACCAACCCCCCGAATGCTTACAGATACGCCCGCTCCTGGTGATCCGGAAGGCTGCAACACCTGCACCCCTGCCAATTTACCTACCAGTGCTTGATCGAAGCTGTTTACTGGTTGGTCTTTGATATCCCGTGCGCTGAGTGTTGCCACGGCAGTGGTCAGGTCTTTCTTCTGCTGTTGACCGTAGCCAATCACCACGACTTCGTTCAGTTGCGTAGCATCTTCCGACAGCACCACATCAATGATCGTTCTACCTGCAATGTTTACTTCCTGCGTTTGGTAGCCGATATAAGAAAAGATCAGTGCCGTAGCTTCAGCAGGTACATTTACAGAATAATTTCCATCCAGATCAGTGATGGAGCCTGCGTTGGTGCCTTTTGCCAAAACGTTGACACCTGGCAGCGGATCGCCCGTAGAAGCATCTGTAACAGTACCAGTGATTGTCATTTGTGCCAATGCTTGCACATTGGACAGGGCAAGAAATGCAAGTAGCAGACAAAAACGAAATACCGCTCTGTCTTGCATGTTTGCGACAAGTTTCATAATTTAGTTGAGTTTAATTGTTAAAATTAAATCGGAATTTTGCCGGAGTCTTTTGCAAAGGGCTTCGGCTTTTTAATCGCCAAAGATGAGAATGGATTGTAAATTATGTAAGAAGTAATAATTAAACGTAAGTTAAAAAGAGACGCCTTTTTTGTATAAAATCGTTGTACCTCCCTCATTTTCAATACAATGATTTAATTAAAAATTAACACGGCTTTTTATAATATTGACTTTTTTTTAAGAATATTGATCTTCAACTCGGAAGTCAGAAGCCAGAAATCAGATGTCGGATCACATAGAGAACAAAGTGTTATTTTTCTGGAAAAAGGTCTTCGTTTAACGAAATTGACACCATAAAATTTTTTTAACAAACTAAAACCAAAATTTTTTATGAATGCTTCAACCAATGCACTAAACTGGTTTGAAATTCCAGTCACTGACATCACCCGCGCAAAGAGCTTTTACGAAACGATTTTTGGTATTGAAATGCAACAAGTGGAAATGATGGGTATGCACATGGCAATGTTTCCGACTGATGGGATGAGCGGCAAAGTAGGTGGCGGACTCGTGCAAAGCGAGATGCACGTGCCAAGTACGGATGGCGCTGTTATTTATTTGAATGGCAATCCTGATTTGACTGCTGTACTCGAAAAAATTGAATCCGCAGGCGGCCAAGTGGTAATGCCTAAAACGCACATTGACGAAGAAACCGGTTACATGGCGTTTTTCATGGACACGGAAGGCAACAAGGTAGGCTTGCACTCCAACGCTTAAGCATTTTTTTAAACAAACGAAAAACGACAAAAGAGACCGTGCGATTGGAAAACCGTGCGGTCTTTTTTATTTTGTGCCGACTCAAATCGTACCTATCATAACTCGAACCGACTATGACCAAAATCAACGTAGAACGCAGCAAAAATGAAGATGCCATGAAGCTGCTGCTCGCCCGCATGAATTACCGCCTGGAACGCATCAAACAAGGCGGCGGGCAAAAGAAAATTGACAAGGAGCACGAACAAGGTAAAATGACCGCGCGTGAACGGGTGGCTTACCTCATTGATGAAGATTCCACTTTTTTGGAAATTGGCGCTTTCGCTGGGTTTGAAATGTATGAAGAGCATGGCGGCTGCCCGGCGGCGGGTGTGATCGTTGGCATTGGGCGCGTACGCGGTCGGCAGTGCGTGATCGTAGCCAATGATGCGACGGTAAAAGCAGGCGCGTGGTTTCCCATCACCGGTAAAAAGAATTTGCGAGCGCAAGAAATCGCGATGGAAAATCGCATTCCCATCATTTATTTGGTGGATAGCGCGGGGGTTTTCTTACCGATGCAGGATGAAATTTTCCCCGATAAAGAACATTTTGGGCGTATTTTTAGAAACAATGCCAAGATGTCTAGCATGGGCATCCCGCAGATTGCAGCCATTATGGGCAGTTGCGTAGCGGGCGGCGCGTACTTGCCGATTATGAGTGATGAGGCCTTGATCGTCGAAGGCACGGGTTCAATTTTCCTTGCCGGACCTTATTTGGTCAAAGCTGCCATTGGCGAAGCCGTTGATAAAGAGACCCTTGGTGGCGCTACGACGCAGTCTGAAATTTCGGGCGTGACCGATTACAAAATGCCCAACGACCAGACTTGTCTGAATACGATTAAGGATTTGATTGACAAAATCGGGCATTTTGACAAAGCAGGTTTTGATCGCATCGAATCGAAAGCCCCCCATTTTGACTCAGAAGAACTGTTGGGCATCATGCCAGAAGAATCTTCGCGCCCTTATAACACCGTAGAATTATTGAAACGCCTCGTCGATGATTCGGAACTCACTTTTTACAAAAAAGACTACGGCAGAACGATCATTTGTGCGTATGCGCGCATTGACGGCTGGTCAGTGGGCATCGTTGTGAATAATCGCGAGGTCGTGAAAAACGCGAAGGGTGAAATGCAATTTGGCGGTGTTATCTATTCTGATTCAGCTGATAAAGCCACGCGTTTTATATTAAATTGCAATCAAAAGAAAATCCCGCTGGTTTTTCTGCACGATGTAACGGGATTCATGGTTGGCTCGCGCTCGGAGCATGGCGGCATTATCAAAGACGGTGCGAAAATGGTGAATGCAGTTGCCAATTCTACTGTTCCGAAATTTAGCATTGTCATTGGCAATTCTTACGGAGCCGGTAATTACGCCATGTGCGGCAAAGCCTACGATCCGCGCCTCATTGTCGCTTGGCCCACTGCCAAAATCGCCGTGATGGGTGGCGCACAAGCTGCTAAAACTTTATTGCAAATACAAGTCTCCGGTTTAAAAGCCAAAGGACAAGTGATTGATCCTGAGGAAGAAAAGCGATTATTACAAGAAATTACCGACCGCTACGACAACCAAACCACGCCTTACTACGCTGCCGCCCGCCTTTGGGTGGACGCCATCATTGACCCACGCGAAACGCGCCGCTGGATTTCGGAAGGTATTGAAATGGCAAATAATGCGCCGGTGGAACGATTTAATGTGGGAGTGATACAGACGTAAATTCTTTATTTCTCATTTGATATTTATTATTTAATGATTGTTGAATTGTAATAATACTTAGAATTGACAAATGAAAATACCGTATTTTTTTTATATTCCCAATATTAATTACAGGGAAGTTATTTAAAATTAAAGATTTTATTTAATATATAAACTAACTGGTGTCGTTGATAAAGCATCTAATTTCGCCCCGAAGGCGCCCCCGAAGGGATTCCTTTGGATGCACGCACAGTGGGCGCCTCCGCGAGAGATAACATTGATTTAGGCATCAACGCAATTTTTTAAAACAATGAAAATCAGTCATTTATTACTTGGCACATTGGCTGCTGTAATGGCTGCCATTATCAAAAAATGGGTTCGTCCGGCAGTTGTTGCGCGTGGAATAGAGGATGTTGGATTATCGGATTATAGTCCAAGTTTTTTATATGTTTTTGGCTTACTTTTGTTTCTAACAGCTTTTAAAGCCTTGGAACGGTACAATCGCTACCTCCTTATTGGGGGTTTTTTAGGTGCTGTTCTTTACGAAATATTACAAATTGTATTCTTTCCAGCGCGTACATTTGATTGGGGCGATCTCATTGCCACTTTGCTGGGCGCTGCATGTAGTTATGCTGTTATTTTAACACTTCAAAACGGCATGAAAATCAGCTAAATAGTTGATAAATATCACCTTACTCCTGTGATATAGATCACATTTACCGGCTTGTTTCCTGGCGATCTTTGTATCAAACAAAAAACAGGCGAACATGAAAAATTTGGTGATACTAGGAGCGGGCTCCGCCGGAACAATGATGGCAAATCATTTGGTAAAAAAGCTCAATCTCGATGAATGGAAAATTACCATAGTAGATCAAGCCAAACAACACTACTACCAGCCAGGGTTTCTTTTTATCCCTTTCAATATTTATGATGAAAAAGATGTATATAAACCAATTCAAAAATTCATACCCAAAGAAGTTGGTTTTATACAAAGCCCCATAGATCGAGTGGAGGGCGCATCCAACCAGGTTTTTCTTGAAGATGGTCAGGTCTTAAATTATGATATTCTCATTATTGCAACCGGCTCGCACCCTGCACCTGAAGAAGTGCCCGGTATGAAGGGCGAGGGCTGGTACAAAGATGTATTTGATTTTTACACTTTTGAAGGAGCAGTAGCGCTGCGCAAAAAATTGGAAAATTGGGAAGGTGGCAAATTGGTCGTCCACATCACCGAAATGCCTATTAAATGCCCGGTAGCGCCACTCGAATTTGCTTTTCTAGCCGATGACTATTTTAAGAAAAAAGGCATGCGCGATAAAGTACAGATTTTTTACGTAACGCCATTGTCGGGCGCATTCACCAAGCCAGTCGCTGCTAAAAAATTAGGCTATTTGCTCGAGCATAAAAACATAGAAATTATTGGCGATTTTTATATCGAAAGTGTTGATAATGAAGCAAAAAAGATAGTGGATTATGGTGGTGCAGAAGTAGAATATGATTTATTAGTCACCGTTCCACTCAATAAAGGCAGTGAAGCAATGGGACGCTCGGGTTTGGGTGACGAATTAAATTTTGTACCAACCAACATGCACACCCTTCAAGCCGAAGCATTTGAAAATATTTTTGTGATTGGTGATGCAACCAATGTACCTACTTCCAAAGCGGGCTCGGTAGCGCATTTTGAAGCTGAAATTTTAACCGAAAATATATTGCTTTATATCAAAGGCGAGCCGCTGAAAGCTGATTTTGATGGGCACGCCAACTGTTTTGTAGAAACGGGGCACGGAAAAGCATTGTTAATTGACTTTAATTACGAGCAAGAACCCGTAGAAGGTACTTTCCCGATTCCTGGAATGGGACCTATGAAACTAATGAAGGAATCTCGACTCAATCACTGGGGCAAAATGGCATTTTACTGGATTTATTGGAATATGCTGCTGAAAGGTATTCCGATCCCATTCGTCAAACCACAGATGTCGAAAGCAGGTAAGAAAATTACAGAAAAGCCTGAATTGCAAGAAGTTGATTAAATTATTATAGAATCATTCAAATTATTATAGAATTTATTCACCATAAAAAATAGTATTATGGAAAAGCTTATAAATGGAAAAACCATTCACACCACCGATGAAGGATATTTAACCGATTTTTCGGAATGGTCTTCCGATATTGCTGAAACGATTGCGCTGGAGGAAGGCGTGGGCGCGTTGACTGCCAAACATTGGGATGTGATTAAATATTTGCAAGATCAGCATCAGAAAAAAGTAGCGTTGACAATTCGTAAAATCGGATCAAGCGGCGTAACAGATATTAAAGAATTTTATGCACTGTTTCCAGGTGGACCACTGAAAAAAGCAACCAAAATAGCGGGTATTCCAAAACCTGCCAGCTGTATTTAATTGCATCATATTAATTCATTATTCTTCATAAAAAACGAAGTATCATGACAGATTCAATGATAAATGAAGCCCCTTCAGCTAGTGGGATTCAAAATCCGGATACCTATCCGATCAAAAAAATGTGTTTTATTCTTTCTAAAGCGACCATTGACAGCGTTTACGCCTGCTTTGTAATGGCGAATGGCGCGCGCATGGAAGGCATTGATGCAGAAATTTTCTTTACATTCTTTGGTTTGGAAGCCGTGAATAAAAAACGGATGGCGCACTTACACGTTGCCACCGTAGGCAATCCAGCCCTCCACATCCCAACGCTTCTTGGCGGTTTGCCTGGCATGGAGACAATCGTGTCCAACATGATGAAAAAACAAATGGAAGCGCTTGATTTGCCCGAAGTACCTGAATTCCTAGACATTCTCAGTGCTTCCGGCGCTCGGCTCTGGGCTTGCAAATTGGCAATGGATATGTTCAAACTAGAAAAAGAAGATATTTATGAAGGCGTAGAAGATATATTGACCATTGGTGAATTTTACGAACGTGCCAAAGGCATTGGAACTCAAATCGTTTTCATTTAGTGCATTTTATATAAAAAGTAAGGGAGCCATCTTGTTGTTATCAGGATGGCTTTTTTTATTGTAATTAAATAAATAATTAAAAACACTAAATTCTTTAACATCGTTGTGTTTCAAAACTTAAATCCACGTATAAAATTGAACCTATCACAAAAAATAGCTTTCCTATATTGTAAGATGCAATTCCATCCACATAGACTGAAAAAGCATGACCACACAGCTCACCACTTTATTTAAAGAATTTTTTGCAAGTGAAAAAACCGGCGGTTTGCTGCTGTTGATCTGTACGTTTGCTTCTATAATAGTGGCTAATTCCAATTGGGCAGCAACCTATCAGCACTTTTGGCATCAATCAATCGGCGCACATAGCGTCGAACATTGGGTCAATGAGGGTTTAATGGCTATTTTCTTTTTATTAATTGGGTTAGAATTAGAGCGCGAACTATACATCGGCGAGCTGTCGAGCGCCCGAAGCGCCCTCTTACCGGCAATCTGTGCCGTAGGTGGCATGGCGGTTCCGGCATTGCTGCACTTCATTTTCAACCATGGCACCCCTACGCAGTCGGGCATGGGCATTCCCATGGCGACCGATATTGCTTTTGCATTGGGCATTCTTTCGTTGCTGGGCAATCGGATTCCCACTTCCCTCAAAATTTTTCTCACAGCCCTAGCCGTTATTGACGATCTGGGCGCTATTCTCATCATTGCCATTTTTTATTCCAGCAGCATATCATGGTTTCATTTAGGTATTGTGGCAGGTATCATGCTGTTTTTATTCGTTTTAAATAGATTGAAAATATATAATTTAATGCCTTATTTAGTAGGCGGTGTTTTTATGTGGTATTTTATGTTACAATCCGGGGTACACGCCACCGTTACTGGTATCTTGCTGGCATTTGTTATTCCGTTTGGCAGTGGCGACGCGCGCTCGCCTTCTTACATTTTACAGCATTTATTACATTATCCGGTTGCTTTTATTATATTGCCTATTTTTGCATTAGCCAATACTGCCATTCCCATTGCAGGCAATTGGTACACAATGTTTTACACATCCAATAGTTTAGGCATAATAAGTGGATTGGTAATTGGAAAACCCCTGGGCATTATTATATTTTGCGTGCTGGCAGTACGCACGGGCATTGCGCAATTGTCAACAGATTTGACGTGGCGTCATATTTTTGGAGCAGGATTGCTGGCTGGCATTGGTTTTACCATGTCCATTTTTATTACATTATTAGCATTTGAGGATGTAAATATAATAAATGAATCAAAAATTGCTATCTTGTTGGCTTCTTTATTAGCGGGTTTACTAGGATTACTCTGGTTAAGATTTATAGCGCCAGCATTAGATTTGAAAAAAATTCAATAATTGTTATAAAATTTCAAATAATTTTCAATTGCAAATTAGCAGTACAACACATTAGCACATGCTTGCATCTTTTCCTACCTTTGCCGAAAATTTTTGAAAAATGATCGTAGTCACGGGAGCCGCCGGATTCATCGGCAGTTGTATGGTGCGCCAGTTGAATGACGCCGGGCATTGGAATATCATCGTGGTGGACGAATTCAGTCGGGACGAGAAAAACCGCAATTTGCAAGGAAAAAAGTACATTGCCAAAGTGTGGCGCGAGGATTTTCCCGCATGGCTGGAGCGCATGCACGCGAGTGTGCAAGTCGTGTTTCACCTGGGCGCGCGCACCGACACAACTGAAAAAAACGTAGCGATTTTTGATGAATTGAATCTGAATTATTCTAAGACGATTTGGAACATTTGCACTAAATATCAAATTCCGTTATTATATGCTTCAAGTGCCGCCACGTATGGGCTGGGCGAGTTAGGATATAATGATGCACATCAGATAGTAAATGATTTGAAGCCACTGAATCCATACGGCGATTCTAAAAATGAATTTGATAAATGGGTATTGCAGCAAACCACTACCCCACCCTGGTGGACGGGCTTTAAGTTTTTTAATGTGTATGGTCCGAATGAATATCATAAAGGGCGCATGGCTTCGGTCATCTTTCACACCGCAAGGCAAATAAAAGCTACCGGCAGCATGAAGTTATTTAAATCACATCGTCCGGATTATAAAGATGGTGAGCAACAACGGGATTTTATTTACGTCAAAGATGTCGTGCAGGTATTGTATTGGTGTTGGCAAAACCGTCCGCCCAGTGCGATTTACAATCTTGGCACCGGCAAGGCTCGTACGTTTCTCGATTTGGCTATAAATACCTTTCAATCCATGGGTTTGTCGCCAAATATCCATTTTATTGACACCCCGGAGGATATTCGTGATACGTATCAATATTTCACCGAAGCAAATATGAATAAGCTGCGCGAATCAGGATATGACGCTGCTTTTTATACATTAGAAGCTGGTATTGAGGACTATGTGAAAAATTATTTACAAGAAGAATTGATTTGGTAAGAATATTTATCTTTACATCTTTTATTATAAAATTATAAAAACCATGAAATATCAAGTAAAAACACAACTTATTACTTCCGCATTTATTTTAATTGTAATAATGCTCACAATGGGATGTGGTGAAGAAGCTGGCAGCAATCCAATTCAAAAACCTACCAAAGCAGTTCCCATCGAAGGCACTGCGGAGGAGCAAGCGCGCTTCCGGGACACCTTCCATACGCAATACACGCGCGACAGCATATGGGTCACTGCTTTTGAAAATGCTTTCTCAAGTGCCTTCGGCGCAGATTCTCTTCAAAAATTTTTAACACGTAAAACCTTGCCACACATTGCTTTCAGTGAAGACCATGAGATCAATGGTACGGAGCGCGGTCTGTTTGCAATCAACAACGGCGTTACACTCACCGTCAATGGCGTGGTGTATGGTAGTATTACTGTTATGAAAGGCGGTTTTTTGCGCAATAACGGTGTCATTTATGGCAATATTGAAAATCTGGGAGGCAGAGTTGAAGACAATGGTATCCTTCAGGGGGCGCTGCTGACGCGTTGATCCATCTTGCGAAACATCCTTTTCATCGGAAAATTTTGGTAATTAGAATAGATTTCCTCAATTTGGTCAACAAATTGTTGCTACATGGAAATTTTAGAAGGCAATACCGTTCGTCATTGTCGCAATTGCACGGAGCCGCTCTCTTCGGATGCACTGTATTGCCCTAAGTGTAGCCAAAAATACACCGATGGAAGGATGCCCGTTTGGCAATTGTTTAAGGAATTGATAGAGTCGTTTTTTAATTTTGATTCCAAAATTTTCCGAACACTCGGTGCTTTGTTCGTGCCTGGCAAACTCACCATCGAATATTTCAAAGGCAGGCATCTTTCTTATGTGCCGCCGGTGCGTATTTTTTTGATCATGGCAATTTTTCACTTTGCAGTAATTGGTTTTTTTGGTTTTGATGGCATCAAATTTAATTTTATAGAAGAACAAAATGATCTGCGCCAGGCAGTTTACCGCGCCACTTTTTTAGAAGAGTTAGATACAATTCAACAAAAAATTGCAAAAGATTTTAAACGCAATCGCACTGTTCAGCTGGCGTTGGATTCATTGCGCCATCAATTCAAAGATGTAAAAAAGGATAGCATTGAGATTGGCTATCTTGATTTTCATCGTGATTTTTCTATTAAAGGCAAAGAATTGAACATTGCGCAGCATGATATTTACGAACCTTATGATGAAATTTTCAAAAATTATAAAATAAATGGCTTTTGGGAAAAGCTCCAAGTTCGCCAATCTTTGCGCCTTATTACAGAAAATTCAAGTTTTTCCGGCTACTTGCTTGGTAAGCTCATTTGGATGGTTGTGCTGATGATGCCTGCTTTATCACTCGTACTCAAGCTTTTATACATTCGACGCCGCAAATATTTTGTAGAACATCTGGTTTTTTCATTTCATTATCATGCTTTTGCATTTCTGGTGGTTGGCATTGGTATTTTGCTAAGCCAACTTGAATGGTTTAAGCGTTCCGATCCTGATAAAGATGCATCATTACCCTTTGTACTCGCGTTTTTAGCAGTGATCGTCTATCTTTTCATTGCGATGCGCCGGGTTTATCAGCAACACTGGTTTAAAACTTTTATTAAATACAACCTGCTCAATTTTTCTTACATCATCATCTTTACCTTGTCTTTTGCTATTACGTTGATTGTGAGCGTGTTACTATTTTAATAAAGTTATTGCTACGAAGCTTCCACTTGGTAGAATGTGCCAGGGTGTGTATTTTTACCCCACGCTTATTTTCTAAGCATTAAACATTAAAATTTTTGAACCTTTGAACCACCACTACGAAACCATCATTGGCTTGGAAGTCCATGTGCAGTTGGCTACGCAAAGCAAAGCTTTTTGTGGCGATGATACACGCTTCGGCGGCGCTCCTAACACGCAGGTCAGCACCATTTCGCTGGGGCATCCGGGCACTCTACCTCGCCTGAACAAACGGCAGATCGAGTTTGCGGTGCGCCTGGGCTTGGCATTAGGTTGCAATATTAATTTGCGTAATACGTTTGACCGCAAGAATTATTTTTATGCAGACCTGCCCAAAGGCTATCAAATCACGCAAGATCGCCTGCCTATTTGCGTCGGTGGCTCGCTGAAAATTCATACCAAAGACAGCGAAAAAATCGTTCGCATTCACCACATTCACATGGAAGAAGACGCCGGCAAATCCATGCACGACAGCGACCCCAGCGATTCGCTCATTGACCTTAACCGTGCCGGTGTGCCGCTGCTGGAAATTGTGACGGAGCCTGACCTGCGCTCGGCGGACGAGGTGGATGCTTTTATGACCGGCATGCGCCAGTTGGTGCGCTACCTCGAAGTGTCGGACGGCAACATGGAAGAAGGCTCGATGCGCTGCGATTGTAATGTGTCCATCCGAAAAATGGGCGATACAAAATTGAATGAACGCTGCGAAATTAAAAACCTGAATTCTATGCGTTTTGCGCGCAAAGCCATTGAGTATGAGGTCAATCGCCAAACTCAAATCATGGAATCGGGTGGCAAAGTACAACAAGAGACTTTAAATTTTGATCCAGAAACGGGTGTCACTTCGCCCCTGCGCAGCAAAGAGGATGCGCATGATTATCGCTACTTTCCGGAGCCCGATTTGCCGCCGGTGGTACTGACGCCTGCATTTTTAGAAAAAATTCAACAGGAAATGCCTCCGCTGCCCTGGACATTACAAATGCGTTTCAAAACGGAGTATAATTTATCTGATTATGATGTGTATTTATTAACGGAGGAAAAGGAAACCGCATTATTTTACTTAAATTTATGCAATTTTACAAAAAACTATAAAGGCGCTGCAAATTTAATTATTAATAAAATTTTGCCTTGGTGTAAGGAAGAAAAAACCGATATTACACAATTTCCGCTCTCTTTTGATATTTTAGCCAATTTTATACACTTGATTGATAGTGGTAATGTAAGCAATTCTAATGCGTATCAACGAATTTTCCCGGCATTAATCGAGCAGCCTTCCGCTTCGCCCGAAGCTATTGCAAAAAAATTAAATTTGATACAATCGGCTGATACTGATTTTCTCGCGCAAATCGTCGCATCCATCATTGAGAAATACCCGGAGAAAGTGGCGGAATACCGCAAGGGAAAAAAAGGATTGCTGGGCTTTTTTGTCGGTGAAGTAATGAAACAAAGTAAAGGAAAAGCCGAGCCAAAAGCGACAAATGCGTTGTTGATGGAAAAATTAGAGCAATCTTAATCAGCTTGCGGATAAAACAAATAGCAATTGCAACAAACATAAAAATCTAAAAATCAAAATATTATGAATTATAAATATATTTTCCCCATAGCCCTTTTTTTATCACTTGGAATTTCGGGCGCAGCGCAGATGTTGCTTCGACCGGGTATCTCCATTACCCAAACGACTTTTTTTAAACCAGGCATGTATCATTTTACATCTGATAGCATTAGCGCGCCAGTTATTACAATAGAAGGTAATAATATTGTTGTAGATTTTAATGGGGTGGAACTAAATGGCGCTACGCCAGGTCAAACGCCTGAAACTTTTAAAGGTCTGGCAATTTTAGTAAAAAACAGCCGCAATGTAATCATTAAAAATCTGAAAGCGAAAGGCTATAAGGTAGCGTTGATGGCGGTGGATGTGGATAGTTTGCAGTTATTAAATAGTGACTTGAGTTATAATTTTCGGCAAAAATTATTTAGCACACGCGAGCGCGAAAATTTTCAGGATTGGATGAGTTATCATCAAAATGAAAGAGACGAGTGGCTGCGCTATGGTGCTGCGGTTTATTTAAAAAACTGTAACCATACGCTAATCAAAGGCTTACAAGTGACACATGGTCAAAATGGCATTATGATGACCAATTGTAATGACGGGCTTTTTTATAACAATATCATAGAATTTAATTCTGGAATCGGTGTTGGACTGTATCGGTCCAGCCAAAACAGCATCATGCACAATCGCCTGAATTTCAACGTAAGAGGTTACAGCCATGGATTTTATGCGCGTGGACAGGACTCTGCGGGCATTTTGGTTTACGAACAAAGTAATAACAACGTGTTTGCCTATAATTCTGTTACCCACTCTGGCGATGGCTTTTTCCTTTGGGCAGGGCAGCACACGATGGATACAGGCGAAGGTGGCTGTAATGGAAATATTTTATACGAAAATGATTTTTCTTATGCGCCCACTAATGGCATCGAGGTCACATTTAGTAGCAATCGTATTGTAAAAAACAAACTAGAAGGCTGTACATATGGTATTTGGGGCGGTTATAGTTTTAATACGTATATTGCCGGTAATAAAATTTCAAATAATAAATATGGGATTGCTATTGAGCATGGTCAATTTAATACAATAGAATATAATGCTTTTGAAAATAATGATATTGCCATTCAGCTGTGGGAACGCCTGACGCAGCCGGGCGACTGGGTGTATGCGAATAAGCGGGATATAAAAAGCCATGATTATAATATTCGACATAATATTTTTAATAATGACTCCATTCCTTTCAAAATAGCGGGGACCGCTAAAGTTGCCATTAATGATGAAAATGAATTGCTTGGTTTTGACAAATTATTAATTGCCGAAAAGCCGAATGATGCGTTTTATTTAGTTAAAAATAATATTTACGGATCGGTGCATTGGGGCGATGTGCCTGAAATCAATCACGACCGCAACCGACTACTTGGGCAACCTCGCAAAGCATTCGATATCAATGAATTAACAGGACGAGCAAGCGGGCAGCAAAAACCCTACCCCATACCCGATAGCATGTCCATAGCTTCCATTTTGAAAGGCGACCGCTCCTTGATACGCGTCAATGAGTGGGGACCCTATAATTATGCTTATCCAAGCATTTGGCTGGATTCGATTAATGGCGAAAATTATCAATTTGCATTGCTTGCGCCGGCAGGAACCTGGAAAATCAAGCGAACAGAAGGATTTCAACATGCGAATTTGATGCAATTGAGTGATTTTACAAAACTGACAGGCACCAAGGAAGCAAAAGCAGAATTCCTTTTGCTAGAATTAGAATTTATTGGTAATCAAGCTATTACTAATCAATTTGGCGAATTAATTCCTGCGGGACAACCCATTCTTATCCGATTTGAGCGCTCCGAGAAAAAATTAAACTGGACGGTTCGTTGGTATGAATATAATGAAATGACCGATCCATTACAACAGTATGATACATTTAAAAAATTGGCACAGCAAAAACCTTTGCAAACGGCTCAGATACAGCAACTTGCTTATGTGTGGTGGAATAAACCGACGGAAGCGGTGCCCGCTGATAAATTCGCAACTTTTGCGGCAACAACGTTCAATGTCACCAAAGGTAAATATAAATTGATTTTGACCAGCGATGATGGCGTAAAATTATATTTGGATGGTAAGTTGTTAATCAACAATTGGAGTATTCATGAGTCTTTAGTAAATGAAATCGAAGTAGAACTAAATGGGAAGCATACAATTGAAATAGAACATTTTGATGCGGCAGGGCTTTCCAATCTTGAAATGAGCATTGAAAAAGTTTGGTGACGAAGAGATTATAAGACCAAGTGAAGTGCCTCCATCACTCGATCTTACACTCTCTAAATGTGTGTTCATAGTATGAGGATTCGCTAATAACAAGTGAGGGGTCGGTGTGTTGGTTTATCGGTGTAACGGTGTTTCGGTGTGTGGGTGTAACGGTATTTTGTTTTGGTATTATGTATGGCGTGTCGGTTAATCGGTGTTTTGGTAAATAACTATTTGATTATTTGACTATCGACTATTTAACTACTCATTACTTCCCCTTTAAAAAAGATAACTGGGCAGTGATTCGTTTATCACTACCCAGCCCGGAATAATAGCAACTATCTACTTATCTCCAATTGCCCTTCTGAAAAATAAAACACCCTATATTCTTGAAGCCCAAAGGCTTATATTGCAAAAGTGAGGGGTAGGAAAAAATACTAGATATATTCATTTTAACCTAATTCTTCATGTTAAGACGACCTAATTTTGGATTGTAAACGATTACTCAAAGCTCAAAAAAATGTGTGCATTTAGTTTGACGTCCTACCCCTGCTGTTGGGATAGCCTGCGCAGTGTTTACTCTATTCGCTGATAAGCTCAGGCTATCATGGTATCTTTCAAAGAACTCGGAAAGTAAAAAATGCCCCGCGCCTTGAAGAGCGGCAGGGCTTCCGAATTGCCCTATGAACAAAATTCATTTTCTCAAAGTATGTTGACGCTTGTATCGGAAAACCCTTTACAAATTCAGTTTATCAGTCTTTTCATTCTCCTATCTCCTTAAATTTTGATCCAAAAACCGGACGGCAGCGCCCTGAAAAAATTGCTACCGTCCAATTAAGCTAAGTGAGTCTTGGAATTTAAGGACAGATAGATTGAAAAATAAACCAGATCCAAATTAAATGTGAAATAAGAAATTTGAAATAGGAAACGGCACTGCTCACATGCGCTACCACTTCGTTTCACCATTCATTTTTCGAATTTCAACTTTGTTTTTTGTACACCATGTATTCCCTTTTGAATACGATACAAATATACACTCGAAAAAAGCGGATGCAAAACCAGCCTAATGTCCAAGTTTAAATTTCTAAAAGTGGCGTAATCTATTAAAAGTACAATTTATAAAATCATAAACAACTGTATTTCAGCATTCTAAAAATAAAACACATTGAGCAAAAACAATTTAAGTTTAAGTTTCTAAAATTTTGAAATATTTTTTATTTTTCCAAAAAAATTCGGGGAATGGTCATTTTTCATCTAGGGAACGGTCAATATGGGTCGGTAAACGGTCGGAGTCAGGTTATATTGTGCAATAATTGAATAAAAAAAATTCAAATATCTTTTGTTTTGACAGCAATTTAATGTTGCGAAAAGTGCCTCCATTTTGCCCAAAACACATTCACTATGAAAAGCAAAACCGATTTATATCAGCTCATCAAAGCCATGTCGAAGTCGGAAAAACGCTACTTCACACTCGATGCGCAAAAGAGCGGACGCAAGGACGCGCGCTACCTGGAGCTTTTTCAAGTCATCAATGACATGGAGGCATATGACGAAGCGCCCCTGAAAGCCCGTTTTGGCAAAACGCTGCCCACCGACAAGACTTACCTTTACGAAGCCATCCTGCGCAGTATGCGCGACTACCGCAGCGCCAACTCTTATGCTGCAAGGATCAAAGAGATGATAATGGATGCGAAGTACCTGTACGAGCGCGGCTTGTATGAGCAAAGTGAGGAGCGACTGCATGCAGCTAAGGAACTGGCGGAGGAGTTGGGCGATCAATTGTCGGCAATTGATTTGAATAAGGAGCACCGCCGATTGTTAAAATATACGCGTCAAAAGGGTTATGAACAAAAATTAGAAGAATTAATACTTGAAAAAGAATTACAATTTAAACAGATCAACGAAGAATTATTATATCTGGATATTTACGATCAGTTATCTATTGAAATTTTAAAAAATAGACAGGCGCTTAAAGAAGAGCAAAAGGAAGTTTTAAAATTAAGGTTTGCGCCATTTTTTGATAATATAAAAGAAGCGCCTAAGTCCGTTCAGAACCAATTGCGATTATATCAATGTTTAGCATTATTTTATCAATTACTAAATGACACAGAAAAAATTCATCACACCTACAGCAAAATCATTGAGTGCTGGGACGCTAGTCCCAAGTACAAATCAGAAGAATTTCATCGTTACATCATTGATGTTTCTAATTTGATACACAATTTAATTTCCAATGGTAATTATTCTAATCAATTCAATCAATTATTATTGCGTTTGGAAAATGAGCGCCCCGCAAATCCGCACAATCAAAATGTTCTATTTCAAAGAATTATATCTTATAGACTTTTATATTCGATAAATACCGGAGATTTTGCAGAAGTAAATCAGTTGGTCAAGCGCATTGAAAAAGGCTTAAAACAATTTGATATTTCCCCTAAAACAGAAATAGGAATTATATTTAATGTATCTACGCTATTATTTATGGCAGGACAATACGAATTGTGCCAAGAGTGGTCACAGAAATTAATACAGCAACGCAATTTAACCATCAATGACTCTATACAAAGTCCTGGCAGAATTTTACACATTCTAGCAACAATGGAGACCGGAAAGTTTGAACAAACAGAATTATATATCAGAAACACAAATCGCTACCTAAACAAACTAAGTAATAAAAATAATTTTATAATAAATACATTCAATTTAATAAAAAAAATACACTTAGGAACGCCATCCCAAGCTAAACAAGCACAAAAACAATTACATGAATACATTCTTAGTATTCAAAATGCAAAAGAAAACGTACCACTTGGTATGGACGAATTAATTTTATACTGGTTAGAAAGCAAAATTTCAAAAACCAGTATTTCTCAAATAGTCAAAGCTAAACTTGCTAAAGCGGCTCGCTAACTATTGAGTGGTACTGTTTCAAAAACTAGCGTATTTCCGGCTCTTTGGATATTAATAAATCCTTCTCGGAGATCAAACAAATATCCTTGTGTTTCTGATTGCTGATCTTCTCGAAGTGCTACTTCAATATCTACCACCCCAATCACACACACCTGCCGCCGCTCGCGGATGTGCACAAAATTCCAGGTACCTTTGTCAGTAGAGATTTTAGCAGATTTTACAACAGGAATAGGCGTTCCGGCAGCGCGTTCGGAAGCTGCTTTTTCAAAGGTTTTATCACTTGTTGGAGTATCTTCCTGCGGAAATTGATCGACGGCGCTTACCACCGTGAGTTGCCCTCTGATTTCGCCAATCAGCACACCGCCAATTGCATACAAGGAAAAAGGAATGACTCTGCCACTGTCAATCAAGTAAATGGTGGTCATATCGGTGGAAAGTACAATCATATTCGGACCGTAGAGGTTGGTTCCTGGCATGGGGATTTGCTGCGCCTGGCTTCTGCTCAGGGAACTCGTCGATTTTGCCGTTGCTTTTTTCTTCGCCATTGGAGGATTAGGTTTTGGTGCTCCCAAAAGTAAGACGAAAGTTTAACAGTTCAAAAATTTGTCTTTTGAAAGTTTAGGGCTTACAATTGAAGTTTTTGTTAACTTCGACCTATACGATTTAATCTTCGTCGCGCACGCCTTTTTCCTCGCTTTTTACTTTACTGCCATTGATTTGGCGAAAGCCTTTCATAATGCCGATTTCATTGTCGTTGGCTTCTTGTATAAATTCAAGGATACGTTCGCGGTCACCGCTTGGGGTAATTTCCTGTTCAATGATTTTTACAGCGTTGGAAATTTTATAACCCTTTACAAAAAGAATACGATAAATATCTTGAATTTGATTAATTTGTTCTGGAGTGAATCCACGCCGTTGCAAACCGATCACGTTTACACCGGCATAAGACAGTGGTTCGCGCGCGGCTTTCACATAGGGTGGCACGTGCTTGCGCACCAGCGAAGCGCCGGCGATGAAACTGTGTGCTCCAATGCGAATGAATTGCTGCACCGCAACCAAGCCCTCCAGGATTGCCCAGTCTTCAATTTCAACATGCCCGGCGAGTGTGACATTGTTGGCAAGGATGACATGATCGCCCAACTGACAATCGTGTGCAACGTGGACGTATGCCATGAGCAGGCAATTTTTGCCTACCACGGTACGATTGGCATAGGAGGTGCCTCGATTCACCGTTACGTACTCCCGGATGGTGGTATTGTCACCAATTTCTGCGGTGGTTGTTTCGCCCTGAAATTTCAAATCCTGGGGAATGCCAGAAATAACAGCGCCTGGAAAGATTTTACAATTTTTACCAATGCGGGCACCGTTGTAAACAGTTACGTGCGACCCAATCCAAGTGCCATCGCCAATTTCCACATCTTGGTCAATATAGCAAAAAGGTCCAATTTGAACGTTTGCCCCGATTTTTGCATCCGGGTGCACAACAGAGAGGGAATGGCTGGAATGATTCATTTTTATGAACGCTTGACGATTTGAGCCGTTAATTCAGCTTCTGAAACGATTTTATTTCCTACGTACGCAGTACCCTGCATCTGTACAATGCCTCGCCGAATGGGCGATAGCAGTTCCATTTTTAACAAGACGGTATCTCCGGGTACTACTTTATTTTTGAATTTGGCGTTTTCAATTTTCAAAAAATAGGTATCCCAGTTGCCTGGGTCTTCTACGGTAGAAAGCGCCAAAATGCCGCCGGTTTGCGCCATTGCTTCAATTTGCAATACACCCGGCATCACTGGATTGTTGGGAAAATGCCCCTGAAAATAAGATTCATTGAAGGTGACGTTTTTAACGCCAACAACATGATTTTCAGACAGTTCAATGATTTTATCAATCAGTAAAAACGGATGCCGATGCGGTAGCCATTCTTCAATGCGTTGCGTGTTGAATAAAGGTTCTTCATCAGGATTGTAGCGCGGCTTGCCTTTCAGCTTGCGTTGCTCCTGATAATGTTTTTTGAGCACTTTGGTAAACTCTGCATTAGTGCGATGCCCTGGCTTAGTCGCAACAATTCTACCTTTGATCGGAATGCCTAACAAGGAAATATCCCCGACTACATCCAGCAATTTGTGCCGCGCCGGTTCATTGCGAAAATGCAGCTTCAAGGTATTCAAAATACCTTCTTTTTCTACTTTCACGCTAGGTTTGCCAAGCATTTGCGCCAGTTCGTCGAGTTCGTCCTGCGACACCACACGATCCACTATAACGATGGCATTGTCCAAATCGCCTCCCTTGATAAGATTTTGTTTGAACAAAAACTCCAACTCGTGCAAAAAAACAAAGGTACGACAAGGTGCAATCTCTTTCTCAAAGTCAGTAATGGTACGCAATTCGGCGTATTGCTGCCCTAGCACATCCGAGTTAAAATCAATGAGGGTAGTAACCTCAAATTTTTCGGAAGGCAATGCCATCATTTCCGAACCTGTTTCCGCATCGCGGAAAAAAATGGGTTCCTGAATTTCAAAATATTCTCGTTCCTCATTTTGAACCTGAATACCTGCCTGTCGGATTGCTTTTACAAAAGGTTGCGCGCTGCCGTCCATAATCGGTACTTCTGGTCCGTCAATCTGTAGTAGTACATTATCCACTTCCAAACCTACCAATGCTGATAGTACGTGTTCCACCGTGCTTACCTGAGCTTCTCCAGCTTTGAGGGTAGTGCCTCGCTGGGTAGAAACGACGCGGCTTACTTCTGCCGCTACCACTGGTTGCCCGTCCAGGTCCACCCGTTGAAATTTAATACCGTGGTTCTCGGGGGCTGGTTGAAAAGTCAAGGTGACATTAGTGCCGGTATGCAATCCTACGCCGCTTACAGCAACCGGCTGTTGAATCGTATTTTGTTTCGCCATAATTCGCTATCGGCTAAAATTTTTGCAAAGATATTTATTTTTGTGAGTGTACCGAATTAGAATCGTTTTGCTACTCAACTGCATGAATATGTTGCGGATTATAAGAATTGTTTATTGAATAGAATCGATTGATAATTTCGTAGCCAATTGAAAATCAACAATTAGCATTGTCAAAATTGTAAGTTTTAAGGGCAAAGAACGCTCGTTGCAAAAATATCAACGCTTCTCATCCTTCGTTTCCTTTCCATTGAATTGTTGTTCTAGCTTTAACAACTTTTTATACAGTTCTGGCAATCTTTTAAAAACAGCATGTGATCTCACAAAATCACTGTACGCAAATGCAGGATATCCAAATAATGCGGTATTTGGCTCTTTTACATTAGAAGCAATGCCACTTTGTGCTTGAATCTGCGTACCATCTGCAATGGTAAGATGCCCAACAAAGCCCACCTGCCCACCAATTCTGCAGTTTTTACCGATTTTGGTGCTGCCCGCCACACCGACTTGCGCAGCAATCACAGTATTTTCGCCGATTTCTACATTGTGTGCAATTTGAACCAGGTTGTCAATTTTTACGCCAGATCGAATCGTGGTGGAACCAATAGAAGCGCGATCGATGGTACAATTGGCACCAATTTCTACATCGTTTTCGATAACGACATTGCCGGTTTGCGGAATTTTTTTATAAGTGCCATCCCCTTGCGGTGCAAAGCCAAACCCATCGCTGCCAATAACAACATTGGAATGTATCACGCAATTATCGCCGATTTTGCAGGCATACATAATTTTGACACCCGGGAAAATACGAACATTTTTGCCGATTTCTACGGCATTGCCAATGTACACCTGGTCGCCAATGTGGCTCCCCTCCCCTATGCGCACGTTGCCTTCGACCACCGCAAACCGCCCAACTGAGACGTCGGCAGCAAGCTGCGCGTCCGGGTGAACGTAAGCCATTTTGTCGATGCCGCTTGTTGTATTAATTTGATTTCCAAAGCGTTCTAAAAGAAAAGACAAAGCGCTGTACACATTTTCTACCCGAATCAGCGTCGCGCTAATGGGCTTTTTGGGTACAAATGCCTGACTCACCAACAGTACCGAAGCGGTGGTAGTGTAAGCGTATTCTTCGTAATTGTCGCGAGCAAGAAAACTAATCGTGCCCTCGCCGCCTTCTTCTATTTTGCTGGGACGGCTCACCTTGATTGCCGGGTCGCCTTCCACTGTTCCGTTGAGTAATTGCGCTATTTCCAGTGCTGACAGTTGCATGCGGCAAAGGTAGAAAAAAATTATTGTTTGGTGTATCGGTCGAAGTAGATCGGTGTGAGGTAGATTGGTTTATGGTGTAACGGTGGACGGGGTTGGGATTGGGGTGTGATGGTATCAAAGCATTGTAAAAAAATAGGTGATTGTCAAAAGCATTCAGATGGGATAACGGATAACCGATAACTGGTTTTATCTTTGTGGCAAAAAAAGTTTTGGATAGAATCATCAGAATTGGAACGCGCGGGAGCAAGCTGGCGCTGTGGCAAGCGCACTACACGCAAGCGCAATTAGCTGAAGTGGGTATTCAAAGTGAACTGGTTATTATAAAAACAACAGGCGACCAGATTCAACATTTGAGTTTTGATAAAATTGAAGGAAAAGGTTTTTTTACCAAAGAAATAGAAGACGCGCTGCTGCGTGGCGACGTGGATATGGCAGTGCATTCCATGAAAGATTTGCCGACGACCCAACCCGAAGGCTTGGCAGTAACGGCGGTTTCGTATCGAGAAAATCCCGCAGATTGGCTGCTGGTTCGCCCGGACGCGGTGGACGAAGGACAGTTATTCAAATTGAAGAAAAATCCGGTTGTGGGCACCTCTTCTGCTCGCCGCAAAGCGCAAATATTGGACTTTCGAGCGGATAGCCAAATCAAAGACATTCGTGGCAACGTGCCAACACGGGTAGAAAAATTGCGCCATGGCGAATTTGATGCTATTTTATTGGCAGCGGCTGGCTTGAGTCGTTTAGAATTGTATTTGAGCGATTTACACATTATAAAATTTAACCCTAAAGAATTCATTCCCGCACCGGCACAAGGTGTACTGGCATTTCAAACCTTGAAAGACGATGTCGAAATCCGACGTTTGTTGCAACAAATCCATCATCCAGCAGTATCCGCAGTGACCAACGTGGAGCGCAAGGTGTTGAAACTATTGGAAGGCGGCTGTCATCTGCCTTTGGGCGTCTATTGCGAACGTGACATGCAAGGAAATTACCATGTGTATGCAGCTATGGCAGCAAGTTGGAATGCTCCTTTGCAGCGGGCGCAGCTTTCATCGAGTACCAGTTTCAATCTTGCCGAGCGGGTGTTGGCGCAATTAAAAGGATAAATCTTATATCTATGAAGCGTTCCATTTTTATAAGTCGGGAGCTTGTGCCGGACAGCGATTTTATACGACAATTACAACCGATTGGTTTTGAGATCATTGGAACATCATTGGTAACATTTCAAGCCGTGCCATTTTTGAATGTGCCCGAAACGGATTGGATTTTTTTTTATAGCAAACAAGCCGTCAAATTCTTTTTTGAAAATGTGCGTCAAAACAATTTTACAATAAACGCAAAGCTAGCCGTTTTTGGAAAAGGCACCGCCAAAGCGCTGGAAGCGGAAATGTATGTGGCTGATTTTGTGGGCATTGGCACACCAGAAGCTAACGCTACTTATTTTGCCACGCTGGCAAAAGGGCAAAAAGTGTTGTTTCCGAGGGCAGCCAATTCTCGCTTGTCTATTCAAAAATTATTAGCAAACAATATACAGGCGGTGGATATCGTGGTGTATGACAATCAGCCGCGAACGGATATTGAGTTGCCCACCTGTGATTGGCTCGTTTTTACAAGTCCATTGAATGCCGTTGCTTATTTTTCAAAATATGAGTTGCAAAAAGGACAAGAAATCATTGCCATTGGCAAAACAACTGCTACCACTTTGCAACAATTGGGCGTCAGCAACGTAATGATTGCAGAGGAGCCTTCTGAAATGGCACTGGCACAAACGATTCGGCAGGCTATTCTACGGTAAGCGGACCATCCAGGAAGCCAGTGTTTTCAAACTTGCCGCCTTGGTTGACCACCCTGCCTTCAATAGAACCGCTATTGATAAAAGTTGCCCCTTTTTGAATGACAACTTTGCCTTTGAGAAAGCCTGAATTTCTGAAAGTTACGCCAGAAAAAATAATAAATTCGCCGGTCTGAGCGCCACTATTGGAATAATCCTGCTTGATTTCGGTGACAGGCAGCGCAGTTTCGGCACCCGGTGGGGCAGGCGGTTTGGGAATGCCCACGTCTGCATATTTTTTTCCATCCCGATCACCTCTGGGGCGATCATTGCGCGTTTCATAGGTTGCCTCCAGCCCCAGCATGGTTCTGATTTCTGGCAAAGCAATGCCAATCACCAGCGCCACTGCTGTCAATGCAAGGGTAATGAGAGCGATTTGTTTTTCCGACAGTCGGTTGATGGTTTCTTTCATAAAAAGCTGTTATTTTGTTACTTGTAATGAATGGCGCTGCAATCACAATTCAATCGATGCCATTCTATACTCGAAAATTATACAAAAATTACAATTGTTGCAAACGGAATTTTGCCGTCTTATGAGAAAAAGTTTGGGTGCGCTCATTGGATTACTCGGCGTGGCGCTGTTATTGCTTGCTGCTTGCTCCCGCGACCATCAATCAGCCACAGATGATTTTAAATCTTTTTACGAGCGCTTTCACAATGACGCTGATTATCAAATGGCGCATATTACCTTCCCTTTGGAAGGGTTGCCGTCAGATGCAGATGCGGAAACAATTGCGTCGGGCAATTTTCATTGGCAGGAAGAAGACTGGGAACTGCACCGCCCTTTTGACCTAGAAAACAGTGGTTTTACACAGGAATTCATTCGTTTTGGCAATGATCTGGTGGTCGAAAAAATCCTGCACGAAAGTGGTACTTACGGCTCCATTCGGCGCTTTGCAAAAATGGGCGATGAATGGTACTTGATTTATTATGCAGGTTTGAACCGCATTGAACAATGAATGTAATAGATTTGTGTTTATTTGACTTTCAGCAATCTAAAAATTAAAAAAAACTATTGAAAATCAATTTTTTACGTCAAAAACCTCTTTTAAAACTTTATAATAATACTCAAAATTTTTATAATTAAATATTTATAAAATGGCGATATACATTGCACTTTTGCGCGGCATCAACGTAGGGGGGAATACCATCTTCCCAATGGCGGAATTAAAGGCAATTTGTGAAAGTGCAGGATTTAAAAATGTGCGTACGTACATCCAAAGTGGGAATGTGCTTTTTGAAAGCGAGCTTACAGAAGCGCAGCAAGTGAAAGTATTGGAAGATGCCATTCAAACAAGTAAACAAAGGTACATTCCCGTCATGATACGATCTTCAACAGCGATGGAAGAAGTGCTCATGCGCAATCCATTTCCTGAAGCAGTGCCTGCGCAGGTGGGCGTGTTGTTTCTGACCAATCCGGTGCCAGCGGATTTATTCAAAGGGGTGCCAATACCGGGGAAAGAGGAAGTGATGGTTGCTGGTCGGGAAATTTACATTCATTTTCCGGATGGGATGGGACGTTCTAAATTAAAATTTCCAAAAATTAAGGAAGAAGGCACAATGCGGAACATGAATACAGTGAGTAAACTGGTTCAGCTTGTAAATAAATAAGTAAATTTAAAATAACAAAGCATAAATATAAAATTTAAACACTGAACTTGTTTAAAATTGAAAAAAAAACATTAATATCAGTCAATAAATGAACCGTTTTTGCAATCTGCCACAAAAACATGAAGGCACAAATTTCACACAAAACTTTGTGAGATTTAGTGTTTTAGTACCTTCGTGGCGAAATTAGATGCTTTATCAAAGATACCAGTTAGTTTATATATTAAAAAATAACATCTTTAATTTTAAACAATTTCAGATTCCATCGCTTTTGTCGGAAGAAAATACTAAAGAATTGGACAAATTACAACTTTATTTTTTGCCCTTCTGCACCATTGAAAATTAAAAATAAAAAACCTCCGACTCTATTTTACCTGAAAACGCAAGGGTAGAACTAAACAAGTAATGCTAGGGAAAAAAGAAAGGTTAAATTAGCGAA